>NZ_JBHIMQ010000028.1:0-5941 GCF_042194225.1 Bartonella sp. MR110HLJHH | reverse complement strand
AATGGAGCTATTATCAAGACTAAGCGTGGAAATATCAGAACGAGATCTTTGAGCAATATCAAGCAGATTGCCATCATTATCTTTTTCGTTTTTGCTGATTTTCAACGTCCATGTTGTATCGTTTTTCAGATCAAAGTGTACATTTCTGTCTTGAGCAATATTCGCTCTGCCCTCTAAAGTAGACTGATCAGCGCTTAATGTGAAGGTGCCGTTGGAGATCGCTTTAACCTCTTTACCATCCCACAAATCTTTATCTTTCCATGACGTTTTGTCCCAAAAAATACCATCTCCTAATAATACGTCCGCATGAACTTCTGATTTTTTAAGATTGACTGTGCCGATTGATGGGGCTGCCGCATCTTCGATGCTTTTTTCAACAAAAGCTCCAACGAGAATACCAGTATCATTTTCAGCATGAATCTCTGCATTGGTCAGATTGATCTCATTGCTATGATATTTTTGTGGGTAATCTGGGCCATTTGGATCATTATCAGAGAAAGTTGCGAATTGTAAACCGGCAACTTCTGCTGTGGCAGAAATATCTGTCAGATCAATATGTCCGCCATTTATTACAACCAGTGCAGCTTTTTTTGCTTCTATTTTGTTTTTCTTCCCATTTGGAGGAGTGTCGGATTGGGTATCTAGACCTTCAGAATTAGTATCAATAGTGCCATTGCTCGTTTTAATTGTACTACCTTCAACAGCAAAAAGACCAGCATCAACATTTTGAATGGTTGTTTTGCCATTTAATTCAACTACACTATCGGGCTCCCAAATGTTTACACCAACGGTTGGTTCTGTGGATTTACCACCGGTTATTGTTAAATCTCCGCTAACGATTTTACCCCCACTATCAGCATAAAGACCTTCATCAACATTTTGAATGGTTGTTTTTCCCGTTAACTGAATTTCACTACCAGAGTCCCCTGTCCATACACCAGATCGTTTTTCATTGGGGTCTTGATCAATTACTTCACCACCGACTACGGTTAAATTTTCACTGGTAATTTTACCACCAAGGATTGCTCCAAGACCGTTCCAAGTATTGTTAATTGTTGTATCGCCATGCAATTCAATTCTGCTATCAGGACCAATGGCCTCTGCACCGGTTCCTTTGCCATCTGTTGTTAAAGCAACATTCGTGGCGTCAATTTGTCCGCCTTTTTCTGCAAATAATGCAACTAGCGCATCCCCTATTGTTGTTACTTTTCCTCCTGCCATTGTGATCTTAGATCCTGAACCATCTGCACGGAGTCCATTACCATTAGATGATGCGACTGTAACATTGTTGTTTAAAGTAATGGTGCTGCCTTCTTTAGCATATACCCCATCAGTTTTTCCATCGAATGATCCTCCAGAGACTGTTATTGTGGAGTGATCATTTGCAAATATGCCTGTGTTTGCTTGAGTGACGGTTACATTGTTTAAAGCCACAGTGCTTTTTTCGGCACTTATTCCCTTATCCATCAATGTGCCATCGTTACCGCTCGATATTGTTACATCTTCCAGCGTGTTTTTATTTTCATCACTTCCGCTAGCGTTGAAAAGAGCACCTATTTGAGAAGCAGCAATAGAACCACCGGTCATCTTGGCTGTAGCTCCATTTTGTACATCAAGGCCGTTTATAACTTTTTCAATGGTTGTTGTGCCTTTTAATGTAATGACGCTGTTAGCGCCATCGGCTTTTGCGCCAGTTCCAGTGCTATCTGTTGTTGTTAAAGCAACATCCGTGACATCGATCTGTCCACCTTTTTCTGCAAATAATGCATTTTGTTTTCCACTGACAGTTCCTCCCGTCTTCGTGATTTTTGCTCCTGAACCTTCTGCATGAAGTCCAGAACCATCAGATGATGTAACCGCAGCTTTTTCGTCTAAATTAATGGTGCTGCCTTCTTTAGCATATACCCCATCATTTTTTCCATCGAATGATCCTCCAGAGACTGTTATTGTGGAGTGATCATTTGCAAATATGCCTGTGTTTGCTTGAGTGACGGTTACATTGTTTAAAGCCACAGTGCTTTTTTCGGCACTTATTCCCTTATCCATCAATGTGCCATCGTTACCGCTCGATATGTTCACATTTTCTAGCGTGGTTTCGTTGTTCTTACTACCGTTGAAAGAAGCACCAATTTCAGAAGCTGTAATGGAAGCGCCATCTATCTTGATTGCCGCTCCATTGTTCATTACAAGGCCATTTTTGAATTTTTCAATGGTTGTTTTTCCATTTAACTCAATCTTGCTATTAGGTGTGTAGGCTCCTATACCAATACTTGTTCCTTTGGTTGCAGAACCAATGAGTGTTAAATCTTCACTAACGATTGCACCATTTACTGCCATAAGACCATGGTTTGTGGCGTTTTTAATGGTTGTTTTTCCCTTTAACTCAATCTTGCTATTAGAGTCTTGGACGGACACACCAACATTAGATTCTCCAGCTTCATTAAGGGTTATCGTTAAATCTTTGCTAGTAATTGCAGCACCGCCTACTGCCTGAAGCCCGTTAGTAACTTTTTTAATGGTTGTTTTGCCTTTTAATGTAATCATGCTGTCAGCGCCATCGGCTTTTGCACCAGTTCCGCTGCCGTCTGTTGTTGTTAAAGTAACGTCCGTGACATCAATCTGTCCGCCTTTTTCTGCAAATAATGCAGCTTGTTTCCCAGTTACGGTTTCTTTCTCCTTAGTGATCTTAGACCCTGAGCCTTCTGCATGGAGTCCATAACCATCAGTTGATGTAATTTTAGCATCGCCGGTTAAATTAATGGTGCTGCCTTCTTTAGCATATACCCCATCAGTTTTTCCATCGAATGATCCTCCAGAGACTGTTATTGTGGAGTGATCATTTGCAAATATGCCTGTGTTTGCTTGAGTGACGGTTACATTGTTTAAAGCCACAGTGCTTTTTTCGGCACTTATTCCCTTATCCATCAATGTGCCATCGTTACCGCTCGATATGTTCACATTTTCTAGCGTGGTTTCGTTGTTCTTACTACCGTTGAAAGAAGCACCAATTTCAGAAGCTGTAATGGAAGCGCCATCTATCTTGATTGCCGCTCCATTGTTCATTACAAGGCCATTTTTGAATTTTTCAATGGTTGTTTTTCCATTTAACTCAATCTTGCTATTAGGTGAGTAGGCCCCTATACCAATACTTGTTCCTTGGGTTGCAGCACCAGTTAGTGTTAAATCTTTACTAACGATTGCACCATTTACTGCCATAAGACCATGGTTTGTGGCGTTTTTAATGGTTGTTTTTCCATTTAACTCAATCTTGCTATTAGCATCTTGGACGTACACACCAACATTAGATTCTCCAGCTTCATTAAGGGTTATCGTTAAAGCGTTGCTAGTAATTGCTGCACCGCCTACTGCCCGAAGCCCGTTAGTCATTTTTTCAATGGTTGTTGTACCCGTTAACTCAATCTTGCTACCAGAATCTTGGGCTACTAAACCAATATTGGTTCCATTTATTATTAAATTTTCGCTGGTGATTTTACCGCCTTTTTCTGCAGAAAGTCCGTCCTTAACTTTTTCAATGGTTGTTGTGCCCGTTAACGTAATTTCACTGCCCGAATCTTTCGACGCTACACCAGTGCTGAATTTTTCAGGATCAGGAGAGGTTACTATTAAATTTTCACCCTTGATTGCGCCACCATTTGTTGCTTCAATTGCATCATAGGAACTGCCTGAAGTGGCAGTCGTTATTGTACCTTTTGCATCATTTTTAAGAACATTGTTAGCAGCATATGCGTTGAAATGGGTGCCAAACAGCGTAACAGTCATAGCCGCTGTACAGAGTAACAGAGATTTTTTATACATTTAGATATTTTCCTTAACTTATAAGCCCCACGCATTCCGCCCCCGCTTATAAGAAGGATATCAAATGAATGGTTTTCTACTTTGAGACAAATAGATTATTTTTATTTTTGTGTAAAGTATAATTATAAATTTTATAATAAAATACGTAATGTTTTTACTGTAAATCTATTTTATTATTCATTATGAATAAAAATAAAACTAAATTATAAATAAAAATTATTTTATAATATTAAAAATTAAAATATTTAAATCACTAATTTATTAAAAATTTATAAAATAATATGAAGATATTAAAATTTATTTGTAATTTTTTATTGTATATCATAGTGTTATTATTGTGCATTATTTAGAGATAAACTTTATTGAATTATCACAAGAAAGAAAATAATGGAGAAGATATTAAAAAAGAAACCAGAAAAGAGGAAATGAGCAATAAAGAATAGCAGTATCTATGCTGCTGTGAATATACAAAAAAGAAAGCTTGTCGTTTGACAGGAGTTTTTTAAGTGGGAATAGGTGAGATTGGGTGGGAATTTATGATTTTTTTATGACTAATTTTCACCATTAAATGCACATTTTATCAAAATGGATTTTTACATCTAAAAATGAGAAAAATCTGTGATTCAATGGAAAAAATAGGAAAAGGCTTTGAGGATTAAAAAAACTCTGTGGAAGCCTAGAAAGCCGCCTTTGAAGACCCTTTGAAAAAAATCTATAAATTGTGAAGTTCGCTCCCAAATCAGCCCAAAAAGCGAAAAAAGATATGATATTTTAAAAACAAATTGTTATTAAAAATCTTAATGTAAGGAGAAAGGCACCTTCATTTTCCATTTTTAATGATGGTTAGGTTGGATTTGTGTCGTTCTTGAGTGTTTTTTTAACCTCTATTTGATGTTTTAAATGCAATTTTAAAAAGAGGCAAGGTATGCTCTATTTCTTCACTGTCGTTGATGTCTTGAATAAGCTCTTGTAACTTTTTATAAAGCTCCGCCGCGAGTTCTGCTATATCTTCAGGGGGAAATTTAATTGTTGCATTTTTGTTATTTGATTGATCCCTTTGTACGGGTGGCAAATAGTGATGGTGGATGGAGCATTAAACCGGCAAGTCCCTTTGCTGCCGCCATGTTTATCAAACGTGATAAGCAAAGGGGCGGTGTTTTTTGGTCTCCCTCCAACCAAGATGTGCATGGCATTTTAGGGACAGCACGCCCGATTAGCTATTTTGATGGCGAAATCGATCATGAGGCAAATCGCCTCAACCAAGCCGATATTGCGACCTTTATTCCAGCACGGCTTAGCCAAAATGCGCATGGAAAAATTGCCGCCAATGGACGCATTTTATGGGGAAATCATACCACCTCCAGTGATCTACTCTGGCGCTTTGTCAATGTAGTGTGCACCTGTGCAGCGTTGAAAAAACTATCACTAACAGTTTTAGCCCTTGGGCTAATGACGAGAATCTGACTGCTCACTATGTCATTGCTATTACCCGCTCTCTCACGCAGTTTCTTGATGATCTTATTGCGCGGGGTGCACTGCTGGGGGGCGGGTTTGGTTTGATCGCGATTTAAATTGCAACAGTATTTTACAATTAGGACAGTTTCGGGTGGAGTTTGATGCAGAAGAAGTGCCACCTTTAGGAGATTTAAGTTTCGGTAGCCGGTGCAATAGCGCATATTTGATTGGCTTACTGAAGATATCCAAAAGAAAATGATGCACACTTTTGGCGATACGCTTGAAACTTATCGCAAAGCAGCAAGGAGTGAGGCATGACTTTACGCATTGTACGCGGTTTTACCCTGATTGTTGATGGTTTTATGGGTACCCATCACAAGGTTGAGTGATTTTTTAAATCTTTGCCAAGCCGCATCAGAGAATGGATTGGCAGCGTTGATTTATCAGACCTTTTCCATTTGCCAAGTTTTTTGGGAGGCACAACAGCCATTCAACCGATTGCACAATTTGCGGGGGCGGGGCATGCCAATTACTCTGTGAGAGAACAAAGAGGCAAAGAGCGCTCCCCCATCACCCACAATCAAAATGTCACGGTGCATGTCAATGGTGCCCGTGATCCTGTGGCCACTGGTCGTGCGGTTGCCCACGCCATTCAACGGGCACGCGCTAA
>NZ_JBHIMQ010000027.1:0-6062 GCF_042194225.1 Bartonella sp. MR110HLJHH | reverse complement strand
CAAACCTATCAAGCAGCACTCAACGATATTGGTTCTGCGATCACAGCTTTCAAAAATGATCCTTCTCACTATCGCACTACTTTAAAAAATCTTGGTGAACGCCTGTCTGATCGTGTAGAAGATCTCACGACAAAATTTGATCGAAGTGATATCATCAATGCCCTCATAAAAGATGGCATGACCCGTTCGGACGCACAAACAGCAGTAAACCGTGCCGTTCAACTCTATCAAAGCGCCGAGGAAAAAACCGAAAAAGCCATCAAAGCCCTTGAAGAACAGGCAGAAACACTCTCGGACAAACTTGAGGATACGATCAAGGGAGTAAAAAACACTGCGACTAAAGCTACAAAAGCAGCCTCCAATATGGGATGGTGGGGCTTTTTAGGAAGTCTGGTAGGCGCCATTGTTTCCAGTGTTTTTGGTTATTATGGTTATAGAAGCCGTAAGGATACTTTCATGCTTTAAAACTTCTACCTCTAAAGCAAACACATAAAAAGCTGCACACATGATGCAGCTTTTTTTTGCAAAATTTTCTTGATTCTTCATGCTTTTCAGCACAATCAAATTTTTCGACATCCACGTAAAGCTTTTATAATCATGAGAAACAAGCTTCAAATAAAAGATTTTTTTTCAACAATTCTATTTTTTTATGTTTTTTCTTTAAAAAATTTCTTAAATGAAGTGTTGACTCCATAGATTATATATATGCGTTACAGCGTAACAAATATGCGACTATTGCTCTATTTTTGCCATTTAAACCAAACGAATATCGCAGAAACATATTCCGCTACAATCAACAACTTTTCTTAATATGGAAAGCATATCAATCTTATATCTCATGTAAGAGGGAGCATTATGCGGTTAATATTTCATCCACGTACAATATGAGAGAATAAGGTGAAATTTCTCTGATACAAAGGGAATACCAACCTACCAAATTATCTATTCTCAACAAAGTAACACTCTCACCGCTTCAATACCAGTATATTAGTTTGAATATACGAACACAATTTACATTCTAGATTAAATGTATCAAATAAATAATAAACACAACATGCTATATAGGCTGGATTCCATCGATGCTTATGAACAAACGCTTATAAAGCAGATTGAAGTCGCCTCTATTGAAGTAAAAGATGGACAAAACAAACTGTATTTTGTTGTGGAAAGCAAAGGAAGTATTTTCGAAGACATGTTGCACGATCTGGAAGAAGCAAAAATCCATTGCGGTCGTGAATATTTCAAAGCTTTGGGAGAAAATACCCAATATATTGTTTCTGATAATTATCAAACTTTTATCGATCAAGTACTTCAAAAAGATACCATAACAACTTGAAAAAATGTTTGGGCTATGGAAACAGCCTTCCCCTATTGTTTATAAAATGCAATTTTTTCCTACTCTATAATTTACAAGCTCTTCCTTATAACCGATTTTAATTTTTATTAAACGATTAAGAGATTGTCGAACATTTTCCAGAAAGAGCTGCACATTTAAGAAAAGAAAATTATAAACTATTGAGAATACATTTGGCACCCAAACAATATCGCTGCATTTTTACTGTTTTGCCTCACACTCTCCTTATCGCATAAAGAAAAGGGCTCAGATTTATGATATGCTTTGTTTGAACGCCTTCTCAATAACATTTTCAATGGCTTATAAGATCATAGAGTAGTTTACCACTTTTCGAGAAACCAACACACTGAGACCTTGACCACAACCTTCGTTATTTTTATGAAAGAACACTAAACCAACAAGCTCCTTAAACTCTAAAATTTGGCCATCTCCAGTAACGTGGGGTGTTTATCAACATCATGCTTCCTTTGTGCTCTTGGACACCTCTCAAAACCTCTTGAAATATGGGATTCTCTGTTGGTATCTTTGCAAATATCCACGAAAATTAAGCACGCGTTTCAATGCGGAATAGTCCCATAAACACACTAACAGACACCCCTACAGCACCAGCATAGAATATGGCATCCCGCCCCCGCCCGCCAAAATGCTGCCCCTCTTCTGCCACGCATCGCGATGTGGAAAATAGCACTGTGCTGCAAACTTGGTGATGTTATTCACCCCATTTAAACCTCCTTGAATCGCTATGCTTGCATAACCGCAACAGGTTCAAATGAAGATGAAGCGACAAAAACATCTGGTAAAGCAGCCTCTCTCTCCATTCCATTGTGAACTGTCATCACAAATCTTCTCCTCTTTAATAAAAAAGCCTTCTCTCATTGAGGGGAAAATTTTTAAAAATATTGAAAATCATGAAGCACGATGACAGACAGCAAACCATCTCTAAAAAGGCTGTTTTTTTACTTTTACAGTGTGCTCTGAGATTTGCTTAAAATTTCCCCGCCTTTAAATTTTCCTTATAAAATTTACGGTAAAAGAAGCTTTTCAGAACTCTTTTACACATAACTTCATTGCTTCAAGTTCCCTTACAGACACGATAAACGTCTATATTTCCATCTACCAAGTGTGCAAGATTAACAGCGGATATAATGAAAACAGCCTTTTTATAGAAAACCGTAAGCTTTAACGGAATAAACGAAATTGGTAAACCGATCCCCTACCCACTTGTTCTCTCTACCGGTTATGCGAACAAAGAACCCCATCTGCTCTTTCTGACAAGTAAAGAACTGTGCCAACATTTGGTAATATACCATTGTTGAAATTCTTGTCACAAAGCCTTCCTTTCAGGGATTATGCGTATTGCCTGCTTCCTTCTCTCCAATAAACAATCTATCAATAAAGAATGTTATTGCAGTTACAATAATACAAAATTATACTTCTATTCTCATTCTATATTTTTCGAATTATCACACATTATCCATCCCCCTCACTGCTATAACAATGAAAGGAGAAAAAATTAAAACACAATATAGTATTTCTCTTTCACAAATCTTATATAAGCCACAAAATTGTTGCGCGACCTTCTATGCAAGGTCAGGCAATAAAATCATATTCTAAAAACCACTCCACACACCACTTTTTGATATTATAAAGCCATAAAATGCAATTATCATCTCCGCAAAAAATCTCTCAGAAAAACACTATTCCTCCTGCAATCATTGGACTACTTCCTCCAATGTTTGCGCACCATTATACGCATAACGAGTTAGATGACTTGTTTATTGCATCATTTGCTCCTCCTGAGGTTCCAGAAGGTACAAAAATCCAAAAAGTTAAAGCGTGGCTACGTGCAATCAATTCTCAATGCGAAGAACCACTTGAAGTCCTTGGTAACTTGCTTGGGGATTTTTTGGAAAAAGAATATTATGACCCAGACCCAAGCGGATTCAATCCACCATTATATGAAAAAATTTTACAGTTACAAAAAGATAAACATACAGTTTTAGAAAAGTTAAAGGAGTATGACTTGGGATATCAGCGTGGAGGGCATATTATCAAGAATGAGCTGACCTCCACACAAGAATTGCAAAAAGCAGGTCTCCTCTCTACAGAAGAGCTAAAAAAACTTATTGCAGAGAAAAAACTTTCAGCAGTAGAAATCGAAATAAATAGAGCATTAGAAAATATAGAAAAAGATCCAAGGGGGGCGGTTCTATTTGCAGCAAATCTGTTGGAAGCCTCTTGCAAAGCTTATCTCGACCACCATTCTATCCCATATGCAGAAAACGCCCGTAATAATCTGCCCGCTTTATGGAAACAAGTCGTTAAGAAAGCCAAGACCCATCCCGAAGATATGAAGCAAGAAAACTTAAAAAATCAAGATCTAGATGAAAAAGACTTAAAAAGTCAAGATCTAGATGAAAATGGCTTAAAAATGATCGCATCCGGTCTGTATCAAATCGTTAGTGGTACTATGAATTTAAGAAACAAGAAAAGTGCAGCGCACGGCCGCTCAGAAAAAGATTTGGAACTAATCAATCTCAAACCTCACCATGCGCGCTTAACTTTTAATGCCGCACATTCTCTCTCAATGTATATCTTAGAGCTCATAGATCAGCCGTAATAAAAAAGAGCACTATTCTTACATGCCATAACCATTTTCTCTTTACAGGCTTTTTGCTACCAACATAATGCTTTACCCTTTACAAAACACTCTTTGCAAATAATCGGGGTATCGTTACGATCATAGGCATTTTAGGTTTTGTCTTTTAAGACAAAAGGCTAGCAAAGCCTCCACTCCATGCATGTTTGTCTTTTTTATCGCAAAACAACATCATTTTCATCAAAAGCCTATCATAACATTTTATATTTCGAGCTAAGAGCAAGAGCAAATTTTCTTAAAATCATTTCTTATCTTTAAGACTTAAGAGCGCTTCCCATCCCCCCCGACATAACCTTCTCTATAGCTTATAAAACCCAATATTCCTATAGCGGGATAAAATTTAGTGATCACGCACTCTATAACTTCCCCTTCCCCACTGCCAGCTTCCATTCAAACATTAGTACCCATGGCTGCAAAAGCAAAAAGCCAGCCCTTCTTTTTCTCACGCCAGAATGTTGATTTTTCTTAAAGATTTCCGCCCCTTTAAAAAGATTGTGTGCCATGACGAAGAGTTTGGCTTGCGTTTTTCATTGGAAGCAAGTTTTGTAGCTTTTTTATGATATTAAGATAGAGGTAAGCTGGAAGCGTTTTTTTCACCTTCTCGCCATTTTTTATCTATGGATAGAGATGTTCCGTTTTTTCTCAAGCCAAATTGCAGATATAAGACAGTTTTTTTCTGAAAGACGAGGATATCTGAAAATTTTGGAGAGGACTTTGATTATTTTTGGTTATGTTTGTAGGATTTTTTGGGGCTTCTGGAATAAGATCGTAAACGATTAGTTTCAGGGAAGAATTGGGAAGTTTGCATTTTAGAGAGGCAAAGCTCAGTTTTCAAATTTCAAACTCCAACAACATGTTTTTTAGCTTATTTTTAAGCATCTAGAATAAAGGTTTATTTTGAAATCGCTCTAGTGATGGACGCAATGATAGCAATAAGATTTTGTCTAAAGCAGTTAGCTTTTTTGTCTTCAATTTTTTTAAAGGGTTGGATTGTGCGTTTTTGTCTCACACCATTTGCCACCCATGGGTTTTCTCCCTCCTGACATTGAGCAAAACTGATTGTCCAATCAGGATAAAGTCGCCAGCTACCTAGCCCTCTCGTTGGTCATCTCACAAATGTGTTGCGCATCCCGCTTGGAGCGTTGATAACACTACCTCATCACTTATATGCCCATGAGTTTATAAGCGTTTTGACAAATCAATGGTTCATCGCTCCCATTTACTCTAGAGCACAGGATGCGTGCGTTGTGTAAAATAAGCGTGGTAGAACTACTATAGCTCTTTTTTGGAAGGATTGGTTTTAAGTGTAGGGTGATAGAAATCTCTTACTATTTTTATACACTTTACGAAGAGCTTGATGGGATATTTTTAAAGTCTCGAGACTGAGGTAATGCACAAATAGTTTCAGAGAAGGATTGAGAAGTAGAGTTTTAAGATAGAAAGGTGAGTTCAACTTTTAGTGGCATGTCTATATGGGCCATTGCATTTTTTAGAGAGGGAATATTTTCAAGCCACCCCATTCCCTCACTGTAGCTTTATGGGTGTTTAGACTCTCGTACGTTTTATCCTTCTTCCATGGTGCTTCCATTATGATCCATCTAGAATGAAAGTTTATTTTGAAAGTTCTCTCGTGAGAGACGAGATGGTAGCAATAAGACCTTTCCTCATATAGCAACCTGCTTGGCAAGGATGCACCTTGGATGTGATATAGACGGACAAATATAGTATGGGTGATGGTGCCTTTTTTTCTCAAGTTAATTTGAGAGGCATCGGAGAATTTTTGAGACCAATCTAGGTTGAGCACTATTTTTTGCACTCTTTTTAGAGAGGGAAGATTTTCAAGTCCCCCCTTCCGTCATAGTTTTATGGGTGTTTAGGCAGTTTGTACGTTTTATCCTTCACGCATAGTGCTCTCGCAACTTCTATAAAGCCGCAAGCCTATACAGCTCAAGTGGGAAGTTTGAGTGAAGATTTATTCTATAACATTTCCCATTAGGTACATTTTTATATTTTCACGTTTTATCATGAGCGCAGTGTCATGTTCAGATG
>NZ_JBHIMQ010000025.1:0-6677 GCF_042194225.1 Bartonella sp. MR110HLJHH | reverse complement strand
TCAAACAGACCGTGCTTTTTATCTAACGGCTTTTAATGAAGATGATCAATTTACCTATGACCGTATCGAGCGTGGAATAAACGATGACGGTTTTTCGTAAAATCTCTGGAGACAATAGCTCCCAAGGCAGTCGACCTATCATACGTTATGAACAGCATCCTTTAGTGAAAAGTCATAAGACATCGCACTGAGGCAATTTGGAAATCTTATAAAATATTAAACAATATAACAGTGAACCTTCAAAGCACTCCCCATCATTAGTTTTGGGGGACTTTGGGGGTGCTTCTTATATGTATTATTTTATTTTTGATTGAAAAAAATATATAAGGGGGGAAAAGGAACCCTCAAAACCTTCAAAACTAAGTACCATAATAGTTTTGATAGCATTTCTTATGATTATAATCCCTTTCTTTTGAAAGGCTTAAAAAAATCAGCACTTTCCATGGTGAGATAGTTATCATTATCATCTGCTTCATCCACTTCCCCTGCCACTTCAACAAAAGTTGTTTTGGAGGCAACAGATACTGTTTGCGGATCCAAGCTCAAAATCGGAACGTTTTTAGGAAAACCTGTTCAATAACGCTGGGCAAGAGTAAGCGCGTTGTCAATATCATATTTTGTGATAGTATCTACAAAGCCTAGACGGTTTTTTCTTTGAAAACTCTCCTTATAAAACTTAAGTTTTTTGACATTGCCAGTCAAAATAAGTGCAATAAGGTGAAATTCTGCAAGGCAAAATTCACTGTTTGTTGGCAACGCCGCATAATCATAGATGATTTGGTTGGTGTTTTGGTTATCAGCCCATTTAAGAATATCCACACAGATTTGCTTTAGTTTGCCTTCTTCAACTTCAACACTAGAAACTGTATAAACTTCTTCTGCCTCTTTGAGAGCTATATATTGAGGATTCTCGGGAAAAACATCCCTATGAGCAGTGGAAAAGGCAAGTGTTGAAAGTGAAGCCTTGAATATAACGATCGGTGTTTTCCCTTTTCTATCAAGACTGTACATTATATTAATGATACGGTCTTTGCTTATAAAATAGGCATTACGATTATAATTTTTGTCGCAATAGACTGTCCAGTTCATCATTTTTAATGTTTCAGAAACTGTATTAAGAAGAGCTAAAGATTGTACACCAATACGTGCATCCGCCGCCTCTCGCTCCTTTAAAACGGTCAGATGTTCTTCAGCAAATTGAACAGCGTGATTAACATATTTTTCCACATCATCGTCATCTAAATATTCAGAAATCGTACCTGCTTTTACGGCATTTTGATAGGATTTCAGGACATCAATTTGACCTGTTAATGCTAAACAAGCCAAATGCCATGGGATATCGGGACAAGAGCTATATTTTTGAACAAGCGCTTTGCTTTCTATCGCTGCTTCTAAATCCTGAGCACGCGCCCATTGTATCACCCGCTCAGAAATTTTTATAAGCTCCTGCTCATTTAATGTCTCTACACGAATATCAATCCCTTTATCAACACCACTAAAAACCCCTCCCCCAATCGTATTAAAAGACTGATAAATATTTGTAGCTGATATCTGCCTACATTTTCTACTATCGTGAATATAATGGCAAGCTACAGAAATATCTTCGTTGGAGATCTCTGCTTCAAGATGAACATTGTAATCATCATTTGGAAGACGTATAAAACCAAAATCAAATTGAATGAAGCGGTCGGGCAAAACCAACCACATTTTTCCAGGCTCTGTGGCAAACCACCCTTGGGTTTTAAGAATGCGTGTTGCTGCTGTAAGACTCATCAAACGCTGTTTCGGTTTTTTGCGTGTTAAAATGTCATCCAATTCGTTATTTTTATAAGCCTCAGCAAAAAAGATAACGCGCTCAACCTGTGTCATCTTTTCATAATCAGAAAACTCTGGTGTATATAATTGAGGTGTAGGTTTGTAATTCCTTAAAGCTTCGGTATCGCCGAGTAGAGCCTTTGCAACGAGAGAATGATTAGCAGATTCTTCACGTAATTTTTTCTCAATATCTTGTGCTTGCGCCCAAGCTAACACTTTGTTTAAAGCTACCTTGACATGGCTTTCAAAAAACTCCAGTGCTGTAACTCCAAAATTCTCTTCTGAAGAAATCAGCATATCCTCATATTGAGGTTGCGATTCTTTACCGTTAGCATATTCACAGCCAAAACAATAAGCAGCAGTAGTAAGACTGACAGAAACCCACAATCTTCCGCTATCCCGTCCATAATCTATGACACCATAATGAATACGCACTATGCGATCGGGGAGGTGATAATAAGCAAACATATCATCCATTTCATCGCGATGAGGCTCCCAACCAACTTTTTTTAAAATCTCTGTTGCGTCTTTGGTTTGCATCGTCATTACCCCCCAGCATGTTCCATAATTCTTTTACAGAGAAATTCATAAAAATTACTTGCGTAATACTGGGGATCGCTAGGTGGAAATCTAAGATAGAGCGGGCACTCACCATCCTGAAACTGAGTATAATCAAAGTAAAATGTCTCACCAAAATCAGTTCTACTGACAACAAGCTGCTGTGGTTTTGCTAAACCACTTTTCATTTCTGTTAAGCGATTATAGACAATATCACCACCATAAACAGTTTCAAAGTCTACACCATAAATGCTAAAAATTTCCTCGCAACCAATTTCTCCTCCTCCGTAATTTTTTAAAAAACTCTTGTAAGAAGATGTGAATTGCAAACCTAGAGTTTCTTCAGCTCTCTTTATCCATACATCATCAGGAGCATCCTCTGCAGTGCCAAAATTAATAATATCACTATATTTATCAACTAATTGTGCAACATCATCTAAAGTATAAGTTTTCATAAGTCCTTCCCCCCCTAAAAAATATTAACGACGCTTGCATTCTTGAAAAGAAAAAAATAATGGTGGTTTAACATTGCAATTTGAAAGTAAAACCACCATACAAAGAAATTTACTTCAAGTTATCTGTAATTCTTTTACAGAGGAATTCATAAAAGTTACTTGCGTAATACTGGGAATCGCTAGGTGGAAATCTAAGATAGAGCGGGCACTCACCATTCTGGAATTGAGAATAATCAAAATAAAATGTCTCACCAAAATCAGTTCTACTCACAACAAGCTGCTGTGGTTTTGCCAAACCATTTTCTATATCCGTTATATGATAATAAACAATATCATCACTACGAGCAATTTCAAAATTTGTATTATAAACACTTAATATTTCCTCACCACAGATCTCCGCTCTTCCATAATTCTTCAAAAAACTTTTGTAGGAGGATGTGAATTGCAATTTAAGAATCCCCTCTGCTTTTTCAATTAGTACATCATCAACTGCTTCATCTGTAGTGCCAAAATCGATACTATCGCTATATTTATCAACTAGTACTACAACATCATCTAAGGTATAGGTTTTCATAAATCTTCCCCTGCGTGCTCTTTAATTCTTTTACAGAGAAATTCATAAAAATTACTTGCATAATAATGTGACGCTCCAGATGGAATCTCGACATAGAGTGGGCATTCATCATCCTGAAACTGAGTATAATCAAAGTAAAATGTCTCACCAAAATCAGTTCTACTCACAACAAGCTGCTGTGGTTTTGCTAAACCATTTTTTATATCTGTTAAGTGATAGTAAACAATATCACCAGCAGGACAATCCTCAAAACTTGCGTTATAAATGCTAAAAATTTCATAACCTCCAATTTCTCCTCCTTTATAATTTTTTAAAAAATCCTTATAAGAAGTTGTAAACTTTACACCAAGAATTTTCTCAGCTTCTTCAATCCGTACATCACTAACTGCATCCTCTGCAGTACCAAAATTAATAATCTCATCATCATATTTATTCACTTTATCAATTAATACTGCAACATCATCTAAGGTATAGGTTTTCATGGATGATCCTCAAAACGTGCGTTATAAACGCTCCATATTTCCTCTATCAATTTCACCTATTCCATAGTTTTTTCCAAAAGCTCTTGTAAAAAGGTATAGGTTGCGGAGTGGGAGTGTTCTCAATCTTTTCAATTGGTTGATCACCATCAGGTATCTCAACTCCCACGCTTTCTTTAATTCTTTTGCAAAGGAATTCATAAAAATTACTGGCATAATATTCGCAATCTTCAGATGGAAGCATGACATAGAGTGGGCATTCACCATCCCGAAACTGCGTATAATCAAAATAAAAGGTTTCACCAAAATCTGTTCTGCTAACGAAAAGCTGCTCTGGTGTCACAAAACCACGTTCTCTATTGAGTAAGTTTCGGTAAACAATATCACCAGCAGGAATACCTTCCCCACAATCTCCATAAATGCTAAAGATTTCATCACCACCAATTTCTCCTCCTCCATATTTTTTTAAGAAAACTTTGTAAGAGGATGTGAATTGTACGCCGAGAGCTTTCTCCGCCTTTTCAATCTGTAAATCATCTGTTTCATTCTCTTCATCATCTTCACTACCCAAATTGATAATCTCATCATCATATTTATTCACTTTATCAATTAATACTGCAACATCAGCTAAGGTATAGGTTTTCATCAATTATTCTCCATAAATTATTCTATAAGTTTCTTTTTTCTCTTTTCATCAACCGTAGAGCATTATTGCCGATGCTCCTGTCCCCATCTGTCAAAATCTATCCCTATGATACTCCATTTCATATCAATTATTCCTCCTAAATTACTGTTTGTTTGTTTTCTATAACCTTTAGCGCGTTCCTTCCAATATTCCTCTCTCCATTTTTTAAACTTTTCTCTCTCTATAAGCGATTGATGTGTTTTAGAAGGAGCATGAATCACGGAATTATATTTGTTATGATCTTTACTGCCAATTTCTGCTATGGGCCCCTCATGCGTTTGCTTTAGGTGATGCAACTCAACAGGCTCACCATCAAATCCTATAGGTGCTTTTCCTGCTTTCATTCTTTCAACATTGGTGCCCCATACCGTTTTTTTGTTTACTCTCCATTTAGAAATTCTGTCAGGATCAAACAAATCGTCTCTCTGATAGGCTTTGTTAGTCTGTCCAAATTTGCTATCGGTAAATTTAGTGGGTTTCTTTTTTAACCAAAGCTTTTTTTCTTTAGCGGCGAGTTTGGTCAGTTCTTTCTTCGCCGCAAGTTTATCAGGATCTCCTTGAGCTGCAAGTTTGGCAAGATTTTTCTTGGAAGCAAATTGGGCAAAATCTTTCCTAGCATTGAACTTGATCACAGCCTTTTCGCCAAGATTTATAGCTCCCTTGGCTGCTCCAGCTCCTCCAGCAAAGTTTTCTAATACTCCGGCTGATAATCTTCCACTTTCAAAACCAGCATTAAAAGCTCCGTCAACTCCCGCTTTTTCAATATTCTCTTTTACGTAATCTATATCCCCTATAAAGGAATCCTCAACACCTCCCCAGAATTGACCAGCACCTTCCCAGACATCATCAATCACATGTCCACTCACGACCCAAGACGCTCCTGTTCCAATGTCTTTAAAACTCTTTTCAACGCCCCCCCGTGGATTGCTAGCAAATATTATCATTTGTAACATCATGTTCTTCACAGCGCCATCAGCTAACTCGTATAGCTTGATTGGTGCATCGGCAATGAGACCAGCCATAATTCCTGTCGCAAAAGTTCTATCTTGTTGTTCATCAATCTCGAACCATTTTTCGTTAACATCTCTTCGACACTGATCATCAGGGCACTCTTCTAACTCTTTCTTCATCTGAGCGCGTTGTGCACTCCCCAAAAAGTTATTTGCAGCGGCATTTCCAGCGGCATCGGCGCCGGCATCAACATCGCCACCGGCAAGGGCAGCGGCAACGCCCCCGGCAGCCCGTGCGACATCAATGGTGTGGTCTCTAAAGTCAGTAAACTGCGCATCAATCTTTGCGTTTATACGCGCTTCCTCTTCCGGAGTTGGGGTGCGACCGTTTAGGTCCCCCATTTCCTCTTTCACAATGCCTTGCACCCACAGTTTAAACTGGAGCATAGCTGTGGCTTCACCCACAGCACCGCCCACAGCACCGGCAGAGCAAGTGCCACTCGCAACCGCGCCTTTTAAGCAGCCAAGACCAGCATGGGCAACGATTTGTGTGATCGTATCTATTTTGCCTTCTGCCTTGGCGGTACCGATTTCTTCTGCCAACGATTTGCCAACCGTATCAGACAGGGCGATGCGCAGATTGTTAAAAAAGTTCTTGTCAAGAGAGCCACCCTCAAGAGCCGTTTGCACGCCTGTGCCAATAGCGGCTTTGATCAGGTTCTTTTCCGCTTCAAGGGCGATACGATCGACAAAAGGAGCGGTTTTTGGCAAAGATTGTCCAACACCAACCATTTCCGTTATTTGGCTGGTTAAGCCTGCTGTCAACATCGACGAGACAATGCTGAGAATATTCTTGGAAGAACCAAGCTCATGCAAGGCGCCGGCAATATTGCCGCGATTGTTAACAAGAGCCACAGCGCTTTTGTTAATCAGCGCTTGGACACCAGCCTGTATCGCCGCATTCATGGCGGTGCTCGAGCCAAGCCCCAATGCACCGGTAATGGCACTAGCAGCGCCCGAGGCTGCTCCACCCGTAACCGCCGTGACAGCCAAGGCCACGAGAGCCGCACCGGCTTCTGTCAATCCTTGGGCTTTATAATCCCAGTCTTTAAACTCAGCTCGAACTGCTTGCCAATCAACTTGCTTGGATAATTCTGGATC
>NZ_JBHIMQ010000024.1:0-7666 GCF_042194225.1 Bartonella sp. MR110HLJHH | reverse complement strand
CCTTGCATTAAGACGGTTCATAAGAGCCATTTTTAGTCCTTTCTTATACAAATTTGATCCACACGCTCATCCCACTTATTATGTGCAAATAGTAGTTTTGATTGATTCAAGATAAACAGATTTGAAATGAGAGAATCTTACGTTATTCGGGACTCTCATTCAACATACAAAACAGTGAATTATCATTATAAATCAATGCATTGCACGATTACGACGCACTCTTGTTGAGAGGGGTTTTTTACAACGCCATGGAGGAAAATATCAACGCATGCGCTAAAAGAGAATGAATAACCTTCCACTAAAAAAATATAATTTCATTAAAAGGTTATAAAATCATTCATCTCATTCATATGTTGACAATCTATGGAGGGGTTAGTACATCCCCTTTATAAAGGATACAATGGAAAAGCAAGAATGCGGGGTGCCAATTGGTTATCAAATAGGATTAGAAACAGTCAAAATCACCAGAAGAAGATATGGGATCAAGGTCTCAATGATCTTACTGATTATTGCGCAAACATCAGGAAACAGTGTTGTTACTCAACCCAAATCATGCTCGATATTTCTAAAAACATCGTAGACAAACAAAAAATAACATTCTTGCAGTGGACTGACTGATGAATTGATAAAGAGACTATTTCAACGAAATGTGCACAGCGGAAACAGGGCTGACAAAACTTCCTCAACAGATACAACAAAATGTATTTGATCATTTAACGACACTTCTATGGAAATTCCATGGGCAAAAATAAAATTCCTTTTTTCATCTATAGCACAGTTTTTCTTTCTGAATTTTCCTTTTTCTTTGTACTCCCTCTGATTGGAAACTCTTCTCTCATAACTGCTGCCAATGTTGCGTTTTATCTCTCTGGGTCGGTAATCCTTGAAAGCATTCTCATGGTAACCACAACAAGTTTATTAGAAAGACTTTCTCGTAAACTCTTAATGGCTACCGCCTTTATTTTAAGGAGTAGCGCTTTTGTATGCGTTATCCTATCGCTCATGCCTTCTGCATGGTTGACCTTTTTTACCTTAATGGCTTTTTCGAAAGCAATTTCAAAGCCATTTTTGAGAGAAATTTTATCAGAACATCTCAAGGGAAGTGCTCTTAAGCGCGCATTAACTCTCTATTCGTTTTTTCAAAACGCTGCGGTCGTTATTGCCCCTCTTGTTGCAATGATTGCCATAAAATATAACGCATCAACTTTTTTAATGGCTTTTTTTGCACTCCTTGGTTTGTATCTTTGTGTTCTATCTCTCAAAATTGTTTATCATTACCCGCATAAAACATTATCTCTTGAAAAGGATAAAAAAACAAAAAAAGCTCTTCTTTTTTCTTTAAAAACAATAATACATAATCGTTCTATTGCTTATTTGCTGGTCACGGCTTTGCTTTGTACATTTCTCATGGGAATTTTCATCACCACCACAACACTTCTCAATAAATTTGACAGCAATCTCGCCCCTTATAGTGGAATTTTCTTTTCAATTGTTGGCATCAGCATTTGTATCTGGCAGGGAGTAATCAATAAACATCTCACCCTTTCCGATAAAGCAACTTTTTATCTGCTCTGTTTTATGGGAAGTTTCTCCTCATTTTTCCTCATGGGTGGGGTCTTTACCGCTGTAACCGCATTAATTGCCTACAGTGTCTATGAATCTGTCATGGTTCCAGAAATATATTATCAAGCAGGGAAAACAACCGTATCCCTCTCTGCCAGTGTTCTTTTTAGTTATATTCTTGTTGTTTCAAATATTGGCCAAGCCGCCGGCTCATGGACAAGTGGATGGATCATCAGCTATTTCAACAGTCATATCGCTTTCATCTTTTGCATGATTGTTGGTGCCTCCGCCTTTGCCTCTTGCCTGTGCCTCATACAAACTAAAAAATAAGCAGCTTCCATGTCACATATCATTTTTGAAAACCAGTAGCACAACAAGAGCACCCAAAACACTTCGCCATAAATCACTCAATTATGGGGCTATAACACACTCTGCGGCAAAGAACCTCAAAACGGTCTTTAAAGATTGTTCTGTAAGCCCTATTGCCAATTGCCTCACAGCTTAAAGGATTATGGAGCGGATTTTTGTTTTCCCATGAAGTTTGTCACCTTTTTAAAATAACATATTATCCATTCGCCTCTATGGTTGATCTTGAGACTTTGAATTCAGCTATCGAAGAATTTTCTATCGATACCATCATATGCCTACCAAGTTTTGCGGATAAACTTATTACCATATCTTGAGAAAAAAATTAAATCTCTCAAAAAACCTATTTTCTCTTGGAGAAGCCTTTCAAGCTTAAATCTGTGTTGAAAATAAAAGACATAATCCCTGAATTGCATATTAAGCCTCTTAGCTTTACCACCCAAGAAACTGGTCCAATAGGATTCCAGTGTTACAAGATTGCCAATGTTTTTTAGACAAACAGTAATGTTTACATTTTATAGGACACATTCAAGCGAAAACACATCCTGAAAATGATGCCTAAAAACAATGAATGAAGAGTATCCTTTTTTATCCTGATGATGCTTCATTACTTGAGCGCATCACAGGTGAGAGTGTTCATATTGCATAGGATCAATCATATAACTGTGGAACACCACGAACATACCTTACACCTGAAAGGAAGAACACCAACCTTTTATAATATTATGGGCGCTTTAACTTCTATTCACGATTTAACAAATGTCTTGAATCTTCAAGATTGTACTCTTTCGGCAAAAGACCGTGCAACGCATTATCGTGAAAAAATTTGAACACGGGTGGATAGAGTTTTATTGTTCATTAATTCACCTGCACACCCTTAAAAGAAGCGCTCTTTTATCATCGCTCTCATCCTCTTATTTGATAAAAGAGGGTATCAATAAAGCGCAATTTTTCCATATTTGCTTTATGCGGAAATCTCAATTTGTTCGCTCCTCAAGCTCTGAAAAAATACCCCCCCCAAATAAAATCCTTTTTTCAAACTTCTCAATATCCTATAGTGCCTGATAGTGATTTAGTGGAAATTAAAAAAGCTAAGATTGCAACTTCCCACAAGCGTTCTTGCGCTTGATTGTTATTGCCCCCATACGCGCTTTTTCATTTTTTTCAACGTCCATCAACACAGTTGTCCTTGTCATAATCGCATTTTGAAGGGAATAAACAAACGATTTTTGCGGCTTTTTTCACCAAATAATTCCCATGAAGAGAAGATAGAGATGCATTTTGTACTGGAGGAAGCCTCAACCTTTGACTTGGCTAGACTTATAGAGGCAGCAGAAACGCTCGCACTTCACTTACACCTCCTCACCCACAATAAAGATCTCGATTTTTATGAACTGGATTATATTAAAAGCATGCATCTCAGTGTTATTGAACGCGATACATTTCATCATGCGGAAATGATAACCTATTGCCAAAATTTAAAAAACTTTAGTGGCATTCTCAATCTTACAGACACGTGGGCGACAAGTGTCAACGAAATCTCCGCCCAGTTGGGATATAAAACCCAAAATGCCTATGCGATAAATATCTGTAGAGACAAAGCTTGTTTAAGAAAAATCCTCTGTGAAAAAGGTCTCACAAAAGGACAAATAACTGTTATTGAAAGTGAGGCTTTCCAAGCCACACACAAGCTCTCCTATCCTGTCATTCTGAAAGACCCACAGGGAACAGACTCAAAAAACGTATAGTTTGCAGAAAATAAAACGGAATTTACCGCAATCATGGAATTTATAAAAAACCATACTTCCCTCAAAAAAAATCTCATTGAAACCTTCTTTACAGGCACACTCTACAGTGCTAAAACCATTAGCTATCGAGGGAAAATAAAGCTTCTCGCCCTCTCAAGCAGGGTCATGTCAGACATGCCTGACTTTAAGAGACTTGCAACAACTTTCCCTTAGACAAGAACATTGCACAATTACAGGGAATAGAAGAAGGGATTAAAAATATCCTAGCAGCTGTTTCCTATCATGGGGGCTTTGCACATACGGAATTTATCATCACTGAAGGGAACTTCTTTAAAGTTGTTGAATAAATCCACGCTTAAGAGGCGTGCAAATTGGTGAAGCACTCTGCCAAACTTTTAACACCAATATCTACAAAGGATTTTTAGAATGTGCACTAGGAAGAGAACCTAAATTATTTCAAAAAGAACTGATCCCCAAACCTTTATCGGTCAAGCACTTGTCTATGCAAAACAACAGATAAATTTCAGCAAATGCGCTTGCAACATGCAAGGAGCAAACAAACTATTCTCTACCCATTCCCTTACAGGGAAAAACCCTGAATTTGAGAGAGCAATCTGCGTGCGCTGACATTTTATTGACCTCAGAAACAAGTTCAGAAACGGCTCTGTTAAATGCACTTTCTTAAGCAAAAAAAGTAAATCTTGTGGTGGCAAAATAAAATGGTGCGTAAATTCTTCACTTTCAAGGCAAGCATAAAACTCATCCTCATAACAACTTTACTGAGCAATATTGGGATATTTATGGTTGTCCCTTTTTTGGCGATTTACTTAAATAAACTTAACTCTCTCAGTACAACAGAAGTTGGAATCATCATCGGAGTAGCTTTTTTGTGCAAAAAGGCAGGCTCTCTCTTAGGAGGGGTGCTCTCCGATTATGTCCATGTAAAAAAAACAATGCTTTTAGGTCTAGCAACACGAATCCCTGGCTATCTCATCATTGGTTTTACGCATAATTTTTATATCCTCCTCCTCTCTTGCGCCTTCATTGGTTTAGGAAGCAGTCTATACACTCCTGCTGCGAAATCTTTTTTAGTAAGAAATGTTTCGAGAACTGAAAAAGTGGATGCCTTAGCAACAAGATCAGTCTTTGTTAATATAGGGGTCTCTATCGGTCCCTTGCTTGGAATGTTGATTTTTAAAATGCTCCCCTCCTTATTATTTAGTTTCGTTGGATTGATCTTTTTTTTATTATTTCTTCTGAACTGCACCTTAAAAGAAAGCTCTAATACTAACAAATTGGACAAAATAAATTTTTCTGATTTTAGAAAGTTGCTCACCAACAAGACCATGCTTGGCGTTTCGCTTTTTATATTCTTGTTTACCTTTTTTTATATCCAACTCGAAAGCACCATACCTGTATTCAGTGATCAGGTTTTTGAAGGAAGTGCTACTTCTTTTATTTTTGTCTTGAATGCTCTCATCGTGATCTTTTTCCAAATGTCTGTTTCCAAATGGGCATGTAAAGAAAACTCCAAAACGCCCAAAGTATTATCCTTTGTTTTGTTTGGAATCTCATTCCTCCTCCTCCACGCTCTTGAGCATTCTTATTTTTACCTCTTCTTCGCGATCATCCTCTTTTCCTTTGCTGAAATCGTGATCTACATACGCCTCGATTATGAGGCCACAAATATAGATGAACGCTTAATCGCTAGCACATTTGGAATCATGAGCTTGTCCAGTGCTTTCGGAGGCATGGCAGGAAGTTATCTTGGCTCCCTCTTCTACAACCAAGAATTTTTTGGATTATCGGTTTGGCAGATCTTGAGTATTGCCTCTCTCAGTACCGCCCTCCTCTCTCTCCTCACACTCAAAAATTCAGCAAAAAGGTAAGTTGATGAAAAAGCATATTATCCTCTTCACCCCCCATCATGCCATGATTGATTGCACATCACTCAACGATATCGAGATGACAATTTCGGACAAACCTAAAAATACCCCCTTCTCCACTTATATGAAGCAAAACTCTCTCTTTCTTTTTGCTTATCATAATGTATCTTTTACGAAAAAAGATCATCAGCGCCATCCATAGCAAGAATAAACAGCCATAATCATCATAACATTGACGTTCTCATAACTTTGCCCCCAAAAGCTCTTCCACAAGCATCAGAATTGTCCAGACTTTAAAGGCTTAAAACATTATCATGGAAAAACAATGGAACGAATACAAAAATAAATACGCAATGCATTTATTCCTTTCTGATCATGCAGAGGATTCTCTCAAATTTTCAAACATGCAAAGTGAGTTGACGACGAATAGACTCCTCGATAAACTCATTGAGATCAGCTTAACTGATAGCTTCATTTTGGAGGAAGAGGGGTTGTACACAAGAGAAGCATTTGGGGACCATCAGCACTTCCAATCACATTCATCCCCATATTAAAGCCATCACAAACGGGTGTTCATTCTCAAAGTCTGTGATTTATGGGGTAGAACCAATATTTTAAAGAGTATCTGTAGGGAGCAAAATTATGCAAAAGGTGGATTCCTATACCAAATCAGAAAGGTATGTCATATATACCGTAATTATTTCCAGCATACTCCCCTTGCTGGACGGAAGCATTGTTAATGTCATCCTTCCAGACCTTGCTTTTTATCTTTCAGTAGAGGAAAATAATATACAATGGGTTGTAACATCCTATTTTCTTGCCACCGTGCCAGGATTGTTGATAGCAGCTTTTGTGCAAGGAAGAATAGGTATCAAAAGAACTTGGTTTCTTGCAAGCTTCATTTTTATGCTTGGATCACTGGGGGTAGGATTAAGCTATAATTTTCCAACCATTATATCTGCCCGTATCGTTCAAGGTTTCGGGACCGGTCTTTTGCTGCCCCTTAGCCAAACCATCATTGCCTTACAATTTGGACAGACACGAGTGCGCCAAGCCATGGGCACCATAGCCGTACCAACAGTTTTCGCTCCTGCCTTTGGTCCGCTGGTGGGTGCCTCACTTGCTCAGTATGTCTCTTGGCGTTTGTTATTTTTTATCAATATTCCGCTCATTTTATTGGCGCTCACCATTGGAGCGAAACACTTAAAGAGCAACGAAACAACAAAAACAAAATTTAACTTATTTGCATTTTTAGCGTTTTTCATATCGCTTATTTCATTTTTTTATCTCACAGAAGCCAGAAATATAAAGAACAACACCTCCGTATATATCCTAGCACTTATAGCGGTGATATCTCTCATATTGTTCATTGTTTCTAATCAGAAAGCAAAAAACAAATTAATCGTCTTTAGCGGATTTCAAAATGTGCGCTATACATTACTCATGATCATGGGGCTTGTTGCTTCATTTCTTTTTTATAGCTTCCTCGTTTATTTCCCACTAGCCGTTGCCATGGAACAAGCCCATGAAAATAGCCTTCTCATCATCGGCGCAGTCCTTGCTTTGCAAGGAGTGGGTGCATGGATCGGAAGGAAATTTATTTACCAAAAATGGAAAGAAAAATCTCCCTTTTTCATGATAGGAATTGGTTTGGTGATATCAAGCTTTGGATTATTATGCTTCGGCTATAATATAAGCATGGATGGGCTTGGATTCTTGCTAAGAGGCATAGGGCTTGGCATCACCACCATTGTCTGCCTTTCCGCCCCTATCCAATATGTCAACAGTTTATACGTCAAAGATACAGCAGTTATCACACGCATATTACAGCAAATAGGCGGAGCTTTGGGGGGTGTATTCGCTGGCTTTTTGATCCATTCGCTGACAGAGGAATATCTTTCCCTCAATCAAACATATCTCATATTCTTTATATTCTCTATCGCTGCATTTTTACTGTTTTGCCTCGCACTCTCCTTATCGCATAAAGAGAAGGGCTCCGATTTATGATATGCTTTGTTTGAACGCCTTATTCTATAACATTTCCCATTAGGTACATTTTTATATTTTCACGTTTTATCATGAGCGCAGTGTCATGTTCAGATG
>NZ_JBHIMQ010000023.1:0-7738 GCF_042194225.1 Bartonella sp. MR110HLJHH | reverse complement strand
AAATATTATTTGACAATAAATACGTATTTTGTTATATAAATAATCAAGTGATGAAAACACTTAAACCGTAAGCGGATGGATTACGATAAACCTGATCCCCTCTAAAAATTGACTATTTTTTATGCTATAAAACGCATATATAGTGATTTTGTCGGGTGTAGTTACGCTATACAATACCCCTATGGGAAAAGCGTAACGACGGACTTACTGCCGTGTTTTTGAGCACCCGACGCCCATTATGGGCTGTCAATCAAAAACGTATAATCAGTAAGGTTTAAATATGATAACTATATCAAAAAACACCCCCGTTATCTCTAATATTGCAAATAAAATCGCGCTTGTTAATCAACAACAGCCTGCAAAAAAATACGAATTTATTGATGATGGTGAATATATCGATGGTCATTTCTTAACTCGAATTAGAGCTTTAAGAGATTTTGGTGATGTGAAAAAAGCTGATCTCGGGGGGTATATTGAAAAAGAAAGCAACTTATCTCATGAAGGAAATTGCTGGGTTTATAATAAAGCGCGGGTCTTTCAAAATGCACGCGTCTTTGGAAATGCTAAAGTAAAAAGCTTTTTTGTTGACGTCTATGGCAATGCTCAAATTTATGGAAATGCTATTTTTGAAGGAAGAACATTAAAGGACAATGCTAAACTTTCTGGCAATGCTCATGCTAGCAACGCCGTTGTAATTGAAGGTAATGTTCAACTTTATGACAATGCCTATGTAACTGATTATGCCCATATTTCTGGTAATGCCGTGATTTGTGATAATGCCCATGTTGGAGGCAATGCAAAAATAAGTGGCTCTGCTTATATTTGTGATGATGCACGTGTTTTTGATGATGCCATGGTTTGTGATGCTCTTGTCTCAGGCAATTCTTACATTCATAGCAATGCCTCTTTAACAGCTAATGAAGATATCTGTGATGATGCATATCCCGAATTTGGTAGCGAAGATGATTATTATCGTCATGAATATTATGATGATTATGGTTATGATGATGATAATGACAGCGAATATGAAAGTGATGCTGCGTAATTGAACGCGCGGGCGCGGCGGGGGCGCCCCTCTTTAAACATCTCATTCAAAAATTAAATCTTCTTATAAAGGAATTGTGCCATGCAAAAGAAGTTTGCACTCACAAATGAAACGTATGTAATTAATAATCATACCCTTTATCGCATTAAAGCATTAAAAGACTTTGCTGATGTTAAGGCTGGTGCCTTGGGTGGCTTTATTGAAAAGGAAGATAACCTCTCTCATGATGGTAATTGCTGGGTCTATGATAAGGCTTGTGTTTATAATAATGCTCATGTTTCTGATCACGCTACAGTCTGTGATTACGCTAGTGTTTTTGATAATGCAAAAATTGAAGGCAATGCTAAAGTTTTTGATTGTGCAAAAATTTATGACAATGCAAGGGTTGCTGATCATGCCTTGGTTTTTGGAATAACTTATGTTTACGATCATGCCTGCGTTTTGAATCATGCTGAGGTATCTGACAGGGCTGTTATAAAAGGTCATGCTAAAATCTATGATAACGCTTTATTGACTGGCTATGCGCAAGCTTATGGCAATGCAAGAATTTATGACAATGCTCAAGTTTGGTTTTTTGCTGTGGTTGGTGATGATGCTTGTATTTATGAAAATGCAAAAATTACAGGCTATACATACATTTGTGATCAAGTGAGTGTTTTTGGCAATTCATATATAGATACCAAAAAATTGAATGGTCATATCAAAATTTGTGATCAAACCATAAAAGACGCTGCGTAAAGACGCGCGGGTGCGGCGGGGGCGCCCTTCTTTAAACATCTCATTTCAAATTTTAGCAAACGTTTATCACATTAGATTGTGAGGGTATCTTTATGTGCAAAAAATATGAATTAACCAATGAAACCAAACAAATTAAAGATAGGATTACTAAGAAAATTACAAACCTTTATCGCATTAAAGCTTTAAAAGACTTTGATGATGTCAAAGTGGGGGATCTGGGGGGCTTTATTGAAAAGGAAAGTAACCTCTCTCATGATGGCAATTGCTGGGTCTATGATAATGCGTGGGTTTATGGCTATGCCCGTGTTTATGAAAATGCAAAAATACGCCATTTTTCTCAGGTCTGTGGTCATGTCTATGGCAATGCTGAGGTCTATGGTAAGGCTTTTATCTCTCAATATGCTAAAGTTTATGACAATGCTTGTGTCTATAGTAATGCACGTATATCTGGCTATGTTTATGGCAACGCCCATGTGAGTGGGAGCGCTCGTATTTATACAGAAGCCCATGTTTATGATAATGCGCATATTTCTTATAATGCTTGGGTTTATAATTATGCAAGGGTTTATGGGCATGCTCAGGTTTCTGGCTCTGTCTGTGTTTACAGCCATGCCAAGATTTATAACCATGCTATTGTCAAAGGTCATGCTAAAATTTATGGCTCTGTTTATGGTAATGCCAAGGTTTCCTATCATGCCAAGGTCTGGGGAAAAGCCTATGGCAATGCAAAATTAAACAGTCAAAGCAAAGTAAGGTTGGTTCCAAAAAATTGTGAGGTTTATGAAAGGGATAATGTTGTCAATATAACTGATAAAACAGAATAAAAACACGCATGGGGCGTGCATTCTTTATGGTTATAAACGCATATAAAATGCATTGCTATAAACATATCATAAAAGAGAGAGTAAAATAAAAAAAAGCCGTGCCAAATGATATGACGCGGCTTTCAAATAGCGATTCTTATTGATTAAAATGAATCATCCACAATGGAGTAATCAGTGCATATATACAAAACGTATCATATTGCAAGTGCTCTATTGAGATATGATAAGTTATCAAAACACTCGGTAGCTTTATCAATCCAATCAAAAGAACATGCATATTAAGTAAATATCTTATAACAAAACAGTTTTTATATTTACAAGCATTGGTTTTTCAAAGCAGCGTTTCATAAGAAAAATAAACAAACGCTTTTATAAAATGTAAGGTTTTCAAGATTTTGCTCTGCTGTGAAAGCTAAATCTTAGTTTTCTCATAAATGAAACATTCTTAAGAGCAAATGATAACTAAGTTATAGCTGTTATAAAAAAAGTTTTAAACACTTATAAAGATCTCATTTTATGTTTCAAACGTTTAAACGTTCATTTAAAGAGATTCTTATAAGTATCTTTTCATTTTGCTCTAAATGTAACTTCTTTATAAATTAGCCGGCTCAAATTTGAGCCCGCTAAAATCAACCGGTCCATATTTGGGCTCGTTAACTTTAAAATAGAGCCTTCTTTAAATATTACAGCTTTTGACTCAAAATTTAGAAAAATTCCATGCCTTATGATGTTACAATGATTTTAAATTTTGCTTGCTTATCTTTGTCTCAATAGCTGCCCCCAATTTTGGGGTGAGTAAATCACTCAGTCCATATTTGGGCTCTGTGCTTTTAAACGGTAACTTTTAAAACGTTTTTTAGTACCATGTCTAAGTAGATAGTATTCTACTGCTATTGCATTGTTCGTTTCCATTTTTTTGTGGAAGCGAATACAGTTTCGTTTTTAAAAATTAGCATAGCTGTTGTGATGATACTATATTTATGCTTCTTACTTATCGTTTCTAAATTTTTAGAAAGCGTTTTTAAAAGCGATCTTGTCTTTAAATCCTTTTATGCAATCTTTATAAATTAAACCTATAAGCTTATGACAGTTTCAAATGATTACTTTCTTATAGGATAATCTAATGTTGCGATAACATCTTTAGATTTTACGCTTCTCAATTTTGAGAACTGTAATTTTATGTTTTTATCATGCGATTAACAATCCAATCATTAAAACAAGATGTGATCTTTAAACGTATGTTATCGATAATTCCAAACAATTAAATTTTAAAACAATGTAATTTGTGCTGTGATAAAAACGTATCATAAATTTATAAACTGTTATGAATGATATCTGCTTTTCATTTCGTCTGAATGCACACATGCGTTATAATATTTGCATCATGCTTAGCTTTTTAGGGTCTATTCATACATGGCAATCTTATATAAAAAAGGGTCAAATGGATCATGCATAAAAGTGTGGATTCTTAAGTGGATTCTTATAAAACAATTGCACACAAACTATTGACTTTATTGTGTTTTTATATATAATGCGTTATTATCATCGGGCAAAGTCTATCGTAAAGAGGTTGCATATCTTGGAAACTTCCGTTTCGCTATAGATTTTTTCCTTCTGAAAGGCTTGTGCAATTTTTGATAGCATCTCTTCTGTTTCTAAATGGCGGTCGCTTAAATTTTCCCTATTCCGCTCATGTTTATTTTCTAGCATTTTCCATAGTGTCTCTTCGGCTTGAAATCCTTCTGTTGTGTTGTGAATAAGTCCGAGGTTCAAAAGGCGATTGATGGATTTGTGAATGTTTTTCGCATCTGAATCGACATGTTTGAGGACTTCGGAAAGATTTTTCGCACCAAGGATAATGGCGGCATAAACAGCGCGCAGTGTAGGTGAGGTCATGGCAGAGATTAGTGAATTGCGGGTATCGCGTTTGCGAAGGGTTTCTTTTCCCATGGGCAAAAGATCATTGCGAATGGGCAGTTCATTGATTTCTATGAGTTCTGCTTGTAGCGATTGTGCGCGTACAATTTGTTCGGCAGAGGTGCGTTTGCGAATTATCCCCAGACCACTTTGGCGATATTTGTGGTTTTCGGGGAGTGTTAAAGCCTCATAGGAGCCATTAAGCCGATAGAGGATTTCTTCCCACAAAGGAGTTCTGACACTTTGACCCCGTTGTGCCCCATTGAGAGCAATTGTTGTTGTCATTGTTGGTTCATGCAAACAAAGATAACCACCAGCGGTGATTTGTTCCCAAAGGGTTATAACAAATCGCACATCATCTGCTGGAGTTCCAGCATCGATCCAAGCAAAATCTATTGGTCCCCAAGATTTGAGGGTGCTTTCATCAAGAGAGAAGAAATTCTCATTGATAAATGTTACAGTATCTTTTTTAACGTTATCTTTAAGAAGTTCTTGCCATACTTCTTCTGCTGATTGACCTTTGGCTGTAAAATCATCAATTGTAATCAGTTGTGGTTCGTAATTTTCAGGAATTCCTGAAGGATCAAGCAAAGCTGTGCGCTCTTCCCAGGTGGAGGATTCTAAAAGCTTTTTATCTTGTTGCCATGATAATTTCGCTTTTTGAAGTGCTTTTGCGATAAAGCGCGTACTATCACCAGCACCGATTTCAATGACTGTGCGCGGTCTTGCCATTTGAATAAGCGCATGGATAAGTTGAGCACTATTTTCTGTTCCCATGCCAGGTCTTATCAGCTGCATCTTTTTATCCTTATAATTTTATCAATCGCAGCATTCCTGCTTTTACAAAAAACTTTATTGAATCCTCTAGCGGATATTGAATACGTATTGGTGTGGTGGCTTGCTTCAAGAGATGTTTTGTTTTTTCATGAAGCCGGATTGTACGCCCATTGAGTTGATTAATGGCAAGAGTGCCAAGAGAAGAATCTATGATAATACATGTTGGCTCTCGTAAAAGAGCGGTTGCATCATTTTCTGAAAATGCTTTTTGATCTGTTTTGATGAGACCGTGTCGTAAAAGTGATATCAAAAAACTTCCAGAGGCAAGAAGAGTACCATTGAATTGTATTTCCCTCAGTGATTGGACAAGGCAGCCTTCATGAAGTGCTTCAAATGTGGGAAAGTCGAATCCGCCAAATGCCGCTCCTTTTGTAGAAACAACGGTTGCAGGTTGTATTTGCCGTTTTCCAATTAAAGCTGGTTTATTTCTCGTTATCTGTACGTCCTTTACCCATTGAACGCGTGATAAAGGATTGAGTTCACGTGGATAGACAGCGAAAGAATTGATGGCTATGGGTGGTGTTGGTTTTTGCAATTCAAGTGTATGGGAGCTCTCATGACAATCATGTCGCATATAGTCTGCCAGTTGCCACACATAGCCGCCTGTTCCATTGTAAAAGTTTAAGCCTATAGGATCTTGTTGCATGATGTTATTGTTTTTTTGCTTTAAAATATCAAGTTTTTGGGAGGGTTGTTAGTTGCTCTACATTAAAGAGTGGTTTATCAAAGTCCTATTGGGTTGGTATGGGGTTGCATGGGAGATACAATGATTTGATCAGGTGGTGATTGTCATGCCATTTTTGGGGCATTGTTTGCTGGCTGGACAAACAGCCGAGTCCACTAACCATTCTCAAATTCTCTCTGTTCCTTTTTTTGTACGGCACTGTTCAAAATAAAACCTAATATGCCTGCGATCATTGTGGCGATGCCGATGACAAAGAGTGTGTATTGTGTGTGATGAACATGGACAAAACCGGCTCCTATAAAGCCAAGGCATACGGATGTTTGTATGATGAAGAGATAAGCGGGCATTTGACTGTTTCGCTGTTCTTTTTGAATGGCTTTCATCATAAAACTTGCCATTAGAGCATTTTGTACGCCGTTTGCACTCCCAAGGATGAAAAATGACAGCATCATCAGCCATATGAGTTGTGTGAGGGAAAAGCAGAAAATTGCAAATCCAATGATTGTAGCGGCAAGTGATGCACCAGCGGCATTGCCAAAGCGATGAAAAAGGCTGGAGAAACAGAGTGGACCAACCACGAGGCCAAGACTTACCATGCTTGTGATTATCCCATAGGTTTCAGCGCTTAAGTTGAGATCGGTACGAATGCGGACAATCGATAAGACGTTGAGAGCAGAGGTGAGGATGATGGTAATGATGAGGGGTGCAAGAGCATAGACAACATTTTTTTTACGCAAGAGGCCTCTTAAGTCTAGCCCTTTTTTGCTTTTTTGCGTTGTGTTTGTCGTTTGTGTATGAATTTTTAAACTTTTAAAACAGAAGAGAGTGATAAAGGTGGCAAAAAGAACCATGATTGACAGCGCAAACAATCCTTTTTGCCCGTTTGATATTCCATACAACACCCCCCCTAAGAGTGGTCCAGCAATGTAACCAAGATTACGAACTGTTTGGATAACGCGGTTTATACGGTCTAGTTGCTGATCATTGTTTGCAAATTCTGGGACGGAAACGAGGATAGCAGACCAAAAGATTGAACCAGCACAACCCAGTGCGAAAGAAAGTGCAATATAAATCCAAAATTGGTTGGCGATTGCAGCTGTGGCTATAAAGAGTGCTTCAAACAATAAAACAATGGGTACTGTTCGTGCTGGTTGGAAGCGATGCAAGAGGCGTGGTGCAATTGGTCCGGCAAAAATTGCCCCGATAAGCCCTGCAAAAAGGAGCATTGAAATAGAAGCTGTGCTTTCTGCTAAGTGGAGAGCAAATGTAACTTGCGCTGTTTCATCGGCAAAGCTGCTAAAGCCCAAAACAAGGAAAAGTCCTATTTGGACGAAAATCATGGATTTTTTCTTTGTCACAGTGCTCCTCCCCAAGATGCTAAAGGTACAATTTTCTTCTGCGTATTTATGGGATATCCCGCGCTTTGTCTAGTTTTTCTTGATAATCAGTTGAGAAAGGAAGTTTACAGAGCTCTCTTCAAAATAAGCACAATGCCTATTTGCAGCGATGAGCAACTCCTTATGTTTTTTGAAAGGGGAGTATTGAAGGATTATAGACTGGCGAAGTTATCTGATATGAGAGACAATGATACAAAAGAGCAATCAGGAAATTTTGCAAAAAAAGCTGCATCATGTGTGCAGCTTTTTATGTGTTTGCTTTAGAGGTAGAAGTTTTAAAGCATGAAAGTATCCT
>NZ_JBHIMQ010000022.1:0-7802 GCF_042194225.1 Bartonella sp. MR110HLJHH | reverse complement strand
GCGAGAAAAGGGAAATTCGACAGGGTTATTTCAAGTGCGGGCATTATTGAGATTTTAGAGCAAAGGGGCGGTAAAAATATCGCTGCGCTGTTTACATCCCTTTGGGTTGTTTTTTTTAAAGATAAAGAATTTTATGAGGAGCTGAAGATGCGGGGATTGAAAAATCAAAAGCATAAATTGGGATATGGATACAAGCGAGGAAAGCGCGTTCTTTGTGTTTTGCAGCGAGGGATCCATAAGGGGCTTTCACTTGTTTTAAGTTTTTGCTTAGCTTTTCAGCCTTTGTTGTTGCAAGCACAAGCGCTTGGAGCGCGAAGTCCTGTTGCACAAGAGAGCCAAGGGATTAAAGCAGCTGATGGGGTTGGCTCTGTTTTCCGCCCCACGGTGGGGAAAGCCGGCAATGATGTGCCGCTGATTGATATTGTTCGCCCCAATGGACAGGGTCTTTCTCATAACAAATATGACAATGTTATGCAAATAATTTCTATGAATTCCTCTGTAAAAGAATTATAGCTAATTTGGAATGACGCTTTTGTCGGGCGGTTTCCTTTTGAAATACACTGTTAAAGCCGTCATCCTTTTTTGTTTTCAAAAATGCAAGAATTGTTAATCACTTTTAGGGGGATCATCTATGAAAACCTATACCTTAGCTGATGTTGCAGTATTAATTGATAAAGTGAATAAATATGATGATGAGATTATCAATTTTGGTAGTGAAGATGATGAAGAGAATGAAACGGATGATCTACAGATTGAAAAGGCGGAGAAAACTCTCGGCGTACAATTCACATCCTCTTACAAAGTTTTTTTAAAAAAATATGGAGGAGGAGAAATTGGTGGTGAAGAAATTTATAGCCTTTATGGAGATTGTGGGGAAGGTATTCCTGCTGGTGATATTGTTTACCAAAACTTACTCGATAGAAAACATGGTTTTGCGACACCAGAACAGCTCGTTGTGAGTTATGATCTTGATGAAACCTTTTATTTTGATTATACGCAGTTTAGGGATGGAGAATGTCCAATCTATGTCATGTTTGCGGATGAGGAGTCCGAATATTACGCCAGTAATTTTTATGAATTCCTATGCAAAAGAATTAAAGTACACGCGGGAGTTGAGATACCTGATGGTGATCAACCGATTGAAAAGATTGAGAACACTCCCACTCCGCAACCTATCCCTTTTTACAAGAGTTTTTGGAAAAAACTATGGAGGAGGGGCAATTGATAGTGAGGAAATACGGAGCGTTTATAACGCACGTTTTGAGGTTTATCCATGAACTTTTTGTTAAAAAAAATACATCACCCTGATATTATTTATGTGGAGAAAGGTGTATTAAAAGTTATTGATATAAAAACTGGTAATTCTCAATTAACAGAATGTCAAAAAGATTTTGAAATAGCGTATAAAACAGGAGATGCAAAACCTTTTGGAAAAATTATGAAACGCTATCTAGGGGAAAATAAGGAACAGCTTAATAAATACCAAGAAGATTTGAAAAAAATTGAAGGAGACGCAGAGCTTCTGAAAGAGTTTAGAGACAATTGGAGTGAAAATCAGATAAACAAAGAGTGGAATAGAATAATTCCTTATACAGTTAGCTGTTATCCGGCGGTTGGAGAAGAGTGAAGCATTATGCAAACTAAAGATGCAGCAGAAATATTAAAAAGTCTGGGCTGTGAGCTCTATCGTGATGAAGTAGGCGATACATTTGCCTATTATTATCTTCCGGATCGCATCGTGGATTTGAGCTATGGTGTGAAACATGAAACGGATGGTGAAAAATTTTGGTTATTAGCTAGTCTCACAACTGCTTCTTATAGTCTTGCTTGTGAATATTCTAGGGGGCAAAAGTCACGGTATGGATATATACTCTATCCAGAAATAGGTGATTTCGGGGTTACGGTACCGGATCTTTCAGAAAGTCATATTGAATCTGCTTTAAACAAAGTCATTACTTGGGCAAAAACACGAAATATTGAACAAAAATTACATGAAGAAGCTGCTAATCATTCTCTTGTTGCAAAGGCTCTTCTCGGCGATATAGAAGCTTTAAGGAGTTATGAGTCTACGCCCAAAATAAACGTATCAGAATTTTCTGATTATAAAATGATGACGTGGAATGAACGTCTGCTTCTTTTTGCACAGGCCTATAAAAATGGGGAATTAGACGATATTCTAACGCGTAAGAAGCCAAAACAGTGCTCGATAAGTCTTATCGCAGCAAATCGCATCCTCAAAACGCGAGGATGGATTGCTATGGAACCTGGGAGAATGTTTCTCTCTTTGCCAGATCGTTTTATTCAGTTTGATTTTGGCTTTATACGTCTTCATGATAATTACAATGTTCGTCTTGAAGCTGAAATATCTAATGAAGAGATTTCTGTAGCTTGCAAATATATTCACTATAAGAGAGAATGTAATTGGATACGACCTACGGATATTTATCAGTCTTTTAATACAATTGGAGGAGGTTTTTTTAGTGGTTTTGATAAAGGCATTGATATTTGTGTAGAGACATTGAATGAGCAAGAGCTTATCAAAATCTCTGAGCGGGTGATACAGTGGGCACGTGCCCAAGATTTACAAGCATCAATAGAAAGCAAAACACGTGTTCAAAAGTATAGCTACAATATAGATATAGTCTGGCATTTGGCTTGTTTAGCGTTGACAGGTCGAATTGATATCCTGAAATCTTATAAAAATTTTCTAGAAGCTGGTACGATTTCTGAACATTTGGATGATGATGAAGTAGAAAAATATGTTAACCATGCCGTTGAATTTGCTGAAAAACATCTGAAAATCCTTAATGAGCGAGAGGCAGCAGAAGCACATCTTAGTCCACAAGTTTTGATTACTTTCAATAAAGTTACAGAGCAATTAAAAGAAATGGGTTGGACAGTTTATCGTGATAAAAACTACAATCGCAATGCTTATTTTGTAAGTAAAGACCGTATCATCAATATAATGTATAACCTTCAAAGTGATGAAGAAGAGCCGATTGTTGCATTTAAGGCTTCCCTTTCAACACTTAGTTTTTCTACGGCTCATAGAGAGATTTTCTATAATATGCCTCAATATATAGCCCTCAAAGAAGCAGAAGAAGTTTATACAGTTTCTAGTACTGAATTGGATGAAGGCAAGCTAAAGCAGATTTGTACAGATATACTTGGATGGGCTGATCGGCAAAATGTGAATCAAATCATCTATGATTATGCGGCTTTTCCCCCAGACAGTGAACTTGATCTTGTAGCGCGTCACCTTATTGCGCTTGTTTTGATTGGGGATGTTGAAAAGCTCAAATCTTATAAGGAGAATTTTAGAAAGGGAAATCCTTTAGGTTTTGTGGAAGAAATCTCAAAATATAGAATTGATAATCTCCTCACTCTTGCACGGGGTTATCGAGCAGGTTTTCCGAAAAATGCACCGATTTTGAGCTTGGATCCGCAAACAGCACCTGTTTCTTCTAAAACAACTTCTGTTGAAGTGGCAGAGGAAGTGGATGAAGCGGATGACACTGATGATCGTCTCACTATGGAAAGTGCAACAACACTTTTAAAAAGTTTAGACTGGTCAACCGAGAAAATCAATGAGAATGACCATATGGCAAGCTATCAATTGGCCGATCGTGAAGTAGATATTCTTTATAACGATGAAATTGCCAAAGATTACCCGCAATTTGATAGCGCCTTTATGATTAGCACGGGCATTCTTTCCACCGCTTGCAAATTCATTGATCCTACCCACACAGAAGATATTCCAGACATACAGCTTAATTTTGAAGCAAAGGGGTTAGAAATCTTTGAACCAGAAGTCACTGCGGATCGCTTAAAGCAAGCACTTGATGATGCTTTAGAATGGGCGGTAACAGACATTGACTTTTCTAAAAGACTTCGCTCTGATTATGGTAGAGCTCCTTGGCAACAGGATGCAACATCTAAAGCAGATAATACGGATTATGCTTTGCTTCATCTTGGCACTCTTGCTTTGTTGGGTGATGCTGAAACTTTGCAATCTTATCAGAAAAGCTTTACGGCAGGGGATCACCTAGGCTTTGACGAGAGCATCCAACAGCTTCATCTTGAACGTGCATTAGCTTTAGCCAAAGAAGTAGCAAAGGTGAAGCAAGTGAGCTACGCTTTAATTAAACAGGTGGCAAAAGGATTTCGATAATCACTCAGAGTTTTCTAGCGAGGAATAACCTACTTCTTGGAAGGAGAGTGTATTAAGTCTATTTAGAACACAGAATACATTGATTATTTTGAAAAAAAATCGAGGGGATTATGAATCATGAAATGGATAAAGAAAAAAAGTATGGGGGCAGCAGAGCCTGTGGAATTTAAAGGTCAAAAAGTTTATCCGGAAGATGAACTGTTTGAGCCTGAAACAGTTTCTTCTTGGAAAGAAAAAGGACAGATAGTAACAGGTACAAATGTGGAAAGAATGGTATCAGGAAGAGCTCCTATTGGAATCGATTGTAGGCCTATTATGTTATATCCTATGACACAAGAAGGTCCTATGGCTGAGGTTCTCTACTCATTTTATCAAGACAAGAGTTTTGTTGCGCCTATGAAGCCAAAGGAAAATTTTATCAGAAAAGTTATTTGTTGGATTTCAAAAAAAGACTCCTCAGCAAGAAAAAAGAAAAAGTAATTATTGCAAATATTGAAATAATGTCCCTAAAAGGCGCTCTCTAAGCTTTAATGATCATCCCCTTTAATTACATCATATATTGTAAATGCGAGATGATTTTACAGATACAGATGAGAAAAGAGCTCCTTCAAGAAAATATCCTCTATATTCTATCGATGTAATCCCAATTCCATTGGCTATGGTAGAGAAATATTGATCAGTAGGAACACTCATTATGAGTAAAAACACACTGTGACTTATGGAGAAAAATTTATGAAAAGTTATACTTTATCGGATGTTGCACAATATATTGATATGCATAGTCATGCTATTAATTTTGGTACTAAAGATAATGCTCCTGATGATGTAAGGATTAAAACAGCTGAGAATACTCTCGATTTACAATTTACCTCTTCCTATAAGGGTTTTTTAAAAAATTATGGAGGCGGAGAAGTTGGAGGTGAAGAAATATTCAGTATTTATGAAATCTGTGCTGGTATTCCTGCTGGTGATATTGTTTACCGAAATTTGCTCGATAGAAGAGATGGCTTTACGAATCCCAAACAACTTGTTATCTGCACAACTGATTTTGGTGAAACCTTTTACTTTGATTATACTCAATTTCGGGATGGAGAGTGCCCGCTCTATCTTAAGTTTCCACTTGATGATCCCCAATATTACGCAAGTAATTTTTATGAATTTCTCTGTAAAAGAATTAAAGAGTATGCAGGGGAAGATTTATGAAAACCTATACCTTAGATGATGTTGCAGTATTAATTGATAAAGTTAATAAATATAATGATGATATTATCAATTTTCGTACTGAAGAAAATGCGGCTGATAATCTACAGATTGAAAAGGTGGAGAAAGCTCTTGGTTTGAAATTCACATCTTCTTACAAGAGTTTTTGGAAAAAACTATGGAGGAGGGGAAAAATGAAAAAAATCTTAAAACTATTGAGCAGCATGGCTCTCTTAAGTACAGCTGGATGTCAATTAGGCAATCCTCCCCCATCGACTTTGGTTTTATGGGAAAAGCCTAGAGCAGATCGGGCTGTAATCGAACAATCACTTTTAAAATGTGGTTGGAAACCGGTTTATGCTTCTTCTAGTGATATGAATTCGTATGCAAGTGAATTTGCTTCAGTATATGAGTGCATGAAAAAAGCAGGTTTTCGATATAAATTGCAGGATTCAAAGGGGATTTATTTTACACAACCTCCGAAAAGTGACTCGTTCCTAACCGATCTTATGATAGCTGGATATCAGCAATTTATGGACAATGATACTTTTGGTCTAAGCAATACGAGCAAGAAGGAACGGGCCATGATAACTCATTTTGAGAATGAAAGAAAACGTCAACAAACAAGAAAATCTTTGCAAAAGCGATCATCAAAGCATCCTACCCATTCTTAAAGAGTTAGTTGAACAAAAAGCACGAATGATGGAGGGAGTCAAAATAGTGTCCTTCTTTATTCAAGCGGATGAGACGTTGAATCTAATGGTTGATCAGCTCACAAACAAGGCAACAGTAGGTTTTCTTTCCACTTATTTTTTAGAGAATGTGCGTTTTGATCAGCCTCACAGAATTCTGGAAGCCAATCCGACAAATAGAAAAGGTATTGTGATCAATAAAGGGGCATGTTTTCGCTTTTATCATGGTGGTGAGAATTTGGGGGTAGGTACCTCTTTTACCGCGTTCCAAGGCGTGGAAGGATGTCTTTTGACGAAGATCTTGAAGCAGGAAAGGATTATTATATATATCTCATCCTAAAAGATCAGACGAATGAGCTATCCTTTGACCTTTCGCAAAATCCGACGGCTCCTGATGGCTATACAGAGAAGAATTCTCTAAAGATCGGTGGATTTCATACGCTTTGTGCGGATGTTGGTGAGATTGAAGGACATCCTTTATCGGGTTATCAAGCAGGGGATATTTTACCCAATTCTGTTTGGTGTTTAAATCACCGCCCATGTAGTAGTCCAGAAGGGATGGTTTACAATCCGTGGCATAATATTTGGGTTGATATTTATCTTCAATCAGGGACAGGTGTAAATGCAAAGTCGGCATATGGTGTTCCGATTACGACCAATCGTAGCTATGCGGATCATGCATTTGATTTTTGGTCTGTTAATAAGAGATTTTTGACGAGTGATGAGTTTTCGCCATGCATGTATGGAAGTAATCAAGCAACCAGTATTGTCGGCAATCAAGCGCCTTCTCTTAAGACGTCTGGAGGACACGTTGATACAAACAATAGACGGATGATTTCGCATATTGGTTGTGAGGATGGTTGCGGTTATGTGTGGCAATATTTGTCTGGTTGTTATCCAGTGACTAAATGGCATACAGGGGAGCAAGGAAGTAGTTTACGTGTAGACATAAATGTTATGTTGGGAGGAGGCGATTGGACTGGTGGCTCTAACAATGATCATCTTGTACGGAATTTTGCGCATTCTCGTTATGTAGAAGATGAAAAAATAGGCGCCCGTGGATGTAGCGACCCATTTTATTATAATTAGTGCGAGATTGATTAGAACATCATTTTATCCAGCCCCACTTTTGTGGGGCTTTTTTTATGGAGCGTCAGATGAGAAAGATATCGAAAGAAGCATTAGAGCTTATCAAACAATGGGAAGGTTTGCGTCTAGAGGCTTATAGAGATACGGCATGTGTTTGGACGATTGGTTATGGTCACACCAGCAATGCGGGTCATCCCCTTGTCAAAAAAGGCATGTGTATTAGCCAAGAGCAAGCAGAAGAAATCCTTTGTAAAGACTTAAAGCAATTTGAGCAGACGGTAGAGGAATCGGTTACGGTTTCGTTAACGGATTGCCAATTCGCGGCATTGGTCTCGTTTTGCTATAATGTAGGAAAAGCTGCTTTTTGCAAGTCAACATTGTTGAAGAAGCTTAATCAAGGCGATTATGAAGCCGTTCCTGTTGAATTACAAAAATGGAATAAGGTCGGTGGGAAGCCTCTTGCTGGTTTAGCCAACCGTCGAGCAGCAGAAGCGGGATTATGGGTAAAAGGGGCTTATGTTTCTTCGAATTATCAAAGGGTAGAAACGAAAACGGCAACAGGTCTTTTCAAGGTAGAAGCACTTGCCCCGATTATAGGGTCTTGTTCTGGTTTTGGCGGCTTGTTAGCAGGCAATGGACCGGTGCAATGG
>NZ_JBHIMQ010000021.1:0-8180 GCF_042194225.1 Bartonella sp. MR110HLJHH | reverse complement strand
ACGCGCTGCATCATCACACGGGCGCTCGTGTTCACACTGCTAGGATGCTGTCCTTCGGACCAATCAATCAAATCATCTACGCGCGTATTATCCGCCGCTCTAAGCGACCAATCATAGATCGTTGACATCTCTCATAAATCCTAATTCCGGTAAAACGGTCCGTAAAACGCCCGCATGAATTGCGTCATCAAAGGATTATCATCATCACTCTCTTCTTCTTCCGAAGCCTCTTCTTGTGATGCTAATAATGCCCTTAAAACCTCTAACAAGTTGTCTCTATTTCTAATGCCACCCTGCGCTACAGGGCTTGCTCTATAAGGCTGCCCTCCGTACATCTGTAATACACGGTTAACAAAATCACCGGCGCGCATGCTACTGTTACCACCATTCAAACCAACCGCATTGCTCCCAACAATTTGCGCCGCATTGGCATGGGGATTTTGAAGAAGCCGCGCGGCTCCCCCTGCCCCTTGTTGATGTGCTAAATACAATTCCGCTTCACTAGGCGCTCTCCCCAACAGACGGCTTAAATGGTTGCGATTATCAAGTGTCAACCGCCCCATGGCATCTGCCGCTTGCATGGGGTCAAAACGATCCTGCAAACCATATTGTTTGGCGGTGCTATCGATAAATTGATACAACCCACCAGCAGAAGAGTAGGGATTCCTTGCATTCGGATTCCCTCCACTTTCCACTTGCGCAACACGGTATAAATAACTCTCTGGCAAGCCATAGCGTGATGCTGATTGACGTATCGCTTGATCAATAGAAGGACTATAGCGGGTCATCAGTTATATACCCTCTTCTGACTTGGTGTACTCAGCATATTAAATTGTCCCGCAAATGCTTTTCCTCCCCCTCCAAATAAAGCAGCAGAAACTTGTTTCACCCACTCTTTAGTCACATATCCTTTATGTTGCGCCTGCACCATTCTTTGAAGGATATTGACGATTTCATCATTGGAAAACTTTGTTCCCCCTGTTAACAACTTGACGACGTCCTTTTCTATGCGTTGACGCTCTTTCAAAGCTGCTGTTTTAAAGGGAATGTACGACGCTTTCAGAGTAGCTTTTCCTGCTTGCATAGCAGCATCAAATTTACCCGTTGGCACACTTACATTATGCGAAAAACCTATCTCTTTATCCGCTATACGATTTGGTATTCTGTTATAAAGATCAGCATAATTCGCTTCTCTATCGACAGCTTTCTTAACAGCAGCAGCTTTATCGGACCCAAAAGTCTTTGCAAACCTCTCATAAAGATCATCTGTATCAAAAATTTGCTTCGCATTCGAAACGTGATCTGTTGTTTGCGTCATACTTTCGAGAAGTTCTGCTCTTGCTCCTTTTTTTAAGTATTCTTGTTCGCCTTCTGATAATCCACCCAAAATTTTACTGAATTTATCTTTATTAATCTCCTTGCTAAGGACTTTCTCTCCTTCACGCATAGCATCTACATGTGAGCTATATTTACGATACAGTGCCCGTCCCTTCGTATATTCAGACGATACATCATCCATAATCTCTAATAATTTTTTCCGGATGCCTACTAAAGTACGAACTTTACTATCATCTCCCGTGTTTCTTGCTGTATCTATCATAAAACGAAGCTTACGCTGTGTTTCATGGAGAACCCCCATGTTCGGTTCTTCCTTGAGAAGACTAAACTTTTTAGAAGAAAACGGGGTGACTTTGTTCCCACCACTCGTGAACTCATCTAACCCTTGATCATAAGCTTGTTTGAAATAGGGGCGCTCCATTAATTCATTAAGAGCACCATAATATTTTTCCCCTATCGGTGTCTTTTTTGCTATTCCATAAAGAGATTCTGTTGCTGCTTTCTTACTTGCAATAAGATCATCTTTTAAACCTACAACATTTTGATGAGGAACAAAATGTTCATCGACTGCCTGATGAATACGTTCTCCCCCTCCCTTCGCTCTCGCTCCGGCTCTTTGGATAAAATCAAGAGAAGCATCCGGATTTTTTCTTGAAATTTCAAAAACAAGATCCTGTAAGATAGGACTGTGATCTACAACATAATCATCAGGGCTTGCTGCCTTATGAAAAGACTTCCCAAGCGCTTCAGCAGTATCATTGCTTAAATGCTTAGTAATTTCTCTTAATGTTTCTTTTGGAACACCATTTACATGAGAGGGTAAAACAGATCTTGCAACCGCACGCCCAATTGAACCAAGTCCAGAACCAACAACACTCCCAACTGCCGCACCTCCCGCTCCAAAACCTGCACCAAGGGCTGCACTTTGAAGTGTATGACCTAATCCTTCACCTTCACCTGCCCCATGTAATGCACCAGATGCCGCTCCTACTTTAAGCAAATGCGGCAATGTTGTTTTGTTCGTAATACCTACAAATGGGCTTGCTTTCCCACTTACGTATTTTCCTACCGCGCCTACCGGTGTTGGTATGGCTTTCGAGAATAGTTGACCTAATTTTGAAGTAGCATGAGGCGCTACTCGCCCCGCTAGTGATGCTCCCGCCCCTGCTCCTAAAGTTGCAAGTGAAGGTAAAGCAGACCCTAAAATATTTCCACCCAAAGACGTCCAATAATGCGTATCACTCATCCTACGTTGATAATCGCGTAATTCATTGGCAACTTTATCGTACTTATCTTCGTATTTCTTATCTCCTGATAACCAATATCTTTTCATCCCCCTGATAAAAGACGGTATTGCCCAATCATCATCAGAATCGCGTCCCAACGCTGTAATCCCTGCAACTTCATCATCTAAATTAAAACTGAGACCATGCTTTAAAGAATTCCAAAAGGCTTCACTTTGCGTGATTTCTGGAGGCGCTGAAACATTTTCATAAGAACGATTGTTATAATCAGAAGTATATCCAACTACATAAACATCATCACCAAGTTCTGGTACACGATCACCAATACGGTATTTGTGAGGTGAAGCATTCTCTGTTGTTTTATTTCCTTGATTGCGTCTATAATCAGAAGTATATCCAACTACATAAACATCATCACCAAGCTCTGGTACACGATCACCAATACGGTAATGTTTGTTGCGCATCATTTTATTTTCCCCTTAGTTACCACTAAATCTCCATAACCAAGACGTGTCCCTATGGGGTAACGATCCACTTCTTCTCCGCTATTTACAACTGGTAAATTAGAAAAATCTCCTTGTGACATCGACCGATTAGTAAAAGATTGAGAAGCGCCTTTTTTACGCCGTCTTACTTCCATTCCTCTCGATAACCTATAAACTTCCTCATCATTCAGTTCTTTAAAACGATCAAACATATATTTAATATTTAAAAGCCTTTGATATAATTCTTCTGGGTTATCGCTAATATCTAAAGAACCATAAGATTCTACTATTCGCCTGCTTTCTTCATTAGATAACGGTCCAACACCTACGGTTCCATTCTTACTTTGTGCTTTAATCCCTGCAATCACTTGATTAAAGATACCACCTTCAAGTTGTTTTAATTGATTTTTTAAAGTTCTTGCATCAGTCGCTGGTAAAAGTTGAGCTACAGAACCAATCGTACCTGTAGCCCGTTTGGGATTCTTCTCTATAATATCAAGAGCCTTATCAATTGCACCCACGGTATTATTAATTTCATATGCTGCTCTATCAGCGGCCTCTCTCTTATTTATTTCCCACTCTTCTATGTCTCGTTTTTTCTGATTATACTCAAGTTCCTGTAGAGACCCTTTAATCGGTCTCGCTTCACGTTCACCTGTCTGTGGATTGGTATACCATTGATGCCCCAGAGGTAACTTAGAAGTATCACCTGTTAGCAATGCACTAAGCATTTGAGGATTCCGTGCCATGACAGCAGCTTCTTCATCACTGTAGCCTTTGGACTTTAAATAATCGACAGTCTGGTTAACCTGCCCTCTTTGTTTATCTCCTTCATTAAGATGCTTCACACCACTTGCAAGCGCATCCCATCCAGAACCATCTGTGGGTGCTGCCGCCATACCTGCAAAAAGATCTTTGAGCTTCTGATACGCATCTGATTGAAAAAACTTATAAGTATTGGACTGTAAAAATTTATCTAAATCTGTCGGTTCAGGAGGCGGTGTTGGGGTTGCGGGCGCTAATGGTTGCGTTTGGGGTTGCATTTGTTCATTAACATGAGGTTTAAGTTCTTGTGGAGCGTCCTCCAGTGCATTTGGCATAGGGGAATGATTTCCTACACCAAGAGGCATTTCCGTTTTAGGAGCCGTATAGGGCATAAATGGTCCATATGGCTGCTGCATATTCTGTAAATAGGGGTTGTTTGGAGCATGTACTTCCTCTGGTGCCATCAAAGGGGCGAGAGTCATTGCCCCTCCAGTAGCTATGGTACTCTTTGGACTTGCTTTCATGAATTGTCCAAATCTTTGCGCCCCTGTAACCGCTTTTGGAGCCATTCTGGGATAAAGATATCTCATAATATGCGGTGCAAATCTCGCTCCTGTTACTAAAGCCATTGGTATTATCGGTGCAACCATCACACTCTCCTACAAAACTATTCTTTAATTATTCTCCAGAGCTTTCTTTTGATTCATGTAATTTAAAAAAAACTTGGATGCTCCTCCTGCCAACGCTGCTCCCATTGGACCACCTGCCATATAACCAAAAGCCATCGGTGCTGCTTGAAGTGCCAGAGAACCTATAGCCCCTACATTTTTCCATGGGTTATTGCCTTGCATCATAGAGGCTGTATTATTATTCGTCGTTGTACCGTAGTTCCTTGCAAAACCATGACCGGCATTCATAAGCATATTCAACTTATTCCAGCCGCTATTGTCTTGCTCCAGCCAACGTTCTCGATTGGCATCAACAACTCTCTGATTGTAATTATCAAGCACACCTCCCCCCTGTATGGCATTGGAATAGGCATTGCCATAACCCTGTAAAAAGTTATTTGAGGCTCCCAACTGATTTTGATTGGCTTGGTCTATCATGGCATTGGCTTGCATCATGCGATCCGCATCACGATTATACTGGTCTGCTGTAGCACTTGTGGACAAAGCACCAAGTTCATTTGCCAATACACCTGCATGTGCACCGGACCCATAACGACCCGCACCTGCAAAAGAACTGTTAATCGTATCTCTTACACGGTCTAAGCTATTTTGAAGGGCGGCATTAAAAGACGGATTCTGTCCAACCGTACCACCAGAAGCCATATGTCTAAGATTCATGGCTGCCGACGTTGGATTATAGATTGTATTCATCAAAGAGCGATTTTGATAGTGCAATGGTACACTCCCAAGACCACCTATGGCTTGGGTGGTTTGAGCACTTAACGGTGCTACACGCGGTCCCCCATAAACATTACCCCCAATCCCTGTGTCATACATTTGATACGCATCCCTACCCCCACGCTTAAATACATTCTCCATCCAAGCAGGAGGGGCGCTTGTCTGTACCTGCTTTTGTTCTGTTGTTGCTGGTGCCTTGCTCCCCATTTCACAATTCCTTCCTGTAATAAAGCATATCTATGCTGTAACCTTGCTTGTCCAATGCACGTTTCCAACCCAAACGACCCAAGATCTCCATTTCAAAAGCGCCATTCTCACGCGCCCAATCCTCTGCAACTTGTAAATTGTCAACCAAATCAAGAACACCTTTCCCACTACATTCACAAATGAGCGCGCGCTTCTTTCCTAAAACTGTCTGTTGTATCTGGGTCGTGACGACCGCTAAAAATCGCTCTTCATCATCCAAAACAAGCCATAACTGTTTTTTCCCCGTGCAAATAGATTCAATGAGTTCTTGCAACGTAATTTCATGTTTAAAACGCTCTACATACTCTCTAAAAGATGCAATAATCTCTTCAAGATAAGGGGCTATACGCTCCATATCCCAAGAACTGGTCAAAAAGACTTTTGCCATTAGCCTCTACCAAAAGGACGTAAATCCACATTAAACCCCGTAATCATCGTCCAAGGTTCATTCTTAGGAATGCGCAATTTAAACCGGTGATAACGATTGCGCGAACGCCCATGATAAGCGCCCGTGACATACGAACACACCCTCTCCTTATGCCATGTGATCGGCGTCTGATTATTGCGAAGACGACGTTCCCCTATGCTTAAAAGACCTTGTGTTGTATCAACTTCGGCAAACATTTTCGTGATAAAGTTAAAACTTCCATCAGGCGCCCCCATCTCTTGCGAAACAACCGTTGCCTCCATCGGGGCTCCTGTAAACATAACAAGCCGATTGTTTTCATCAAAAGCACCAAGCATTGGAGCGCCACTTTGCCAACGGGGGCTGTCTAAAGAAGCAGGCAATGCCTCAAGATTGAGCGAAATCTCATCTAACTGTTCTAAAGTATAACCTGTTGTAAACACTGGAAACAACGTGAAAATCTTTCCCTGTAGCGTCGACCATTTCTGCAAGCCCCAATCATAAACAAAGGTGGTTTGTTCGTTATTGCCTCTTTTTAAGGACCAATAAATCCGGTTATCAATGGGGTCTATAACTCCTTGCATCTCATCAAGAGCAAACTTATCAAATGTTTTAAAAACCGTTCTATCAACCTTTTCAAAACCTATCGGTAAAAGTTGACCATCCAAACTCATCTGATAAAAACCACCATCACCTGCAAAAAAAGCATCACTCCCTCGACATGCTATAGAGGCTGCACTGCGGGCTCCTCGCTTGTCTTGTATCTTTTGAAACGTAAATACAATCTTAGAACCCGCAACAAAGGTTCCTGCATAAATAGCAGAACGCATAAAAATGAGGGGATTGGTGGATTCTGTTGCCCCTTGAACATATTCTCCATCCGGAAAATCTTGAAAATCGCAATCTTTCTGTTTAACTGTCCAATGGGTTGCATCTTCCAAACCAGACCAATGAATGCGATTGGGGTGATCTGTCAATTGCATCAAACAAACAAAAGGTCCCCAAACCTTCACCAAGCCTGCTTTCGGCGGATTGCCTCCTAAATCTTCAAATCGTTCAGAACTATGGGTATTAAAAACTTGTGGTTTATCATTTTTATTCACCGCAATAATTCTTTGACCAAACAAAGCGAACGACCATTGATTATCCTCATGCGCATGATAGGTCACACCACTTTGGCTTATGTCTTTCCAACCTTTCGTTTGACTATCATAACTGTAAAGCTTTTGCTTGCCTCCTACGATTATCTTTACACCATTACCGCTTCTAAAGGCGATTGAACCCAAGGGCTTTTCTTCCAAAGGATTAGAAACAACCATTGCACTAGGCATGGGTATGTAACCGCCATCTGCCGGCAAAACATTCACAAGGCTATCCGTAAAACTGCCGTTGACAACCGCAACATCCGGTCTGTAATCGGCAATGGGAAAATAAACCATCTTAAAAATCCGTTGGCATTATTCTGGTCACGTTATGACGTTGAGACGTCTCTGCACGCAATTCATGCAACTGTTCGTTAAAGTCATTGTAAGCTGCCGTTGCACAATCGGGGTCTTTAAGGATATTCTTGTAAAGTTCGTATTTTGCACGCGCCTTAATCAAATCAAAGGCATGCACAAACCATGGATGCTCCTCATCAACACTCTCTATCTCTGATAAACGCAATGGAGAGAGAATGAGTTGAATCTGATAGGCTCTATCCGGCGTGGGATAAAGATGTAATTTCCTATCAAAATAACTGTAACAAATCGGCGTTCCTTGCTGCTCTGATGATAACAAAGGCTCTAAAGAAACATGGTCCTTACATTCCAAGGCAAACTTATGATGTTGATCAGAACTCAGATAAACGTTTTTGATTTTAACAGCACTTTCGATATGGCTGGTAGTGCTTGCATCATAAACACCTTGTCCCGCCCGTGTCTCAAACACCACATCACGGCTTTCGTTAAAGTAAAAGGTCTCTCGTTCACAAAAACGAATGGCTGCAAAAATACTTTCTTGGATTTGATGAACATACTCATCGGCTATGTCATCAATCTCATCTTGGATGACCGACACAAGGTGCGAAAGTGTTCTCTTATGGCGATAAACATCTCGCTTTACTGGTATCGGTCCTCCGGTCTTAACCCGAATATAATGACGTGTCATCAAAATACCTTTCTGTAAAAATTATTACTATTGATATTATATATTTTGTGTATTATAATGCACTGATGGTAGCGATAATAAAAACAACAGATGAATTCGATAACTGGTTAGAAAAACTTAAAGACAGAAAAGCTGCTAATAT
>NZ_JBHIMQ010000020.1:0-9142 GCF_042194225.1 Bartonella sp. MR110HLJHH | reverse complement strand
CGCAAATTAACCAATCCTTTGGAATCCCGCGCATTCCAAAGGTTCCTATAAAACCCGTGGGATAAAGACTGCTTTCTTCTTCTAAAGGGATAGAGGTAGGATTAACAAGATGCCAATGATCTCCATTATAAATCAATGTATAAATGCACCCTTGTTGGATTTCCCCTCCCGATAATGCACTGATGCCTAATTCTGTCGCCTTATAAACAGGCTTAGCAACTAAATCATTTAAGACAATCGTGGTCGCTCCAACATTCCTGCCCATAGCCATAAAGCGCAAAACGATACCATTCTTATACTCTAAAAACTGTGAAGTGCTTGCAAGTCTTATCACACTCGTTTGTTGGACATGATCATTTGTAACAATGCCTTCAAGCTCTCCACCCGTGTCTGACAAGTATTCCTTTACGCGCTGCATCATCACACGGGCGCTCGTGTTCACACTGCTAGGATGCTGTCCTTCGGACCAATCAATCAAATCATCCACGCGCGTATTATCCGCCGCTCTAAGCGACCAATCATAAATCGTTGACATCTCTCATAAATCCTAATTCCGGTAAAATGGTCCGTAAAACGCCCGCATGAATTGCGTCATCAAAGGATTATCATCATCACTCTCTTCTTCTTCCGAAGCTTCTTCTTGTGATGCTAATAATGCCCTTAAAACCTCTAACAAGTTGTCTCTATTTCTAATGCCACCATGCGCTGTAGGACTTGCTCTATGAGGCTGCCCACCATACATCTGTAATACACGGTTGACAAAATCACTTGCACGCATAGCGTTGTTTCCACCATTCAAGCCAACCGCATTGCTCCCAACAATTTGCGCCGCATTGGCATGGGGATTTTGAAGAAGCCGCGCGGCTCCTCCTGCCCCTTGTTGATGTGCTAAATACAATTCCGCTTCACTAGGCGCTCTTCCCAACAGACGGCTTAAATGATTGCGATTATCAAGTGTCAACCGCCCCATGGCATCTGCCGCTTGCATGGGGTCAAAACGATCCTGCAAACCATATTGTTTGGCGGTGCTATCGATAAATTGATACAACCCACCCGCAGAAGAGCGGGGATTCCTTGCATTCGGATTTCCTCCACTTTCCACTTGCGCAACACGGTATAAATAACTCTCTGGCAAGCCGTAACGTGCTGCCGTTTGCCGTATCGCTTGATTAACAGAAGGACTATAACGGGTCATTTCGCATACTCTATTGAAGCACTAGGACCTAACCCTTTTGCTACAGCTCTAGAAACAATCTTCAAGCCTTCATCCGTTATCACACCGGCTTTATGCCACTTCAAAGCACTTTGAATCAATTTGGCAATTTCATTGCGTTCCATTCCTTTAACGCCAAAAGTTGCTAATTTCGCTATACCGCGCTCTAGCTCTCGTTTTGCTCGTAGCGCCTCTGGTGCATTCGGATGAAAAAATATGTTTCGTGCTAATTTTAAGCCTTGAGCTGGTATATCAGGAATACTATGTGGTACACGAACTCCATCAAAAAGAGAAATCTTAGGAATGCCTTCAAATTTGCTAAAACCCTCTTTTGCTGCATCAGAATAGAATTGCTCCTGATCTACTGCCTTTTTAAAAGTAGAAAACCGTTCCGGTCCTATCATCCTTTTAAGATTCTCAGATGCAAGATTTTGTTTTAAAAGTTTAGAAAATTCATTAATAGGGTCATCATTTTTTCTGAGTAAATCATCTAATGCATCTCTCATGCCCATCTGATAGGTATTATTTTGTTTTGTCCAATTCCCTTTAAAAAGATTTTCCTTAACTGCATCCCTTTCAATACTCTTTTCAAGTTTCGTGCCTAAAGCTTGTCTACCCTTCTCAAAACTATCTGCAAAATTTTTGAATTTTGCTGCACTACCACGCGCTGCTTGATAAGTAGGAGAGATTTGATCCATTATTTTTACCAAATTTTGTTTGAGGATTTCGTATCCTAAAACCTTCTGGTTATCGCCATGTTTCTTACTTTTTTCGATTAAATCATCAAGAGACTTCTTGGTTTGATCTAATAACTCTATCGTAGGTTTATAGTTTATACTGCTAAACTTTCTATTATAAAATCGTCTAGGATTTATACTGAGGGGGTGTTCCTCTAAAGTCTTAACAGCTTCTTTGAGAGCTCTTTGAAACCCTTTATTCTCAAAAAAATTATTAAGAGCTGGATAATGTTCTTTTCCTATTGGAATTTGCTTCGCTTGTTCATAGAGATGATCATGCGCTTCTTTCCCTTGCTGTTTAAGCGTCCTGCTTAAAGTATCGCTATGCTGGTATGGAACAATTGTCTGCTCCATCATATCATCAAGACGTCGAACAGAACCTCCCAATCTTTTCTCATGCGCTTGTTTCAAGAGATTATAAACATCTTCATTTGTTTTAGACGCATTCCACAAAGTCTGTCGTAGTTTTTCATTAATATCTGTCAAAAATACTTCCTGAGGTTCTGAGCTAAGACGTTCGGTAATTTTTGGGGTTTTATTATCGTAAAGTTGCTTGGCAACTTCTCGCAAAGCTTTATTGGAAACCTCTTTATGAGCAGGATTAAAATAATTCCTTACAAGTGGAGGTGATTTTAAAGCATTTCCTAAACTACGAACTGCCTTAGAAATACCTATACCTCCTAAAGCAGCAACCGGCGTCAAAACTGCCCCACCAACACCACCAGCTAACGCCGAATTCACCGTATCATTGTAACCTTCTCCTGCACCAGAACCGTGTAAAGCTCCAGAACCTGCCCCAACAAGAGCTCCCCTACCTAAACCTCCTAAAGTCGAACCTGCTCGCAAAAAATTTAATGCTGGAATACCAAATGATGCTATTGTTGGTAAAATCGAACCAGCAATATAAGCACCAGAAGACAACCATGGATGTTTCTCTTCCAAGGCTTTTTGGTAAGCGCGTTCCTTGGCTACTCTTCTATTATAGATTTCTTCGGCTTTTTTATCGCCGCTCCAATAATCCGTAAAACCCGCTTCATTCCCCGCTTGTATCTCATCACTATAACCTGCCGTGAGACCAGACATAAGGTGGCTCCAAACCGCACGCGTCTTGCTCCAATCCTTGCCATCAAGTGGAGAAGAATCTGGTGTACTTGATTGATCTACTGTACTTTGTTGACTTTCAGAAAAAGAATTAGATAGCTTTGCAATCTCAGACGGGTCTTCAACTACGCGAAAACGCGTTCCATTTTTAGAATATACATATTGAGAAGAGGACGAAGGAAAAGTGTTAGCATGTGATCTTATAATTTTTTCAATTTCATCAGGGTCTTCAACTACGCGGAAACGCGTTCTATTCTTAGAGTATACACTTCTGCCAAATCGAATCTCTCCGATAAAGTAATCGTCACACTATATGGTACGCTATATTTTTTCATACATTCTATGTTACGCACCCACTTTTGTTTATATTTTTTACTGTCTAGATTTCTTATCTCTGAAATAACATCTGTGCCTATTTGTATCCCTAAAAAGAACGGATTACTCTTTAATAGCTTCAAATATGGTCGAATATAGATATGCCCCCCTGTTGCAATCCGAAAATATTTTTTACAAATGAGACACATACAAGTATATTTATGAAGTAAATCATAATCGAGCTCAAAAAGCTCTCCACCAGCAAGAATAATAAAATCAGATTTTATGTCATTTATTGTATATAAAGATTCAGGCAACGCGTCATCTCTCACCATATATTCCATCGAATACGGACAATGATTGCAGCCCGCACTGCAATTTTCATTACAAATTACAATATTATCGCCCATGAAATTTCTTATTCAAGTTCATATAATCCAATACTAATTGTTTCATGAAAATATTTTGGTATAGAGAAAGATCAGAAATTTTTTTAGCCACAAACGCTTTTATCATTGGTAAAGCTTCATCCTTTGATATAGACAGCAAATGAGAAATATAGTCTATCCGTTCTTCTAAATTGAGAGATAATCTTGGACTGGTGAAAAATGTTAAGATATCCAATTCCGGACTGGCTTCTTGACATAAATCCCAATCCACTACCATAAAAGAACTATCAGAAGTAACAATGATATTATCAGGATGTAAATCTCCATGTGATAAGATTATATTCTTGCTTAATCGATCTTGAAAGATCTTATTGATTTGATCAATAATCGCCTTTTGATGTAGCAAATCCATTTGGCTCAATACAGTACCTCGGATAAACTCCCATTCGACTACTTCATCGCAAAGTGTTATCATATTTGGTGCAGGATAGAGACTTTGTCGAAAAGAGCCATCCTTGATGTTTTCATTAATGCACGATGCTTCCGGATAAATTTGCCCATAGCAAAACTCTTGATGCTTGCGTTTCAAGAAATGTTGTTTTGACGATTGTGCATTTTCAGGCTGTAACCAAATGATTTCTTGTTTTCTGACAAAAATAATTAAAGCAGACACCCCAAAAATCACAGCCATAATCACTGCCAACCACAAATTAGCTTGCCGGAATGTTGAAAAAACATGACCGTATAAAAAACTGAATGCAAAAGATACAACAGCTGTAATAATGGCTGTAAATGATAAAACAGTCGCGATAGCTTTGGGATCAATCAGTGAATTTATAAGAAGAGACGACAGATAAGATCGATAAGCAGACTTAAAAACACATAGCAGTAAAAATCCTAATATAAGAGCCGCAATGATTTGAAATGACATGAGAAAAAAAGCAATGGTTACCATACAACCAATCATTAAGACGGGAAAAGTAGGATTTTGAAACTTTGAAAAATACTTCTGAAACAATATATTGGAACTTGCTGAACAAAAATTCCCAATGATAAAAATAATCGAAACCAAAATAGCAGGTTGAAATGGCAAAAAATCAGAAAATGCGATAGAAACAGTTCGATTATTAACCAAAATAGCAAAAGCTGAAACTGCACTTAAAAAAATAAGAGTGAAGCGATAGGGATTTTTGACTTCTTTACCGCTGGCGCACATAACTGTGAAAATATTCGGATGAGCGTTGATATGAAAACTATCTAATCCCTTCGTCAGTTTTGAAAACATAAAAATAGCAAAAATTAATGAAAGGACTTGAAAAATCAAAGGCAATGCAGGATGCACATAATAAAGTATTCCCCCTAAAAAAATAAGTACCGTTGTCACACTATAGGTAACAGCAGCCACTTCGGACTTAACGGAAAACAGTGTGCGATGCTTTGGTACTACAGAAAAGAGTAAACTATCTTCCGCACCTGAGAAACAAGCGGTTGCTAATGTAATACACAACAAATAAGTGGCGTAAGCAAAATATGCATAATTCATAAAAAGAGCTAAAAAACCGCAAAGAAAGAAAAACAGACCAGTATAAATAACGCGCTTACTTCCATAAACATCTGATAATAAACCCAAGGGGACTTCTAAGATCAAAGGAAGCAATAAAAAATAACTACCGATTAAAACAATATCCGCTTGCGACAAATGCAATTTTTCCGACAAAAAAAGTGGTAAAACAGCAACCACCAGAGCAGTAGACTTGCTAACACTATAAATCTTAAATTGCTTAACCTTATCCACAAAATACCTTCCCACGACATCCGCTACATGTGCCAGATTCTTTCAAAGATTTTAAAACGTTTTGAGCAGACCAATCTATTGCCTCATAATTTTGTAGATTCCCAAAAACTTCTGAATAAAAGCAATTTTTTAAATCTCCATTATAGTCCAATACCAAGGATGAAAATGGAAATAAACACATTAACGGCGACGAAACGTACGTAGAATTTTCGCCTAAGTAATAATTAATACAATTTACAAAATTTTGTGACGTCCATGAGATTTTCCTTTCTTGGAACTTTTTATCTATATAAATCTGGAGGGGGGATTCTTTCCTTGATAATTCATCTCTCAAATGAAAAAGTGAAGCGTTTGGCGGAAGAGTTTTGTTTCTTAAAGCCTTAGATCGATCCTTTGTATTATTTTTTCTAGAAAAACTAAATGACGACGTATCGAGCGGGCTGAATCCGACATAATCGACATCTTTGCTTATACAAAAATCGATAAAATTAATAATATTTTCTAGAATCTCTTTGGTAACTGTCGCTCTTATTCCTATACTTTGCAGAGGTTGAAGATTCTTAACTGTTTCAATGTATTTCCACACGCGATCAAATTTATTCGCCCCCCGTATATCATAATATCCTCCTCATATTGTTATTATGTACCTTATTTATATTCAAGACAATTAGTATTTTGTAAAAAGTCTGGAATTATACAACTTTATAATTGTAAAGTCAATTTAACTGTATTACGCAATATTCAGTTTGGAAAACAAATTGGCCTATACCGGTATAAATCGAAAAACTCTTGTGCTCAGCTAATTTCCATTTTAATTATTAAATTCATTCAAAAAGTATTATTCCTGATTTCAATGGCTATTTCACTTCAATCGCAATAAGAAATATGCAATGCTCTGCTTTATCAAGTAATTTTAAAAAGTTTTTTTTGGGCTGAAATTAAAGAATAGTTGTTGCGTAAATCAGCTTCTCAGAAGAAAAATTTTTCAATTATTTTTCTGTTTTAATTGTAATTTTGTGAAATACTACTTGCGGTGAATTTACCTTTAAAAGAGCTTCTACTCGACGCCAAAATACAAACTTTTATTTCTTATTAAAGATACAATCATATTGATTTATAATGATAATCTAGCTCTATTCATATTGAATTAGACCCTCGAATAACGCAAGATTCTCTCATTCCAAACCTGTTTATGTCGAATCAATCAAAACCACTCATTTGTACATAACAAGTGGGATGAGTGTGTGGATAAAATTTGTATAAGAAAGGACTAAAAATGGCTCTTATGAACCGTCTTAATGCAAGGGCTGTCGCAACATTGGGAGCTGGCAAATATAATGATGGTGCCGGCTTGTTACTTCATAAGCGTAAAGATGGAGGTGCTCAATGGATTTACCGTTATACCATTCATGGTCGGCGCCGCGAAATGGGCTTGGGTGCCTTGAGAGATGTTTCTTTAAAACAAGCCCGTGAATTAGCAAATCAGTGGCGTTCTGTTTTGCATGAGGGGCGTGACCCTATTAAAGAACGTGAAAAACAAAAGCGTGAAGCAATAAGTAATCTCCATTATTTAAAAGATATCGCGTTGGATGCTTTTGAAAGTCGTAAAGCTGAATTAAAAAATGATGGTAAAGATGGGGATTGGTTTTTGCCATTACGCCTTCATATTCTGCCCAAATTAGGCTGTCTTCCCGTTTCTGAGATTACACAAACAGAGATACGCAATACGCTTGCCCCTATTTGGCATACAAAAGCAGCAACAGCTGATAAGCTCTTACCCGTCTTAATATATGTCTCAAACATGCGGCTGCCTTAGGATTGGATGTTGATTTACAAGCAACAGAAAAAGCACGCGCTCTCTTAGGTAAACAACGCCATAAAACGCAAAATTTTCCAGCTATGGATTGGAGAGATGTCCCTGCCTTTTATAAAACACTTTGCGAAGCATCAACCTTAACACAACTGGCTTTGCGTTTGCTTATTTTGACAGGCGTTCGTACCAACCCTTTGTGTCATATTCATAAAGACCAAGTTGATGGCGATATCTGGACAATCCCTGCTGAAAATATGAAAGGTCGACGTGATACTACAGAAGAGTTTCGCGTGCCTCTATCATCAGAAGCATTAGAAATCTTAAAACAAGCGCGCTTGCTTTCTCGCAATGATTTCTTCTTTTCTGCAACCGGTCGGGGTCCCCTCGCTGCAAATTGTATGGCTCAATATATGAGAGACAATAAAATTGAGGCATGCCCCCATGGATTTCGTTCTAGTTTACGTGATTGGCTCGCTGAAACAACCGATGCCCCTTATGAAGTCGCAGAAACTATTCTAAGTCATACAGTAGGCGGTAAAGTAGAGCGTGCCTATCGTCGGACTGACTATCTAGAACAGCGCCGCGTTTATATGGATAAATGGGCGGCTTATGTCACTGGTCAAACCTAAGATATGGGGTGCATAACCCCATGATCTGTGGATAACTTTAACTCTCTTGTCTCTCATTCTTTCTCAATAAGAGTCATAATTTATCACATCAACAAAAATATGATAAAATATTGTTTTCTATAAATAAAATACCTTCAAAAATGAACCAAAATGTGGTTAATAAATGCTTATGATTTGTTCTCATTTTTTGAGAGTGAAAGGATTTTAGTATGACAGAAAATGATATTCTTTTGACAGATCGTGAAAGTGCAAAATTGCTTCATATGAGTGTCTCAACATTCCGCCGTCATGTTACCAATGGCTCTCTCCCAAAACCTTTAAAATTTGGTTTTTTATCGCGTTGGTTACAATCAGATCTTATCAATGTAATCGAGCAAGCGAAACAGCAACGTCAAAGCGACGTAGCATAAAAAGAAAACCTTGTCACGTAAGGACGGACAAGGCTTTCTCTGCTGAAGCAAGACTTAAGGCTGGCATTCAAGTTGTTCTGAATGTTTTTTACAATAAGGGCTATTTAAGCGTCTCTCAACACTTCGCTGAGGCGTGATAGAACCACTAAGAGGATACACCGGAATCCTATCATCTTGACAATTTTCACACCACTTTCCATTTTCACTTCTATAGTGGAAGCCAGATTGAAGCATACAAGTATGAATTATTGCCCATTCACCGAAACCTAATCCACTATTTTCTGTATCGACATTATAAGGAGTTGGCTTACCACACTCTAACAATGCTTTTGCTACTTCAGTAGAATCTGCATCTGGCTTTTGCCATATAACAAAGTATCTTGAAGGAGGCTTTGAGTCACATCCAGCGATACTTAACAGAGTTATACAGCTCAATAGTTTTAAAATTTTTTTCATTTTTCCCCTCCTTCAGTGGGTTTCTTTACGATAAAACAGCTCATAAACCTGTTGATATTTTCTGTCACCGCTGCTTAAAACAACGGTGAACAATATTGAAATGGTTGGTTGAGGAAACAATCCCGCCATTCCAAGCGAAGGCAAGGATGGCGGATTGTTGATCATTAAGGCTGGCATTTGCGACTATTTTTATATTTTTTACAAAAAGGGCTGTTTAAGCGCTTCTTGACACTGCGCTGTGGTATGACAGCGCCAGGACGACAAATCGGGAGATTTTCGGCTCT
>NZ_JBHIMQ010000002.1:265681-274258 GCF_042194225.1 Bartonella sp. MR110HLJHH | reverse complement strand
ATCATTTTTTACTTTTTTTTAAAATAAAATAACATAAACAACTGGTTGTATTTCAATACATTACACTAAAATAAAAATAAAACATGAAAACAGAAAGAGTTAAAGGGAGCATAGCGCCTTTAAAGTAAAATATAGCACCCCATTGCAATGCATAAAAATAGGAAGTGCCTAGGAATGGATTAATCACAATAACGCTTGTTTTATGTTACTTTAATAAGGAAATTTTTCTGCACAGGTACGATTCATAAAGACATTACTGTATAAAGAGAATTCGTATGATCTGTAATTTGTAAAAAGAATCAAATTCTTGTAGAAACATGCTAAGCTATGCTAGCTTTCTTTATTTAATATTGAAAAAGTACTCTTAAAATCTATGTGGGATAACGAACAACAAAAAAACGATCCCGGACAGGACCCTGCTCTTGTCGTTAAACGCTTGCGTCCTGCGCGCCGACAAGTTTCGGCCCGTTGGCTTACGGGAACCGTTCTGACAGGAATCACTTCCTGCATTCTTATGGGTATTGCACTTTTTACGGCTCTTGATGAACAACAGCGATTGGTAACCCCTCCACAATGGTTTACAAAAGAAAACCTCTCCCATACACAAGATCCTGAGGCCAATGGGTATAAAGGTGATCGTATTTTTCCCACCCATGCACGACAAAGCTTTGACAGCAAACGTCAATTTGAACTATCGATTCTGCAAAAAAAAGGCGATGAACAAGTTATTCAAACACAACATTTTGAATGGATTCGTATGGCTTTAGCCGAAAAGCGCCCCCAGAAATATAGCTATCCAAAATTTGATTCTTTAAGCATTCTTGCCAGTGATTCGAAAAATCAAAGCGCCAAACCACAAGATTCTGGACAGATTTATGGAGCAAAGGTTGAAACAAAAATCACCTTACGCAGCTATGATTTTAAGGTAAATCAATTCGATTTTGACAACAACGATACGCTGACAGATGAAGAGGCACAACAAGAAGTGCAAAAAGCTGGATTCACTTTAGAAAAAAGTACCGAACTTCTTTCAGTTCTCACATTGATTGATCCTTTAAAATTAGAAGATGCATCCACTGATTCCCAAGGCACAGAATCCCCTGAAGTTCGCATTGTTCAAGAAAATGTAACCGTTTCTCCTCAAAGTCACCGTATCGATCTGACAAAAAACTATGTTGAAGATATTATTCCTATTCGTAAAAAACAAAAGATAGCCGATGCTTTCAAAAAAACCAGTTATACAAAAAAGCAAATTGAACAGGTTGTAAAAACGCTAGAAAAAATGAGCCTTTCCGATACCCTTAAAGAGGGAAGTCTTTTACGCATTGGTATTGTGACACAAGCTGGTGAAGAAGACCATCTCGTACGCGCAAGTATCTATCAAGGGATGTATCATGTTCTCACCATTGCGCTGAATGATAAAGGCCAATTCATTGAAAGCACAGAGCCTAAAATGTCTAAAGCTCTTAAAACGGCTTTTCAAAATGGTATTCCGCATTCTTATATCAATAGCGCGCAATTACCAACAGCTTATGATGCACTCTATAATGCCTTGCTAAGCCATAATATATCACAATCTCTCTCTCATCGTCTTATTCGTCTGCTTGCCACCAATATTGACATGAAAAGTCCGATAACCCCCAATGATCAAATCGAAATATTTTATGCCGTACCACAAAGCGATAAAGAAAACCAAAACGGCAAAAAGAACTTGAAAGCAAAGGAAGCATCCAAAAACACTGATCCAGAAATTCGTTATATTAGCGCAACTTTTGGAAATACAACTTATAAATATTACCGTTATCAATTAAAAGATGGAAGCGTTGATTATTATGATTCTGAAGGGAGGAGTTCAAAGCCTTTCTTGCTGCGCAAACCCACACCAAATGGGATTTTTGGCTCCCCCTTTGGTCCACGCAAACATCCTATTTTAGGCTATGTTCGCATGCATACGGGAGTTGATTGGGTTGCTCCTAAAGGATCACCCATTATTGCTGTAGGAGATGGTATTGTCACAAGAGTAGGCGTAACAGGTGGCTATGGAAATCACACGGAAATTCAACACGCCAATGGATATATCAGCAGTTATTCACACCAAAGCCGTTATGCACCAGACATCAAACCAGGCGTGAAAGTACGACAAGGACAAATCATTGGGTATGTTGGAACAACAGGAATGGCAACCGGTCCCCATTGTCATTTTGAAATCATTGTCAATGGCGTCAAAGTTGATCCCATGCGCATCCGTATACCGGATAGCAAAGCCTTAACCAATCAAGACCTACAAACATTCCTACAAGAAAAAAACAATATTGATTCTTTGATCAACAGCCCGATACCCCCCTCCGAAGAGACTTAAAGCATAAAAGCATCTGCATTTTTACAACTCAAAACATCTAAAAAATATGCTTTAGCGCTTATTTTTCTCAAAGAGATTTTCGCACTTTAAACATCTATAAAGAATACGCCGAAATATGCCACCACCCAAGGTCGCATAACAATGATTAAAAATAAAACGCCCTCCCCTTTGCATGTTTATGCATAATAGAAAAGTGCAAAATATGAAACCCAAAAAGGCTAACTCTTCTTGTTTGTTTCATCAAAACGATAAAAATCCCTTTGTTTTCCATGCAATAAAATTTTAATCAAAGGTGAGTTTTTCTAAAGATGAAGATTCTAAAACCCATATCATTCTATAAACAACCCGACTTCTTGTTGAAGAGATTCCACCTAATGCTTATGCTGTTCATAGCCCTAAAGGACGGTGTTTCATAGACTTTATGAGCAAGTTATCCTTAAGAATATTCGTTACACACTTTTACAAAAACACCATATATTTAAAGTTTTACATGCCTTACAAAAAATAACAAAACTTGAAAAAACAATCTCTTCGCAAAGAAATAGAGCTTACTAATATAAGTATTATTGATTTAAAGGAGCTCTTATTCAAAATAAATTTAAATTTTAACTTAAGCACTTAAAAGCTATAAAACATACAAAAAAGGAGAATTTTGAAAGCCTATAATCGGAGTCAACAAAGCGAAAAACAAAAAGACCAAAAGATGAAGAAGCAATGTTGCTTCTCTTGAAGACAATTGACAATCTGATGTAAATGGTGCTGTATTCGCGTTATCTAAGTCATATTTTATTCTCATTTTTATTAAAACGAACAAGCAGAGAGCAAAGAGTTTATCCCTTTTAAAAATCAGTCAGAGCTTTTTTTGAACTCTTCATGCGTAGTTTTGGCAAAGGAATGACAACCTTTGTGCCTCCTAAAGCAGAAGTTTCAAACAGAGGTTTTTCACCAAATTGCATACAGAGCTGTTCCACGACCACACGACCAAGTCCTGTTTTTTGTTCTAAAGTTTGGCTTTTCATTCCCACGCCATCATCCTCTACAATGAGCATCAATTGTCCATCTTTCTGGGGACCAAAAGAGATATAAATATGACCGGTACGTTGATCAGGAAAGGCATGTTTTAAGGAATTTGTCAGCAGTTCACCAAGGATAATTCCAAGTGTTGTCGCATCTCTTGAAGACAGGCGACAATCTTTAAAGTTGGTGTGAATAGTGATGTTTTCACGCAATTCAAAAGGGACAGCCAATTCGACATCATGCACAACAGAACTGAGAAACTCTGCCAAAAAAGTCGTTTCCATATCATCACTTAAGCGCAAACGACGATGTGCTGTAGAAATTGTCTGAATACGATCGCGTGCAGCTCCTAGAACAGAACGTACCTCTTCATTTTTGCTCCGGTTTAACTGGAGCCCCAGCAAAGAAGACACCGTCCCAAGAGAATTGCCAATGCGATGGCTTGCATCCTGCAACAATATTTCAACCCGTTGGCGTTCTTTTTCAGCGTGATTGCGTGCTCTTTCTAATTCTTGTGTTCGTTCTTTCACGCGGGCTTCCAGAGCGATATTTTCGCTATGAAGCAGCAATTGATACAATTTTAAAGAGCGTACATCACGATGAAAACGATTAATAACAAAATAGGCAGAAATAAAAGTACTCACAACGGAAACAATAGCCGCCAATGTCAAAGCAGCCCGCATCAATGCAATACCCTCACGCTGTTTTTGTCGCACCACATCATCCCCATTAATAAAGCTTGTCATCAATTGAGCTAAACGTGCCACAGGAATCTTTGATACTTCAAAAGAGGCAGCATGAGAAGGTTGTTCAGGAATCGCATCAAGAGCATGCATATGGGCATTCATAAATGCTTTTCGTGCTTCAACCTCTTTTTTAAAAGCCGTAAACCATTCATCCCATTGTGGATGCGCATAAACAATAAGTGCGATATAATCGAGAATATCCCCCAACTCCCGCTCTGCATTTTCAAAACGTATTTTATCTTCCACCTTGCGCGTTTTTGCATAGCTGCGATCAGCAACAGCCATATCAATCAAGCTAATAAGGACCAAATCAGCCTGTTCGCGTAATTCTGAACTTGTATTCAACTGTGCGACTTCTCGATCAACGGCATTTGAAAGCAACATAATAAAAACCGATGCCAAAAGAGCCATAACAAGAGAAACAACAATCGCTACCCACCGCCAGCGTGATATCGTTGCATCAGAAGAAGGCATTTGAGGCATCAAATTTGTTTTTGTTGTCATAGAATGTCCATTGGCGAACTTGAAAGTCGTCATTTTTCAGCACAAAGGAAGGCAACCTTATGGAACATAAAACCTAAAGCCCGTGGGAAAGTTTATACAGGCTTTTCTTGTGTTCCTAAGGATACACGCCAAACACTCTGAATTTCCTCAGATACTGACTTTACTGTAATAGCTATAACGGGAATAAAAAAAACAAGGCTATCGATCATAATTATTATGCTTTTTTAGCCGTTAAATGAACACAATGTACTTCCAGCTGAATAAGAATCAGGACCATAATCAGACTCACCATCCACCTTGAGAAGTTCTTGTAATCGATTACGCGCCCTGCTCACACGGCTTTTAATGGTTCCAACAGCACAACCACAAATAGCCGCTGCATCTTCATAAGAAAACCCCGATGCGCCAATGAGAATAATGGCTTCTCTTTGATCGGCAGAAAGCAAATTTAAGGCTTTTTTGAAATCTTGTAAGTCAAGCGATCCATATTGAGCAGGATGAACAGCGACATTTTGAGTAAACACGCCATCGGTATCTTGAACTTCTCTTCCCTTTTTACGCATTTGACTGTAAAATTCATTGCGCAAAATGGTAAAAAGCCAAGCCTTAAGATTGGTTCCCATCTCAAAACTATCTTGCTTAGCCCATGCCTTCATAACAGTATCTTGGACCAAATCTTCGGCTTTATCCTGCTTGCCACTTAAAGAAACAGCAAAAGCTCGTAAAGCCGGCAACACCGAAAGGAGTTCTTGTTTAAAGTTTTTCGCGCACTTTGACATAAAGGATTCAAACCTTTTCCACATTGTTTAAGCCAAATTGCTCTGCGTTTAAGCCAAATTGCTCTGCGCGCTCCAACTTCTCTAAAAGCTCGAGCAAACACCGCGGCAGTGCTTCTTCTTGAATTTCCATGTAAAATTGACGTAACTTCCGTGCTATTTCGCTATTGACCCCGAGAAGATCATCTCCAACTGTAAATTGTGTGGTGAGATTTTTTTCATCACGGTTGTTCATTTTTCATCCCCCTAATCCATATAATATCAGTAGCACCGCGAAGAATTTTTCGCCTTATGGTTGTAAATATGGCTATCGGTAAAAAGTTCCATACAAATCAAGGAACTTTTTTATCTGTTGAGAATTTCAACCAACAAAATGCTTGAAAGATCAAAGGAGTTATAAATTATGTCATTATCAACGCGCATTGCCCCGCATCTTCCCTATCTTCGGCGTTTTGCCCGCTCTGTCACCGGTAGCCAATCCTCTGGCGATGCTTATGTGTCAGCGATGTTGGAAGCACTCATTGCCGATATCTCCATTTTTCCCAAAGCATCCAGTGACCGAATTGGTACCTATTGGCTTTTTTGCCATCTTTTTGACCAAACCACACCGAACATCCCTGAACCCCTGCCCCAATTTGGTCTTGAACAAAAAACCAGTGCCAAATTATCCTATCTCACGCCCCGTGCACGCCAAGCATTTTTGCTCATTGCCGTTGAAGGATTTCATGAACAAGAAGCCAGCGAAATCATGAATCTGGATACGAAAGAATTTCGTAAGCTTCTCAACCAAGCATCCATTGATATTTCTCAACAAATTGCCACTGAAGTAATGATTATTGAAGATGAACCTCTTATTGCGCTTGATATTGAGCAAATGGTAGAAAGCTTAGGTCATCATGTTGTAGGAATAGCGCGCACGCGTGATGAAGCTGTCATCATGTATCATAAGAAAAAACCACGGTTGATTTTGGCTGATATTCAATTAGCCGATAACAGTTCAGGTATTGACGCGGTCAACGAGATTTTGAAAAATGACCGTATACCGGTGATTTTCATCACGGCTTTTCCCGAAAGGCTGCTGACCGGCGAACGTCCAGAACCAACTTTTTTAGTGACCAAACCTTTTAACCCTGATATGGTGAAAGCGCTTATTTCCCAAGCTTTATTTTTTCAAGAGAATGCTTCTAAAGCGGCTTAGAACAGAGTAACATCTTAAAATTATGATCGTTACGCCTCTTTCAAAGCCTCCCATGGATAGATCTCATATGAGTGCGCTCATGCAAGCGATTCGTGGTGCTGATATTTGTGTTCTCTATCAGGCAACAAATCTGGTTTATTTATGGGCTGAAAACTTGCCACACCATTTGCACAATAAATGGCGGGTTGGGTGTCGTGACAGCGACTTTTTTTCGCTTGACCTTGCAGACAATATGGAAACCATCAAACTGCAAGTTTTAGCGAGTGGCAAAATGCAAACTGTTGAAGCACGTTTTGAAGATACAAAAAAACAAGAGATTTGGTATAAATTTTCTATTGATTGTCATCGTAATGATAACGGAGACATTATCGGTATTATCACCACCGGTGTTAATATTTCCGGCTTACGCCGCCGTGAACAAGTGCTCAAAATCCTTCTTCGCGAGGTCAGTCACCGTTCTAAAAATCTTCTAGCGATCATTCAAAGTATTGCCAGCCAAACCGCCCGCTATACTGAATCTCTTCAGGTTTTCTTACGCAAATTTCAAGGTCGTCTTCATTCTCTTTCTCATTCTCAAGATCTGATCACTGATTCCGATTGGCGTGGTGCTCAATTTCGCGAATTGGTCCAAACGCAGGCTTTAGGCTATTTTATGAAAGAAACAGAACGTTTTTCACTTGAAGGCGTAGATCCTTATCTTTTTCCCAATGCCGCTTTGCATATTGGTTTGGCTTTTCATGAACTAATTGTAAATTCTCTTTCTTTTGGAGCCCTTTCCCAAGAAAAGGGTAGCATCTGTGTACGCTGTGAAATCGAAACAAAACTGAATGGCAAAACGCAACTTATCATCACTTGGCATGAAAATTTTGAATCCGACATCCCCCCCCCAAACAATAAAAAAGCCTGTTTTGGTAGTGCCGTTCTCGAAAAAATCGTTCCCATTTCCGTGAATGGTTCCGCTTTCCTCAAATTGACAAAAGAAGGAATTGTCTATTGCCTCTCTGTTCCTGATACTTATTTTGATATTTTTTCTTAAAAGAGCATTTCAAATAACAAACAAGAGAAGTTTTCCCTTTTCAGCAAAATTTCTCATCTATTTTATTAAGCACAAAGATATTTTCCAGCCTCTTTAAACCAACCACTATGTCCCCCAATAGTTCCCCAAAACCTTAACGATGAAAACTTAAGCCATATAAACTCCATTCCCGCTGTCAATCAACTTTCATCCCTTATAGAACCGCATATTTTAAGAGAGAAACCAAAACAATGAAGAGTAAACCGTTTCAGCTTTTATATGCCAAATAAAAGCGAACCTATTACCTATCTCTTTTTGTGTAACTTTCGCAATGCGCATACAATTCCATTTTGGCAGAATATAAAATTTCAAGGAGTAAAGCTAACATCCATCATCACTCTTCAGCTTTACGGGACTAAAGCATCCACGACAACAACAATTAACTGATGAAATTACACATTTTATGCTTTTATTTATCGCATTCTTTAATGGAGATATCCTCTTCAGGTACAATAGGACATCCTAAAACAGAATACACTTGTGTTTTTCATTCACGCACTTTTTTAATATTTCCCAGCGCATCCACGCTCATTTCAAAACAGTGTCTGTAAATAAAATATAATAGCCCCCGTAAAGTGAACCATCAAGCACGCCCCTTTTTACTCCACATCCTTCTTTACCTTCATACCTCTTTTCACTTCATAAAAGTAGTAGCTGAGCATTATCATACCCTTTGTCCCTCATGTTGCAACAGCCATTGACCTTTGAGAGCGTTCATAAGGGGCATTTTAGTCTTTTTTCAAATATTTCTCACCAACACAAAGCCCACACACAGCCTTTTATGACGTGCAAGCCAATGACTTTTATTAATTCACTATAGACCGGCATCTCAAAGGGGGAACGGACATCTCAAAGGGGGAACGGACATCTCAAAGGGGGAACGGACATCTCAAAGGGGGAAC
>NZ_JBHIMQ010000002.1:256481-265581 GCF_042194225.1 Bartonella sp. MR110HLJHH | reverse complement strand
CATCTCAAAGGGGGAACGGACATCTCAAAGGGGGAACGGACATCTCAAAGGGGGAACGGACATCTCAAAGGGGGAACGGACATCTCAAAGGGGGAACGGACATCTCAAAGGGGGAACGGACATCTCAAAGGGGGAACGGACATCTCAAAGGGGGAACGGACATCTCAAAGGGGGAACGGACATCTCAAAGGGGGAACGGACATCTCAAAGGGGGAACGGACATCTCAAAGGGGGAACGGACATCTCAAAGGGGGAACGGACATCTCAAAGGGGGAACGGACATCTCAAAGGGGGAACGGACATCTCAAAGGGGGAACGGACATCTCAAAGGGGGAACTAAAAAACTGTAAAAACGTTTAACGGTGAAGAAGCCCCTAGGCTGACAAATTGGAGCCCATGCTGTCAACCTCTCATTTGGAAAATAATTGATGAATCCCCTTGTTTTTATCCTCTTATTAGTTTCATGTACAGATGATTTCAATAGTTGCTATTCGAACAATACAATGGTTAAAATCTATCCAACGGCTCAAGCATGTGAACAATCCATGATACCGTCCACAAAAAATTTTGCATTTTCTGGACAACAAATTTTTGCCCAATGTATAGACGTCCATGCAGATTTACATCAACAAGAAGTAAAATTGATCTGGTCTGTAACAAACCGTGGAAATTTCCTGCTTAAAAGCCAAAATGAAAATAACAAGATATCTACAGTCCAGAAAGAAGGTATTTTACCAACATCGCTTCCTCTTTTGCATTCTTCTTCCACAAATCTCTTGCACAAAAAACTTTAAAAGCATAAACCCATCAGATCTCAAAAAAATAATCAATGAAAGACATGATGGATAATAAGCGAATGCAACCTTCAAAAGACCATCACACAGAGCAAAACTCTCTGCCTCAAGATCTCCCTTTAGATCCTGCTGTAGAACGAGTGAGAAAAAAACTTATGGGTTTAATGATTATTTCCGTTTTAATAACGCTTTTCCTTATTCTAACCGTACTGTTTTTAATTGTTTATAAAGTGGTCGCAACCGGATCAGCGCCAAAACAAATAGAGTTATCTTCCTCTCCCAGCAAAACCCCACACGTTATCAATCATACGCTCTCTCTACCGGAAAAAACACAGATTTTGTCGCAAAGCCTCTCAGAACACAATATTGTACTGAAAGTTTTAACCCCTGATAGACAAACAAAATTTATGATTTACAATTATCACACTGGTGCATTAATCGCCGTTCTTTCTGTTGAAACAAAAAAAGAAATATCGGAAACAATGCCTCATTAAGCAAACTAATATCACCACAAGCGCTTACATAGCATCCTTCAGGTTTAAACATTTTCCTCTGCTTCAAGATACGATCACTTGGGCGACGGCGCGTTTTTCTCTGTATCTCCTGACCTAATCTTGGAAAAGAAGAAACCTTTCTATCAACGCATTCCCATGCTTAAGCAAACTGACATCGCTTAGGAAAATTCTAATGAACGTACAAGAAAGACATCTTCTTGAGTGCAAAAATTCAACATATTAATTTAATAGTGATCATTTATTTTACATGTCGAACGAGAACCTCAAATACTGTAGGATTCTCCCCTTTCAAATCTGTTCATGAGAAACTGAATCAAAATCATTTGCTCACATATCCCAGCAAGGAAATGGATGAATAAAAATACCTCTTATGAATGATCCGGTATCAAAAGAAGAACTGTTGCAACATTGAAAATTAAAGCTATAACGCCCAGCTTACATCTTTTATTAAGCAAAGATAACCGATGGATTTCACATGATAGAATTCATGAGCACCATCGCAAAATGGGCATAAATACATTGAACAATATTAAATATAAGTGTCAATAAATAAAACAACGACATTGCGTTCTTTATACAAGAACTGTCTCTTAAAATACACGGATGTGCTTTTCTCTGTATTCCCTCACTTAAATCCCAGCAACGAGGCAATCTTGTCTGTCGACAACCTTCGTTAAGTTCCTGACACTGACCGTAAAAATTCAAAGAAAGCGCAAAAAGCTTCTTGAGCATATATAATTTACCATCATGATACCAATAACATCATCACAAGCGCTTAAACAGCACCCTTCAGGTTTAAACATTTTCCTCTGCTTCAAGATGCGACCACTTAGGCGACGGCGCGTTTTTCTCTGTATCCCCCCACTTAAATCCCAGCAACGAGGCAATCTTGTCTGTCGACATCCTTCGTTAAGTTCCTAGGACTGACCGTGAAAATTCAAAGAAAGCGCAAAAAGCTTCTTGAGCATATATAATTTACCATCATGATACCAATAACATCATCACAAGCGCTTAAACAGCACCCTTCAGGTTTAAACATTTTCCTCTGCTTCAAGATTGACTACTCGGCGACGGCGCGTTTTTCTCTGTATTCCCTCACCTAATCCAGGCAACGAAGAAACCTCTTTTGTTGCTGTTGATGCATCTCCATTGCTCGTGCTTTCTGCTGTTGTAAGTGAAAGCTCAAGAGATGATTCATCTTGTTGGGTCCGTACAGTACGTCGACGGGGAGAACGGCGTGTTTTTTTGACAGGTTCAACATTTTTCTCAGAGTGACAGTGCTCTTGATCCGTTTTTTCATCCGATAGAGCCTCTAAAGCATTTTCACGCGCATCCCCATTTTGCGTTTTAGCATATTGGCCATTACCATTTTTTTGCGACGGCATCTGTAATACATCTGTATCACCCTCGACAGTATCCTTTTTTTCACCGTCAAGATTTATTTCACCGCATTCTTGCTCGTTGTTTTCATCACGATTTTCATCACCACGATTTTCATCACGTCGAACCGATTGAGACATTTGCCCAGCTGCTGCTAAAATAATACGCAAATAGTGCTCGGCATGTTGTAAATAATTCTCCGACATAACACGATCACCCGCACCTTGTGCATCACGCGCAAGGCTTATGTATTTATCGGCAATTTGCTGAGCATTCCCGCGAATTTTAACATCCGGACCGCTGCTTTCATAATTGCGAGACAACGGATTAGGACCGCGACGATTATTATTGTTATTACCATTATTGTTATTATTGCGACCGCGTACCCGTCTATTTTGTTGTGGCCTCATCTTTATCCCTTTTTGGAGTGTTTGTCTTAATGTATGTCTTAATTGACTCTTCCTCATTGCATTACCTTTTGATAATGCTAATCATTTTTAACATACGGTTATCAAGCTATCCGCGTTTATTTTACTCAAACGAACCCTACTGATATTGATAAAAGCATATATTTTCTTGAAAATCACAAAACAGCAGGGAAATCGTAAATCAAAAATTCCCTCTTTCTCTGTTAAACAGCAGAAACCTAATGATGTTCACATAAAATGCCAAGTGTTTTTTTTAAAATAAACCATATTTCACTAAAAAAATAATTATCTTGTGGAAAACAAAAAGGAAAACACACATACAACATACCTGACAAAGAAAAATTCCTGCCAGAGAATATTAGAAGCTTCCTTTTTTGCTCTAAAACCACCGCTCCTAAAAACGCCGATACCCTCTACCCCCTCGTGCATTTAACTCACAAGCACTTCCATCCCAACGAGTCACTGCGCGAACCTCTTTATCCTATGATATATAGCCTCTCTTCATCGCTAAAGCAACCCCTTGCGAGCGATAATCCACGATCGCTTCACAAAACCTCTTGATTTTTATAGATAGATTAATACGAAGTATTATTCAAGCCCTATAATCACCAAGAGATTAATCTTCTTTCCTAAATAAGCCAGATACTATCAATTTCTATTTTAACCCATGGAGTTTTTAAATTAATCACAGTTTTTATTTATAACAAATTGAGCTTAAAAAGCAAAATATTTAAATACAAAAAAATATCAAATTATGAAAAAAATGACCAATATGTCACACTTTCCTAAAAATCAGCTTCTTCTCAAAAACTATCAATAAGAATGGCATAACGCATTTCCTCTCTTATCTTTTCTGATAAAGAAAACTGGAATTATAAAACAAGCACATTTGTAAACCCAGCACAGCACTTTACGCATGAAGCAGCCTTGAATGTTTATAAAAGGAATGTTTCTTTTTTACTCATTTTTGTCATTTCTATTGACTTACGCCCTCAAAGAACGAAGGTTCTCAAGTCACACTGCTCTGTCAACAATCAAAATTTTTGTAAAATTCGTACACTGAATTGATTTATAATGATCATTCATATTTTTTGTGTTGAGTAAGAAAACTTAATACCCTAGGATTTTTCATCCTCAATTTGTTTGCTATTGAATCAATCTCTTTTTCTTTCATGTTACACACGGAAAAGCCTGTGTGGAGTAAAAACGATAAAGAAAGGCTAAAAGTGCCTCTTATGAACCATCTCTAAGGCTCAAGGGCTGTCAGCAAACACCATTGAAAGCTCGCAAAGTGTAAGTGGTACTTGGGGCTTACTCTTGTTTGAAACGTAAAGATGAACATGCTCTATAAATTTTATACACTTCATGGGGGCTTTACCATTATACCCTTCACCAGAACCATTACGAAATGGATTTCCCACACCTGTTATTTCCCTTAAAAAAGCTCAACAAATCCTCCTAAAACTCCACCACGCCCCCTTAAACATTTCAAGGAGGCATCCATGCCTTATGTCGCCACATCTTAAATAAGAAGTGTGATATAACAAGATAAATAAATCAAATTGCTATTGGTCTCGAGGCAGATCGTAATTTAAGAGGTTTTTATCTTCTCATCAAAATTCGCATCCTTTTAACTTTCCGTATAAAAACTTAAAAGTAATTGCGTCTTTTGCCTTTTTTATTTTCTTTTTCATTGAGAAAACAATCGCGTAAGAGAAAATAATTTCCATCCCCAGGTCGTACCAACGTCAAACATTGTTTTTTTGCAGTATCAGAAAGCTGATCCCACATTTCACGAATAGCAAAATAGGCCTCACTTTCCAAATTAAGACAATGCTGATAGACTTCTCTTTTCATATCGGGCATAACGGAAGCAGAAATTTCCTTGCAATATACGCGCAGATCAAAAACAGGAATAACCAATTCAACGGGTGCTTGTTGTGTTATTTTTTTATGAGAAGAAAAATAACTGATCACCTTTGCAACAACAAAACACAAAATCACTACACAAAAAAGTATTATGCAAACAAAAGCAATCTTGCGATATAATCTTTTGAAATAAGCCTTTTGCCTTGCACGGATTCTTTTTTCCATAAAGATTGTACCCTTTAACATCCCAAGAGAAGCTTTTACAGCAAAAAATGATAGAAGCATCTGTATACACAATACAGGTTATAGCGGCAAACGATCAAGACTCTTATGTCAAAAGACTCTCTTTTTTTATCGTATAAAATTTTTGTGAAACACTTTTCTCATGCCCTTTATGAAAAAATAGGGATTATAATTTTCTTTCATCACCTTAAAAGACGAAGATTCTTCATCCATGCAGCTCTATAAACAATTCGTCTTCTTTAAGATATATCACATTGATTTATAAAGATTATTTATTGTTTTGCATATTGAATGAGAGACCCGAATACCATAGGATTTTTCATCCTCAATCTGTTTGCTGTTGAATCAAACTCTTTTTCTTGCATGTTACACGCGGAGCTGGCATGTGGATTAAAAACTGTACAAAAAAGGCATATACCTCTTATGAATCGTCTCACGAACCAAGGCTTTCGTAACATTGGGAGTTGGAAAAATATATGAGAATACCAACCTGCACTTTTATGAAGCATAAAGATGAGGGAGATACCTTATAAGTTTTATCCATTTCATAGGGGCTTTACCCCTATACCATTGACGAGTGTTCTTGTGAAAGGGACTTGGGAGTGGGATATCTCTTTAAAACAAGTCCGTAAATATGCAATAAATATATATTCGGAGACAAATAATATTTGGGGCATTCTGTTTTTATGTGAGAGGCATAATCCCAAAAAGACACGCGATACACAAAGGCATAAGGCATTATCTTCATTATTTAAATAATATTGCTATAGATAGTTTTGAAAATTATAAAGAAAAAAAATGATAGCACAAAGAGTGATTAATATGCCTTTATATTTTTCTCAATAAGGCTGTCTCTCTATTTCAGCAATCACTCAAATACAGCCCCCATCTGTCATACATAAAGTCTAGCTTACAAAAGCTGGAGTCACTCAGAGAGTTTTGCCCTTCTGAATCTGTAGGATTCTCATTCTTCTTTCTCTCAAACATGCTGTAGCGTTGAGATTTGATGTTGTTTGACAAGCAACAAAAAAGCTCTGTACTCTCTTAAGAAAACAACGCCTTAAGGTTACACACATAATGGATTGGAAAGATGTCCTAGCTTTTTATCAAACATGCTGTAAAACAACGAGCGTAACATATTGGCTTTTTGCTTGTCCCAAAATGTTCATCCTAATTTCTTGCCTCCAATTCCCTTGCGTCCTATGCATAAAGATCAAGTTGAAGGAAATATATGGACAACCCTGAACTCGAAAACATGAAAGGACGACGTGACAGAGTTTCGCGTTCCTTTGTCATGCAAAAGCATTAGACATTCTGAAACAAGCACACTTGCTATCTCGTAATGATTTCTTTTTTCTGCTACCGGTCAAATCCCTTTATTTAGAGAATTGGCTATCACAAGTTATGCAACAAATAGCGCTATATGCAACAAACAAAGCCTGATTTATATCCGCATGGAATCCGTTCCAGTTTACATGATTGGCTCACAAAATCCACTTGACTTTCCCCTTCTTCTTTCCCCCTCGTGGGATCTCTATCACCACAGAACAAAAAGTGATATTTTATGACGCTTTATGGACAAAATCCCCACCGCCCGAAGAGTTCATCACATGACGAAAAAACACCCCTCATATTTACCACACACAAACACTTCAATATATAAAATCTTACATGCCTTCTATCACCACACTCTCAAAAGGCAGCACGACAACAAGATAAGAAATTATTGATGTAAAACTCCAAACAAAGAAAAGAATGGACTTTCTAATCGAGATCAACAAACACTGTAAAAGACACATTTGCATTTTTGATCATGCGAGCATGTATGATAATGGACCTTCAAGTGCGCCACCATTTTACGCTTCACCCATATCACTCTCCGTCAAACAGTAACAAACATTCTTTAACTATTCAACGCCCCCCATTATAATCAACGCAAAAAAAATAAACAGATACCTGCATTTTTATTTTGAATCTTCCTTATTGGGATAAAACACTCAAGAATTTAGAGATTTCACTGCAAAACGAAATCACAAAATACAATAATGAAAAAAATATCCAAAGCCACCTCAATAATAGATATATAGCACCCCTGCTATTAAACAGAAAAAAGCCGCACCTTTAAATGGCGCGGCTTATGAATAGAGATATAATTAAAATAAAATACAAAAGAAATCAATAATAAATACTTATACACAAATCGTATAATATTGCAAGCTTTTTAATTATATTTATAAAATTTATCCAAAAAGAGTATAAATAATGACGCCTTCGTATTAATGGAAGTCATTTGCAACAACGAACTTTCTAAAATCAAAACGTATCAAATAAATCAAAATACTTTGTAGCTTTATTTCAATATCATCCATGAAAAACACACATGGTTTAAGTCCATAATTATAATAAAATCCGTTCTTTTACGCTTGTAAAAGATAATTTTTCTTAACTTGCATCCACCACTTCAAAAGACGAGGCTTCACCCAATCTGATCTATTAATAGCTCGGATTATAGCGGGGTCCATTTAGCTTTCCCACATGTGATTTACTTAAACTTAAAGCTCAACAAATAAGCCCTGCCTTAAATATTTGGCACGCCTTTAAAAACACTTTTTGTGTTATTTGAGCTCTTACAAAGAGGCTTGCCTTATATCATCACACCTGAAAGGACAGTATTTACAGTATAAGCAGGATAAGACAAATCAACAACCGCTTGTACAATCTTGTTTGATAAGAAAACAAGTGAAAATTTCTCTTTCAAGCCTGCTCAAACAGTACAACATTGCTCTTCTTTATAAGAAAAGATATAATGACACGCATTTTTTTCTTATAGGAATTTTTCTGCTTTTGTTCTTGTGACAATTAAATTTTTCTTTTTATGGGATTTTTGGCAAATTAAAATTGCACTAAACTGCTTTTTTTCTCTTTTAAAAAAGCGTAGAAACAGCAAATTGTTTATAAATTTAAAATCATTGAACGCTCTATCCAAAAGCTTTTTAAAATTATTGCAAGATTTTCTATCGTCTACAAACTTCTTTTGCCACGCGTTTCTGTTTGGGCACAGCTCCTTTCTCTGTAGGCTTTAAAAACTTGCCCTTAGATTTCAATATGCGCCCTAATCTCCCCAACAACTCATGATCAACTTTCCTGCAACAACTTTTACCTTTTTTTAACATCTCAAACAGAGTGCAATTCCACACCCCACCGAAGATATAAATAAGGTGCATCTGATCTATAGCTTCAACCCATACCTATTGTTATAATCAGTTTGTTATGACCACTCTTTTCTATTTTTCCTTTTTAAACAAAGAAGAAATCCCTCTAGACTGCTCAACACCCATGTATTGACTAACATTACTGTGTATTTCTAGCGGCTCATGTGCTGTAAGTTTTGAAACAAAAGAGCTGTAGTCTATTTTTGGCGTCTCGTTTATTGGAGAAAAAAATATGTCTCCAGCGGACAATGCTTCTATTTTAAATTCTGATCCGCTCACTATACTGCTCGATGTCGTTATTCCAGCACTCACAACATTATTAATACTGTCTTGATTCTCTTTTTTCGTATTTTTTTTCTGTTCGACCTTGGTAGGATCTAGAGTATTTAATTTTTTTTCTAACGCATCCATGCGCTTTGCTAAAGCATCCATGCGCTTTAAAATTTTTGTAATATCTTCATATGCTTTCTTCAACAATGCGTTTAAAGGAGCATGTCCCATTCTTCCGCTAGCATAAAGAACCACACGAATACATTCAGGATCATCAATATCAGCAATAGAAAATGGAAAAAGTGCCATTATATTCCCCTTTTTTGATAAGCTAAACGCGTATTAAGCATTTGAATATCTTTTTCCGTTGTACGGCTCTTGCATTCCTC
>NZ_JBHIMQ010000002.1:185592-256381 GCF_042194225.1 Bartonella sp. MR110HLJHH | reverse complement strand
AGACAACCTCAGACAACCTCAGACAACCTCAGACAACCTCAGACAACCTCAGACAACCTCAGACAACCTCAGACAACCTCAGACAACTATGTGAAAGGCTTTTGAAAAAAATTTCCTCATTGAAAATTTTTACAAGGTATTTTTTTAGATTATAGTCTGTTTTCCACCTAAAATGATGATTTTATCACCTGAAACCAAAGAAAAATGCATGTCACCTTGCTGCTTTGTTGGCTTTCCCCAAAATGACAAAGCCACGCCCACCGATCTTCAAACAATGCCAATCGATAAACAATAGTCTGTAAACAATCTGACTTCTTATCTAATGGATTTGACTGAGCTTCCCCTTCAAATGCAGCCTTGTCTAGAGTTATTCTACAAAAAACGCTGCTTTAAGAATACGCACAGACGAAAAACATCCCAATGCATAAAGTTTTAACCGCATCTCAAACAATGGTATTTTACGACACAACGGGATAAACCATTGTTTTACAGATTTTCTCGTATCACTCTCATTCTGTTTCAAGAAGTTTCCTAACAAGTAAAAAATGCCATCTAAGAGAGTTCAATTACTCACCATGTGTTAAACGCATCGCCAATCTGCTCTAGCCAATAAAATGCCCATTTTGAAAGAATGAACGCTTTTTGCATACACGCTCTACCCAAAAGAAGGAGAGCACCATTTTGCCTTTTCTCTCTTTAAATAAACATATCCATTGATCTCTTCCCGCCACCTAAAAGGACGAAGATTTTAGCCCCACATCGGTTTGAAACAATCCAACTACTCTGAAGGGATTCCGTCTGCTGCTCACCTTATATAATTCACTTGCATAAGGCTTAACGAAGCACCCATCCCCTGAATAGATGTCTCTTCAATACTTAAATGGATCAAGTATTGTATGTCTTATTTTCCTTATATCACCATATCACCAGCTTCAATAATAGTGTTTTAATGACGGTGTTTTACGGTATAACAAGATAAAATTTTATCCATGGGCTTTTTGTCATCGCCCACCAGCGCTTTAAACCCAGTGCTTTAAACCCAGCACCTTAAACAATGTATCACGATACCACAAGAGGGAGCCTTTTGGATAAAATCTTTATTCCTCAGAAAAAAACTCTATGAATAAAGGAAGATTTTTTGTTCTCTTTTACCCCTACCTTCAATAATTACTGTCTTGATCCTCTAAAGAACAATAGGCAAACTTACCTTTAGACATCCAACAAAGGCAGCACAAAAAATAAAATAATAAAGAGAGTTCAGTTTTTTTCTAAAGCGCCTCAAAACTTTCTGCACAATATATTCTATAAGACTTTATATTCTATAAGACTTTTTCTCATAACAGATATTTTGCTCATTTTTATCTTTCTCTCTCAAAGCTTTCATTCTCAGGCTTTGACAGCATAAACCACCGCCATATTGACGGGGCGTGTTTCATCCCCCCCTGTTTTTTGCAACAAGACCTTATGTTCATGCTCTCCCGCAGCCTTCGTTAACCGATCTTTATTGTAGACTTGAGCCAGATTTCTATAATATTCACCGTGATTCATATCCCAAACTACCTTGTCAATCATTGGATAACTATGCTGGTGATTACCTGTTGAATCTGTTTTTCCTTCATGGGTATGAGATTTAAAAGACTCTTCTTGTCGACTTCCCAAGCGACGTCCTTTATCAATTGCTTTTCCACTATCGAGCCCCCGTAAAAACATTCCACGCAAATCGGGAACATTGAATGTTGTTCTCCCGTCTCCTTTTCCCCACGTTTCCCCCAAAACAGCAAAGAGATTGGCATAGTTCTTTCGCGAATATTCTTTACCATCACAGAGTAACCATCCAGAGGGTATTTTTTCTGTAGCAAAAGTCCCAATAAATCCAGAAGAAAAAGTTTCAGGCAAAGGAGGAAAGGGCGGAATTTCAGGAAGTTTTATAGTAGGATTGGTTAAAAACCATCCATCAGCATTTTTTCCGGCAATATCACACGTATAGACGATTTCATAAAGCCCCCCCTTTTGAATTTCCCCCCCTTTTAAAGGCATAATACCCTCTGGCGTTGCCATATAAGTTGGTCTTGGCGGCAATTGATTTAAAGAAACATTTGTTATTCCTCTGTTGACGCCTTGTGCTTTAAAGCGCACAACAATGCCATCCATATAAGTCTCAAAAAAAGACTTTGTCGCCAAACGAAGTGATGTCCTCTCGTTTTCCACATCGACAGTAAACTGTGTTTCAATCCCGCCCCCATTATCCAACAAATATTCTTTGATGCGTTGCATCATAGCGCGGGCACTATCATTGACTGTGCTTGGCGGTTGCCCTTCTGCCCAGTTTATACTCTCATCGACATAAGCATTTTCTGATGCGATAATTGACCAATCATAAATCGAACTCATAGAAGATACTCTTTTTTCAAAAAGGGAAAACGAGCAAAAAATGAAGAAAAGAAAGCCGCAATTTTATTTTTAGATGCCGGTATTTTGTCCATTTTCAGTCCTATTTTGTCATAATCAACATGCAATAACTTTGTTTTTGCATTGACATAAACAGCTTCAGGCTTCACACGCAATACGTCTTGCGCCATAACGCCCTGATAACGTTGTGGATTTCCTTTATAATTAAAGGTATAAAGTGGATATCCCTTTTTCTGCCCCACAGGGATAATATTTTCTTTTGCTCTCACATCACAAAGCCCTAAAATTCCTCCTACCAATCCAAGTACTTGCTGCGCATCACGCAATGGATCTTTTGTCACAGAAGGCATTGTCGTAGATTTTCCTGAAGTCGTTCCGTAATTTCCAGCAGCCTGTGTTCCTATCTGTAACAAGCTTTGCAATCGGTTCCAATCTTGATTATCTTTTTCTGACCATTTTTGGTGTTCAGCATCTAAGATATTTTGACGATTTACATCTTGAATCATGCCCCCTTTCAAAGCATTGCTTTGCACATTACTCTGTCCTTGATAATAGCTATTTGCCGCATTAACCTGATCATTCTGAGAGCGATCAATCATCTGGTTTGCATTCATCATATTGTTAATATCTTGATTATATTGCTGTGCTGCAGCATTTGTTGCTAAAGCGCCTAGTTCATCGGCCAGCACACCGGTGTGAGCCCCAGAGCCATAACGTCCTGCCCCAGACATCGACTGATTAATTGCATCGGAAGTTTTATTCAGGGCATTTTGCAATGCAGTATTAAATTTACTATTGCTTCCAATCCAGCTTCCCTTAGCCATACTGGAAAGATTTGTAGCGCTGTTGGTTGGTGCATTCAACCATTGCGTTACCGTTGGATTGTTATAGAGCCCTGCTGCTTGTTGTAAACCGGTCAGAGCATTTTTTGTCATATCGCTAAGACCAGCGACTCTGTCTCCCTGATAAACGTTGCCGCCAATTCCTTTATTATAAAGTCCTAGTGCATCAGCACTGGCTTGTTTAAAAATATCAGCCGCCCAAGCAGGTGGAGCATTTGTTTGTGTTGTTGTCTGCACTTGAGGTGTGGTTTTTCTACTCATGGCTTGAGAACCTTTCTATATTGAATAAGATTACGAGAATATCCGTGATGAGCGAGCCTTTTCGCCCATCCAGTTCTTCCAAACATGTGCATTTCTTCAGCATTAATTGTTCGCGCCCATTTTTCGACTTCATCAATCAATTTGACCAATTTCAGCCCTCCCTCTCCAGCAAGATCTGAGAGAACGACGCATTTTTTCCCTGTATGGGTTATTTCAACTTTGGTTATTGCAAAAGCACTAAATTGGATTTTATTTTTTAAGACCAGCCACAATTGTGCTTGTCCTGTAGCGATTTCTTCAGCAATTTTTTCCAGACAAACATCATCAGGAAAGCGCTGAGCATATTTTTTCAATGCAGCATTGAGTGCCTCTTGATAGGGAGCGATTTTTTCCCATGGCCATTGCTCTGTCAAATGAGCAGAATACAAATCTTGACTCTCTTGCATCATAACTTTGGCTCTTTTAGCTTTATCACTCATCTCCCCTTAAATAACATCCCCCTACGCATTTCTCACGTTCCATACTTACCGCACAAAAAAAGTAAAGAAGCCCCATCATCCCTTTGTCACAACAAATAGGAAACTTTCTTCTTTATAAAAATAAGCCATTGTGCAGACTATTTTTCCTTTATCGCAGAAAAGCATGAAGCATAACGCACCACCTTGTTCCTTTGTTTATAAAGGCTTTGGCCTATCGCATGCCGGCTCGCGTCAATTCCACATCAAATCCAGTGACATGAGTCCAATTCACCCCTTCAGGAATGCGCAATTTAAAGCGATAAAACCGTGCCCTTGCGCGACAATGAATTTGTCCAGTATTATAAGAGGGCTGTTTTTCTGGCAACCAAACAGTTTCCTCTTCAAGAGATTGTCGAAAGCGCATTCCCACAGACAAATAAAACTTTCCACTATTGACTTGAGGCATAATATTTTTCACCCGTGTTATCATGCCATTTGTCTGCCCCATTTCTTGTGATGTCACAACACAAGCCATAGCCCCCCCAGAAAACGAACCCAGTCTCCCCTGTTGATCAAATGCCCCCAGAATAGGCGATTCATTTTTCCAAGCTTTACTATCGAGAGAAAAGGACAAATCATCAATATTCTTAGTCACAAAATCAAGACCTTCTAGGGTTGTTCCTGCTAAGAAAATAGGCAATATCATTTTGATATCCACGAGAGCTTTTGTCCATTTTTGCAATCCCCAATCATAAATGAGCAAGATACGTTTATGAAGGTTCTCATCAGAATCAACCATCCAATAAACACGATTATACACCCCATCGATAGCCGCAGACATGGTATACAGATTATCCTGCCTTGATTTTGCGGTCATCGTTCGATCGACTTTTTCGAACCCAATAGGGATAATCTGTCCCTCATTTGTTATTTGATAAAAACCGCCCTCATCGGCAAAGAATGCTAAATCGCCTCTACAAACAATCGATTCAGCATTTTTTGCACCTCGTTTATCGTGAATTTTTTGGAAACTAAAAATAATCTTAGAGCCAGGGATAAAAGAACCAGCATAGATTGCAGAACGCATAAAGATAATTGGATTTGTTGTCTCGGTTGCCCCTTGGACGAATCCGCCATCAGGAAAATCTTGATAATCGCAACTTTTTTTCCCCACGGTCCAAAATTCAGCATCATTTAATCCAGACCAATGAACCCGCCTTGGATGCTCGGTTAATTTCATCAAACAAACGAAATCTCCCCAGATTCGAACAATCCCTGCTTGTGGTGGATTTCCCCCTAAATTTCTAAATTTTTTATCATGATTAATATCAATCACTTGTGGTTTATCATTGGCATTCACTGCAATGATAAAATCACCAAATAAAGCAAAAGACCACGGAGCATCAACATTAGCAAGATAAGATTTTCCTTTTTGGCTAATATCCTTCCACTTCATTGTTGTATTATCAAGCAAGAATATTTTTTCTCTTGTTCCAACAATAATAGAAACCCCATTTTTTGTTTTAACCGCAAGAGCACCTAAAATTGGCTCAGGACAAGGCTCTGATAAAGGTTCAAAACTTGGCATAGGAATATAGGAGCCATCAGCCGGTAGCACATTAACAAGTTCATCGGTAAAAATTCCATTGATATCCGCCACATCGGGTCGATAATCAGCGATTGGGAAAAAAGCCATCAAGACCCCCATAAAATCTTTGAAGAGCCTAGTGCCATTCAAAACACCAAGGCTTATTGATAAAAAACCACAAAAGCCCTTAAAACTCTAAAGGCATAAAATTCAACAAAACACACAACCTTAAGTTGATCAACGCATCGAAAAAAAGATACCATAAATAATGGCATACCCAGCGCCATCCACCAGCGCCCGACCAAAATCAACCGCCCGCAATCACCCCAACAACTGGGAAAAAGCCTTTAAACTCTCCATAAATCTTTGAAGAGCCTAGTACCATTCAAAACACCAAAGCTTACTGATTGAAACCACAAAAGCCCTTAAAACTCTAAAGGCATAAAATTCAACAAAGCACACAACCTTAAGTTGATTAACACGTCGAAAAAAAAGATACCATAAATAATGGCATACCCAGCGCCATCCACCAGCCCTTCACCATCAATCCCCAGCGCTTATCCAACCATAAGGGACAAACCAGCCATAAACGATTTGGAACAAAGCCTTTTAAAAACTCATTGGGCGAATCTTTGAGGAACCTTTTCGGCGCGATGTTTCAATGCGCAAAGCTTGAAGCTGTTCTTGAAAATCTCTGAAAGAAACGGCGGCATATTCAGGATCTTTAAGAATATTTTTATAAAGTTCATATTTTGCCCGTGCTTTAATAAGATCAAAAGCATAAATCAACCAAGGATTATCGTTTTCTTTCAGCTGTTCATCGGCAAAATGAACAGGAGCATAAGAAAGCTGCATAGTTTCCACATGTTCTGGTGTTGGAAAGAGTCCTATTTTTTGATCAAGGCACGTATAAAAGAATGGCGTTCCTAGCGCAGGATGCATACCATATTGTTGATGCAACACTTCCAAGGGCTTAAAGAACAACTTTGTTGGTGTTGCATTCTTTGTTGCTAAAAAGACGCCTTCCAAGCTCTTTTCTGATTCAATAAAAACTCCCTCTTCTTGCCCATACCATGTTTTACCACTTTGTGTTTTAAAGGTCCTTTCTCTTTTTTCATTAAAGAAAAAGGGTTCGCATTCACACACACGCAAAGCCGTAAAAATTGAATCTTGAATTTGCAGGGAATATTCCGCTGTTGTATCGTCAATTTCATCTTGAATAAGCGCGACCATATAAGCAAAAGTTTTAGAATGGTCTGAATGTGTAAGGTTTAGATTTTTGGGATCAGTGTATAAAGTGGTCATAATCCTGTCCTTTTTCTGGAAGCATTTTAAATTTTTCCCCCAACAGATCCCTCTTGTTGGGGGAAGTTAGCAAACATTCGCTTTAAGCAGGTGCTCCATAAGTTGGGATGACAATAGTGCCAAAATCCTGAGCCCCTTGCGTACTTCCTGGCAAGGTAAAGCAAGTTTTTTTCATACCCATAATGGTTTTTGCCGCGACCCCGAATTCTCTTTCATAGTCGAAGAGTTCTTCCACCAATTTATAGCGTGTCGCCCCTCGATCTTTACCAAAAGCAATCACAGCACTCTGCGCACCAAGTAGAACAGCACGACGCACATTTGGTACAGCTTTATTTGCCGTCCCAGATTCAACTCCTTCGGTAATATGTTCAGCTTCGCGCAAAACCACACCATTATACATGCCCAAAGATCCATCATAGAGCGGATTTTTGATACGACTTCCACTATAGATTGCCTTGGTAATGTCGAGCCATTGCCCCGCATCTGTATTGGTTCGCAATTGCGTCACTTGGGTTGGATGTAGATAAAGCACATAGACATTTTCCCCATCAATCCGCACGGGTCTAATTTTGGGATTTGCCAATTTAGCCCTTTCGACAGCTTTATCAATGAGCTTAAGATCAAAAACATCGTTTGATTTTAAATCTTCATCTTTTGTTTTTCCATTAGGGCGCACGATGCGTTTATCGGTTGGTGCCGTTGGTGCATTAAAACCATAATGGACAGGTTTAAGAGTAATCGTACGTCCCTCAAAGTTAATAGCTTTTGCAGTATATCCACACACTTGAATGAAGAACATCATACTCAGACGATCTGCATACCAATCAACCAAACCATTTTTTGCCTCGGTACGCAAATCATGGAGAATTCGTTGTTGATCAATCGTTCCCTCATTTTTGACACGCACAGCATGAACGAGTTCATTAATTGCCAAGCGATCATTGAGAAACTGTAAGGCTTCTTCATTGCCTTCCAATGTCTGCCCTTCACTCACCCCATCGCCTAGCAACTGCACACGCAAATTAAAGCTAATGGCATCCCCACTTGCTTTCGTGGTTTCATCCTTTAATTGTACGATACTGTTTGAATCATTTCCAATCAACGGTGCAATCGGAATTGCTTTTGAGACTTCTTGGTTTAGTAATTTAGACCATGTGCGCACTGCCATTGGGTCATTAAGTCCGATATAAGTTACAGTCATTTTATCCTCTAAAAGTTTTATTGACATAAAAAACCCGGCAAAGCGCCGGTTGTTAAAACACCACATTTCATTTCAAATGGTGAATAGGTTGTTCGTGTGTTTTATCTAATTTCTGTTAGCGTCTGCCTCCCCCTTATAAGAGCTCTCCTCACCACATCCGTGCTTTGAGAAATCCCCCGCATTCCCTGCGCTAAAAACCTCTCACGTTCTCTGCAAAAAACACCCCCCGCATTTTTATTTTTAAAATTCTCTTCCCCCCATTAAACGATTAAAAGCAGCTTTATTTTTAGGATCAGAAACCCAAGCGCTAAACTCTGCTTCTGACATTTTATCAAGCATCTCCAAAGAAATCGGCCCATTTGGCGTCAAGCCGTTATAAGCAGCAAGTGTACGTGCAGAATTGTGTCTTTCCTGTAAATTTTCATCCATGTTATTGGGAACATTTGTGTAGCCAATTTTTTGTGCAATAGAGTAAATCACTTCAGCCGGATTTTGATTTTTTTGCGCACAATCGCGCAAGATCTGCTTCAACTCATCGCCAATCAACGCATCAATATTTTTGGGATCTGCCATCTCAGGATAGAGCGAAGCGCAAGCTGCTAACTGTTTAGCCCGCGTTTCATAAATAAAATCAGCTGCTTGATCAAAATCATGATGCTTTTGTTTAACACTTGCAACAGACTGCTGAAAAAACGCATGCAACTGTTCTGCTTCGCGAGCCAGAGAAGGTTGTTGTTTTTCATTAACAAGTCCTTGTTTTTGGAGTGTTTTTCCCAACCATTGCATATAGCCCATAAAGTCTTTTTGCGGATCTGGCGGAGCATCTTCTCCCCCTTGAACCTCTTTTCCAGCCTTTTGCGAAGAATACTGTTTTTGATGCGTTTGCCCTTGAAAATTATCTTCAAGAGTTTTTTCTTCTCTTCCAATTTCACCGTCTTCTCCCTCTTGTGTTGAGAGCAGATAATCCTGTTTCAATTGGTTTTGTTCTGCCGGCGTTAAGTGTTCTTGATCCATGACATTAGCCTTCTCTTTTTTTAACAATAAAATTAAATTTTTCAGATAAAACAGCCTGAGAGCATTTATCCCCTCAATGCTTACCCATCTTTTGGCTCCAACATTCCCCCCACATGGCTCCCCCACCATGACGACAAGACTTCTATCGAACATTTTCCCCAATACACACTGTCCAATAAAACAGCTCTTCTGAGATAAAGAGAGGCGACATTGCACGACATAAGCAACATGGGTAACTATGGAAATTGTTTAGATAAGCAACTTCTGATAGATGAAATTCATCTGAAAGAGCGCATCATAAAGCATCCTATTGTTGAGCCTTTACTGTCTGCAACATCTGCATTATCTGCTCTGTTCCCATATTACCCCCCATCTGCGCTGAGGCATTTTGCTCTTCTTGAAGAGAATTTTGCGCCTTTATCGCAATTTTATGAATGAGTGAGGCTGGTAAAGGTGAATAGCGTAAGAGATCAAGCATAATCTCAGGCGTTGCAAAATTTTGCATCAAAGGAAGCAGTTGCATAATCAGTGCAAAAGTACGCTCTTTTTCATTAAGACTTGTTGGCGCATCATCAACGACAATATCATATTCCAAACTTGTCACCATTTCGCGTGTCAGTGGAACATACTGGGCATTTTCATCACCAGCAATACGGACCAGCCGCCCATCGGACAGATAATTTTGAATAAGATAGAGAATAATTTTCCCCTGTCGTTGCCGATATCGACGCAACCCATCAAAAAAGGAAGCCAAAAGATTAAGTGACGATTGTCGCCGTTGTTGTTCAAGAACGCCAGGCTGATTGACAGCTCTTGTCCCAATAAATTCAGAAGACAACCCCGTCACCTGTTCGAGTGCGCTCTTTGCTTCATTAAACAATTGGAAAAACCCTTGCGGAAATTGTGCCACGGGTTTAGGCTGAATTCTTCCCCCAGACACAGCACCACTTTTCAACCAAGTAATACTATCGGCTCTAGCCCAACTCTCGAGGGCTTGTCGATCATCATCAAAAGCATCGCGTTCTGCCATAATTCCGCCTTTTGATTGGCTATTGAGCAAATGCATCACTTGACTAAAATATTTGTTTGCCCACCGTTGGGGATCTTTTGTAGGGCGCACAAGTCCGTAAAAGTGCCGGCTTAACTTATCAAAAGTACCGGTAATACATTCCCATCCCAATTGATTGTGTGGGACCAAGGGCTTATCAGGCGCTTCGAGCAGCTTTCTGCCCAAAAATGCCCGTTTGACAATTTTTCTGTTCAACCTTGTTGCTTGAACATGAGGAAAGGTTTTGCTTAAATTTTGGAAATCCTGCTCTGAATAATCGATAAACTTTCCACTTTGAGGCTCGAGAACTTTATAAATCACCTCGCGTTCAAACCAGCGACATTCTACCAATGTCACCATTTTAGGACGTTGATAGGTCCCTCCCTCTTCCCACTCTCCCTGATATCCCCTCTCAGCTTGATAACTTTGTGTCATCCCATTGCTGGATGAATGTAAAAAACTCTGATGTTTAACCCAATCAGCATTAAGATCACTCCAATGAACATTAGGAAACATTTCCTGAGCCACAGCAAGAGGTTTTTCATCAATATACCACAAGCGTTGTGCATCAATAAGATTAGGCTTAACAGCACTTGCATCCCACACCATTTTCATAGGGTCCAGCCGCGCAATAATTGGTTTTCCTTGTGGATCTTCTTCATAATCAAGGCGTGTATCTGTCCACCCCATTCCGCAAATAATTGCATCTTGAAAGGCATCGGAATCTTCGTATTCCCCATCGGCTTCATCACGAAACCACTCAGCTGCCCCTGTCAGAATCTGGTTTGCAAAGGCTGCTCCTTCTTGTCGTGGAATAAATTGAACTTGTCTTTTATTATTGCGCTCAGCCCCAATCACGGCATTAATTAAAGGTGCAATACGGTTAAAAGTCATGACCGGTCTGTTTTGTTCGTGCAAGGCAGCCAAGTCTTGCTCATTCCATTGCCGTCCATTATAAAAATCGTAATCTTCTTGGGCATTTTTTCGCCATTTTTCGACATGGGCAATATCATCCTGATACCACCCCACGAGTTTTTTAAAGAGTGCTTGATTTTCAAGCGTTTCGATTTGATCAAAAGAAGAATCTGTAGAAATATTCATTAAAAAGCCATCCATGAAGTTTGAGAATGGTGAAACGAGCGATAAGGTTTTTTTCGCGCTCTAGCATTTGGTTGTTCATAAGCCACACACATCAGTCCAAAGGCATCGGCCCCATGGCTAGCCCAATCATGTTCAGCCCCTAGTCCGATATTGCGCTGTTCGTCGCGCTTTTCATGATACCAAGCGAGTGCTTTTCTGCCCGCACATGTCGTTTCACGATTAAACCATAGTGCAGGAAACAATCGCCTTACGGCTTCGATACGCATTTTCACAGCGCCTGTTCCTTGATTAGGAATCACTTTAGTTTGAAACCCAGCTTGTTGAAGGGCACTTTCAAAACTCACATTATAAACACGATCTTTTGTTGCGCCATCATGGGGCAAAACCATGAGAGCCTTTTCATATCCCCTTTGAAAGACCCAGCCCACATGCTCTGAGAGAGGCTGTCCTTGGGCTTCATAATAATCGAGCACTCGAATTTCCCGTCCAATAAATTGCGCAACCCACAATGCGGTAGCATCAGCCTTTGCTCCTGTTCCCCCGATATCCCAAAAGATTCTCACCTGCATCAAAGGATCACGTGGAACGGTGGTAATCCGCCCTTCCATTTCAGCTTCGAGAAGACATTTCTGATAATAAGCCCCTTGGACAGCTTGGAGATATTCGCCTTCCCAAATATGGTTATACTGCTCTGGTCTTTGCTGCAAATCGTCCATTCGATCACGATTGAGTTTTTCAGGAAATTGCGGATTATCACGCCAATTAATTTCTGCCCCTTTGATATGAGGATTATCGACATTTCGGAAACGTTTTTCCACAGGTGCATTTTCATGGCACGGGTTCCATGTGACCCATAATTCTGCATTCCAATCTTTTCCTTCTTCGCGCAAAGTTGGAATGAGGGTTTGCCAAGCAGTTTCTGTCACGGGCTCGGCTTCATCGACCCAACAAAGGAAAACGCGCCCCATTGATTTAATACTTGCGATATTGCGATCAAGCCCAGCAAACACATAGACAATCCGTCCATCTTTTGATTTAATATACTTATCGCCAATGTCATAATAGTCTTGTAAAAAAGGATAAGATTCGATAGCGCGTTTAATTTCTTCCAAAGAACTGTCATTGAGAGAATTTTGAAATTGCCTTGCACAAAGAATAATCCCGCGTTCTCCAGCCATTCCATGGCGATATCCCACAACAGCCGACATCAAAGCAAAAGAACGTGTTTTTCCAGAGCCCCGTCCTCCCCAAGCGGCTCGCACATCTGCTTTTCCAGTAAAAACAGGAATAAGCTTTGGAATAAGAGCCACTTGAGCCGTTTTCTGCTCTATTTTTTGAGAAATTTTCTGAACAATTTTCATTATAAATTTTCATACTTTAGCAATAATTGCGCTTCACCCTTTTGCTTATCCCAAGTTTAATTATCCCAGAACAATTGAAGGAAAAGAGAAATTGGAACGAAAAACGCCCTTCTCAAAAGCAGCGCTTTATCTTCTCTTCATCCTAATACGCAATGAATTTCACTTTTTCGCATGAAGCCCCCCCTTGGACCGCATTGACCACATTGACCCCGCATATACACGATATGCGCCCCCCAAGGGTCCTTAAATCCCAAGGGTCCCTATTCCCCCATCACCACCCCTCAAACACCGCGCCCTGTCATCCCCCAACCAAAGGCACGGCATCCCCCCACCAAATCATAGCCTCAACACATGGCTCTCAGGCATATCCAAAGCCCAACATCCTCCAATATCATGCCTCTCAAGCTTCCCCAATCCTCACACTTGTCTATCCCCGATACCCCCACCAAAACACATGCATCCCGCAAGCATAATACTTCTCTCAAGTTTCACGCCCTTCGCCCATCAAAACACTATCCCATATCCACCACACAAATACCCTGCACCAAATCTCCTCCAACACATGGCTCTCAGGCATCATTCACCCAAGCCAAGTATCACGAGCACCTACAAAGACGATAAGCCTCCGCTTCAATCCCCTCAAGACAAGCAATCACCAAAGCCGCCCCCTTCCAAGATGTCACCCCGCATCATCCACCTCAGCCTAACATTTTTCAATATCACAAACCTCCGTTGCTGAAAAATCACGCTTCTCCGTTTCGATATTTTTTGCATTCACTGGTACAATCTCGATACGCGAAACTGTTTTTAATATCTCCACACCTTCAATAACGAGAAAAGACCAAACCTTTACAAAAAATCCAAAACAGTAGATAATATCACGCCCTCTAAGCATCGTACCTCTCGAGTATCACCTCTTCAGCACACGCCCCTCTGTCATCGCCCATAAAAGCCGGCGTCCCCATAAAGCCAAGCCCAAATATCTCCCCCCGAAATATTCTGCTCTCCAATAAACGCCCAAACATCACAGCCCCCTCTTCAAGCCTCCGTTGCTGAAGGATCACGCTTCTCCGGTTCGATACTTTTTGCATTCACTGGTACAATCTCAATACGCGAAACTGTTTTAACCTCCCCTTCTCCAGTCCCCTGAAGAGGCAACACTTTTGCAAGCAGCGAAAAAAACGGTACGGGATTATTCAGAGCATGATACTGAAGATAAGACACCAGCCCATCTTCACCATAGTGATAGCCCGCCTGCTCCGCCGCTGTCAAAAGAGCTTCATTAAATCGCTTTGTTGTTTTATTCAAAGCCCCTTTTTTCCGCCCTCTTCGACGTAAGGGAAGACAATGTTCATCTACCATCATCATGTTCCTTCCAACTAAAGAGAAACCAAAACCTCAAACACAAAAAATGACATGAAAATCAGGAATGAAACCTCAAAAGCAACCAGCAATTAAAAAAATGGGACACACCCTAAAAGATAAAAAACACGCACAAAGCACAAAGCCTCTGCTCCTTTTTTACAGATCAACGTTTTTACGCTTTTACATCATTACAGAACAAAGCCAAATGAAACTCCCAAACCATTACCCCGCATCGCTCTATAAACACGGGTCTGTCAACAATCTGATTTCTCGTCTATCAGATTCCCCTGCTGATTATTTCATATGGCTATCCCACACTTCAAAGATTGGTGTTTCATCAAACACGCCAGATAAGCTCTGATCTACAATTTGACTTCAAAAAGCAAATTTTCCTCTGCAGGATAAAGCTTCCACCCCGCACCGGTTTTAAACTATAATCCAACCTCTTACCCAATAAATTCCCCTACTAACATCAGATTACCGCCCCCAAACATCCCTATTTTACAGTATAACCGTATAGCAAACATTTTAATTTTCTTGCCAATCTTCTGAAACTACTTTATTGATGAGCTTGTGTTTTTGATCGTCCACGCAACGGTCAAATAGGGATTTGAAAGCCCGAAAACTCAAACGTTAATTTACCCCACTTTGTAGGTATCTCGGAGTTCCGGGAGTTTTTGCTATGTCCAAGTGCTTGTCAGCACTAAAAGCAAAAAGCTGATTCGAGTTCAGTATTTTCAACCTCCCGGAATACCAATGCGAGGGCGCTCGCCCCCAGCGGGGGGCTTAAAGTGCCAACTAAAAATCCAGATTTCGCACTTTTTTAAAAAGTACCCAATCTTATAGTCTTTGAAATTATTTTGATTTTTCTTGCCAATCCCTTGAAATTACTTTATCACTCAAAGGATATTTTGGTCGTCTACGCAGCGATCAATAAGGGATAGTAAAGCCCTAAGCTCTAGCGTAAGAATGAACCCACTTTGTGGGTGTCCCGGGATTCCGGGAGTTTTTGCTATGTCCAGGTGTGATAAGCACTAAAAGCAAAAATGCTGACTAGAGCTCAGTACTTTACTACTCCCGGAATACCAATGCGAGGGCGCTCGCAACCGGAGGGGAGCTTGAAGTGCAAATTAAGAATTCACATTTCAACGACATTTCAATAGGTAAAAAAATCCGTCACAGACGCATTTCAATGGGGCTTTCTCAAAAGGAATTAGGAAGCCATTTAGGTGTCAGTTTCCAACAAATCCAGAAATACGAAAAAGGCTCCAATCGTGTAAGCGCAGGGTGTTTGCTCGAAATTGCTAAAAAACTAGCAGTTCCTATTACCTTTTTTTATACTGATATTTTTGCAGAAGAAGATATTCCCACAAAAGAAACTCTCCTACAGCGTGATCAATACACCTATAGCGAAAAAGAACACGCACTTTTGAAAAACTTTAGAGAACTCCAGCCGAAAAAACAAAAAGCAGTTTTGTGGTTGATTTCTGATTAGACAAAAGCACACCTATCGACATCCCTCGCCAATATCCCCCTCTGCCTAAAGCCTTGCCCGCCTGATACCACCACATCTCAAAAAACGGTTTACGGCACCGGTTTACGACATCATAGGATGACAAACTTCACAATAGGATAACAAACACCAAAACCTTGGAAAAACATCCCCACCCCTCTCACAGAATCTTATCAAGAGATCTCTTCTGATTTAAACGCACAATTCCGATTGTATCATTATGATACCTTTTTACATTTACCTTGTCAAGTTTTTATATTTTTCTTTTTATATTTTTGTGTTTTTCTTTAAGGGAGCCACATCCCTCAAAACACCTCTCTTGCAAAACGCCGTTCCAGCAAAACGCCTCTCATAAAAAACACAATGTCCAAAACAACAAGAGCTAAAATAGGATTACCCCTAAATAGTATTGCCCCTAATAGGATTTCCCCTCTAAATAGGATTACCATTGTATTTCTCATTCACCCACTTATTAAAAAAACATCTCTCAATGCTTCTCACACCCATTTCACGGATATCCCCCATACAAATATAGACGCAAATATAATTGTTAAATTCCGCATAGAATATAAAAGCCAACCACGATTTTTCTCTCTTCACATCTCTTCACACATCCCCTCTTTACACATCCCCCTTTCAATCTGTTCACAGCTATTCCCAAACTCTCCTCTCCAACCAACGCACGAACAGCACTCTTCATTTCCCCTCCAGTTTGCATAACTCTTCGCCTCATCCCCTCCTTCTCACCACTCCATACCATAACAATATATTGATTTATAAGAAATAATTTAGCATTATTGATACTGATTGAGAGTTCCAAACATCGTAAGATTCTCTCATTTCAAATCTCTCCCATGTTGAATCAATCAAAATCATTCGCTTGCACGTCAAAAGCAAGGAGAGCCCGTGTGGATAAAAAACGATTCAGAAAGGAATAAAAATGGCTCTTATGAACCGTCTCAAGTGCCAAGGGCTGTAGCCAACACCCACGAGCTAGCAAATATAATGATGATACCGGCTTGCTTCTTCACAAGCGTAAAGATAGGAGTGCTCAATGGATTTATCATTATACCATGACAAAAAACACGCACAATATATAAATCCACAAATCCTCCGTATCACTTTTACAGATTCACATTTTTACGCTTTTACATCTTTACAGAACGCAGCCAAATGAAACTCCCAAACCACCACTCCGCACCGCTCTGTAAACACGGGTCTGCAACAATCTGATTTCTCGTCTATCAGATTCCCCTGTTGATTATTTCATATGGCTATCCCACACCTCAAAGAAGACTGTTTCATCAGACAAGACAAATAAGCCCTGCCCTAAAATATTCCCCCCTTTCTCTCCTATCACACACTTAACACCCCTCTTCATCCCAGCTTTCTCCGCTCCATTCACAAACGCGTCCCCCTAGTTCTCTGACCACATTCCATGCCATGATAAAAGCATACACAAAGCACAAATCCCCCGCCTCACTTTTACAGATTCACATTTTTACGCTTTTACATCTTTACAAAACGCAGCCAAACGAAACTCCCAAACCACCACGCGACAATTTGATAAAAACAAAACACCCTTCAACAATCTCAAACAACAGATTTCCGTAAAGAGTTCATATGAATTTGATTGTTTAGATCTGACTATTAAATTGGCATATAGAGCTGTAGAACAGAAAGTAATTTTCTATAAGACAGAAATGATAAAAGCGCTATATAACTGAGACAGAACATGAAGAATTGCGAACAGATAAAACGATACCTCTTTTCATTACAATACTGAAATTGTAAACGAGACGACTGGTAATTGTCAGCTGAATATATAATTTTCACATCTGTAAATTTTTATTGATTAATTCAATCCCAACATTTCCCCTGAAACACATTTCTTCATTATCTACTTCTTTGAGACAAACCGGCAAAGGGGTTTCATCTATTATAAGTACGGAAATAATAACGGGTTACTCCAACCTCATCATAAGAAACCATAGACAGAATACCTGTCTTTATTGGCATTATTTGATAAGTCAAGATTACACCATTTTGCTGTTTGTTTGGTTGATCTGTATAGATCACGTTATATCTATTCCGTCGCAAGAGATCAATAAATACAGGAGTAAAGTTGTCTTCTGTTTTATTTTTTTTCACAATAAGTGTTGTTGTAGCGGGCGGTAAAGGTTTTTTAAGATTACGGACAAAATCGTTAGCAATTAATTTTACATCATCTTTCGTAATATTTGGACTGACATAATTTGATGAATAATTACTCATAGATGCACAACCAGCCACCAAGACAAGAGGCAACGGAAATAAATATTTAGACATCTAGACTTCCCCTATAAATTGTATTTCCTTTTTTGAGAAGCTCCTACACAAGAAATAAGAGCATCCTTTCTAAGAATAGCATTAACAACATACTGCTTTACAATCAAACATTAGTTAATCAATTTCTCACTTGTAAAAGAACAACCACCATCTCTAATAGTACTCAAAGCTTATGCTTAACATAAAAAATATATATGTTAAAAGTACACAAAACATATGTAAAGAATATAGTATACATATACTATATGTATACTTATTTTCATGATTTTCTGTATTACATATTATTTAAGACAGATTTATCATTAAAGAAGCACAAACATTGGATGACTTTCCAAGCAATAAAAATGATATTTTTTATCCCCATAACATTGAAATTATCACTTGCTCGAAGAGTAATTATTGTTTGAATATTTAGGTTTTTACGGGCCATTTAGATCCCGACTTCCCCACTATCTACCAATTTGTACCGATATTGTTTCTTTTGGTTTTTCATTTACGCTCATCATTAGCTATTTTATGTGTTTTTTGAGACAATTGTGAAGCTCTACCCCAAAACAACGAATGAAATTTCAAAACACCACGCAACAATTTGATAAAAACAAAACACTTCACAACTTAAATTCCACTGGCAAGCTTATCCCCACCCCTTTTCATTCTTTCTCCATCCCAAGGAGGGTATCTACCCCTCACACATCATCCTTCATCCCTTCGCACCACCACCTCTTATCCACACTCTCCTAACCTATCCATGCGCACTCTCTTCATCTTCTATTCCCCCTTTTTCCCCCCCATTATACACTTAACAACTTAACACCCCTCTTCCTCCCAACGTCCCCCTCCATTCAAGAAAACTCTTCCCCCAATCCTCGCACCACATTCCACGCCCAAAAAAGCCCAACGTGACCAAAAACACGCACAATATATAAATCCACAAATCCTTCGCTTCACTTTTACGGATTCACATTTTTACGCTTTTAAGTCATTACAGAACGAAGCCAAAGGAAAGGTTCACCACCCCGCGCTGCTCTATACACACTGGTCTGTAAACGAACAAAGCTTTTTGCCCAGCCAATCCGCTCCCCACAGTCTTCAGACACCCCTCCTCAAACGACAGGACTTCATCAGGCTCAATAAATCAAGCCCTGCCCTCAAATATTCCAGCTTTTCACTCCCCCCTCAAAGAGCGATGTTTTTACATCATGAACAGGATAATTAACGAACCGTCTTAGAAAAAAGAAACGGCATGGAGATATTAAATATATCAATGGTCGTCATCGACTGTCGTGTTAAGAGATGTTATATCTTTATTTTTCTTAATTTTTACAACGCCAATCATTCCCGTGGAAATAATTAATGCAGACATAGCTAAAAAGGAGCTTAACAATCCCACGAGTGCAAAAAGTCCAGCAATAAAGCCAGACACTGCTTCCGCAGAGTTCGCTAAAGTTGAAAAAGTTCCAAAACTCTTACCAAAATCTTCACGACGAGAGTATAATTGAATAGCTGAGACTAAACTAATATCCACAAATGCACCAATAAATCCTAAAACAAATGCTAACACGAGAAGGAGTTTTAAATAAAGTTCTGCAGCTAAGGGCATAACAAACAGAATAACCCCATAAAGAAGCCAAAATACCATGAGTTTCAACGATGTAATCTTGAATATAATTTTATGATATAACAAACCACCAACAATAGTTCCAACAGCCATGAGAGAAAAAATATAACTAACAAGGCTTTCCTCTCCCCCTATAGAGAGGACAAAAGCTGGAATTAAAAATCTTAAAATTGCACCAGTAAAGAGAATAGCAAACGACGAGCCAACGAGCGTAATAAATAAATTATTATTTTCTTTAGAAATATATTTAAGATAGGAAGCTGTTTCTCGATAAATTTTTATAAAATTGAATGATTTATTCTCGCTTGAATTTAAATTCATGAGATTAAATAACACTATAATAGATATAAAATAGGTAAAAAAATCAAAAATGAGTACTGCCGATTTATTTGCTAAAAAAAGCAGTAGGGAACAAACTAAAGGACCCATGACGGATGCAGTTTCCTCTATAATTTGTGCAATGCTATTGGCCTTTGTCAGATCCTTTACTGAGAACATTCTGGGAATAGCAGCTTGAAAACTTGGTTGGAAAATACTTCTTCCTATCGTTGTACATATTGCTGCGAAAATAAGAACAATAATATGTGCAGTCCCTGTTATAGTGGTTATAAAAACGAATAATGAGGCTAATAATCTAACAAGTTCACTTAAGATTATATTTTTCTTCAAAGAAAAATTATCAGCTAACCAACCTCCTATAGGACCAAAAAAGAGAAAAGGGATAAATCGAAAAAAATACACAAGACCTGTAAAAAAGATGTTATCTGTTAATTCTAAGACCAGTAAAACAAAAACAACTTCATAAGCATAATCACCAACTTTAGAAATAAAGAGAGAGGAAAAAAGAGCTAAAGGACTCTTTTTTAAAAATAAATTCATATCAACCATCCGATATTAAACTTTTCTACAGTTAAAGTTGCACTCCCTTCAATACAATTGGTGATATGAACTTCAAAAGAGTTGTTTACTCTAACAAATTGCTTAATAAGTTAAGTGAAAATTTTTAAAGAAATACTCCTCTTGATATAAGCATTTAGACCAATATCAAGTAATATATTAATTTTTCTTTCTTATTTGCTTTAAAAAAGAAAGAATGTAAAAATTATGAGATCAAAATCTGCTATATTATTATATTGACTTCCAGCCCACATCTCAAAGAATGAAAATTCCCAACCAGCACTGGTCTACAACCCCACTTCAAAAAGCAGCTTTCCCCACAGAACAAAGCTTACACCCAACCGCCCCTCAAACGACAACACTTCGTCAGGCTCAACAAATCAAGCCCACTCTCCTCCTATCCATGCGCACTCTCTTCATCCTCCATTCCCCCTTTTCTCTCCCATCACACACTTAACAACTGAACACCCCTCTTCCTCTAAACTTCCCCCTCCATTTATGAAAACTCTTCCCCCAATCCTCACACCACTCCATACCATGACCAAAAACACGCACAATATGAATTTGTGAATATTTCGTCTTTTTTGTAGATAGAATTACTTATAGGTAACAGTTTTAACATCATAGCTGGGTACATACTGTTAACATCATATACTTCAATTCCATTATATATATATGTCCCCATTTCTTGATTAAAAAAACAAAGCCCACCTTTATATGCATTTCTTAATATCTCATCATCATTTAATTCTAAAGTAGGTGTTAAAAAGTTGCTTTTGTAATTCCCGATAAATTTTTCATTACAGGGCTTGGTAAAGTATCGTATTTTTTTTAAAATATCCTTTTTTAATAAAATGTCTTTTAACCATATCTTTTATGATATCATCTTTAGCTTTTGAGAAATTATTTTTTTAAATCAGTCTTTTAGAACTTCTATCTTTAACAATATTTCTGTTTAATTTTGTTATTATATTTATTGTAGTGAATTAACTGATTTTCAGTTTCTGGATACGCTTTACAATAAAAAGCACTATTTGGAATTAATTCATTATATTTATGGGCACGAACAGCAAAGTTTTCTTTTTTTGTTTAAACTTTTTTTCTGCTTGCCATTTTTTTAATTCTCTGCTAGCTTCACACACATTCTTAGTAGTGACGGTTTCCGAAGGTACGAATTCCTCCATCGCCTTTATATCTATAAAGTACTAAGATGTGAATTTGCATAATTTATAAGATGTTTTAAATTTTGTAAGTTTGATTTTTTTGACATTGTTTCCCCAATGTTGAGAATTTTTTCCGCTTTTAAAGCCCTCTGTTACAGCAGAGGGCTTATTTTTATGTTAATGTAATTATAGCTCCTGCTTTTTCTTGTAATAGATTAATAAATTTTTCAGTGTTAAAATATCTGTTTAAAATTTCATAATCTTTAAACTCATAAGTTTTTTGTTTCTGGATTAGAAAATTGAACTTGCATTCTTATTTTAAAGTCAAGTCTCATTAGCAATACCGTGTATTTTATTACATAGTAAGCTCTATTATTGTTACTAGATTTAGTTAATTTTACTGATAAATTAGACCCATATTTTGGCTGGTAGTTCCAAATTTAGAGACAATATCAAAAAAAATCTCGAATAGCTGTTCTTGCTATAACAAATATAACTTTTTTATCATCAAAATATAGAACTGTTTGTACAGTATTAGTCTTTTTTCTGTACTAGGAAATTCTGCTTTACTAGCTGAATAACCTAGTACTTTAAATTTAAAATCATCTTGACTACACATAAATCCACAAATCCCCCGCTTTGCTTTTACAGATTCACATTTTCACGTTTTTACATCTTCATAGAACGAAGCCAAACGAAACTTCCAAACCACCACTCCGCACTGCTCTGCAAACGAACAAAGCTTTTTGCCTAGTACCCTTAAACTTCAAATCTCCCTCAAACAACAGCACTTAATCAGGCTCAACAAATCAAGCCCTGCCCTCAAATATTCCAGCTCTTCACTCCCCCTCAAAGAGCCGTGTTTTACGGCGTAATAGAATAGAAAATTTTTGATTTTTCTTGCTAATCTTCTGAAATTCCTTTAACTTAAAGTGTAATTTTGATCGTCTACGCACCGATCAAGAGGGATTAAAGGTCCTAAGCTCTAGCGTAAAAACGAACCCGCTTTGCGAATATCTCGGAATTCCGGGAGATTTTGCTATGTCCAGGTGCTTCTCAGCACTAAAAGCAAAATGCTGATTCGAGGTCAGTGCTTTCAGGCTCCCGGAATACCAATGCGAGGGCGCTCGCCCCCAGCGGGGGGGCTTGAAGTGCAAACCAAAAATCCACATTTTATCGACATTTCTGATTAAGCAAAAAACGCGATTTATAATCCATATTTCGCACTTTTTTAAAAAGTACCCAATCTTATAGTCTTTGAGATTATTTTGATTTTTCTTGCCAATTTTCTGAAACTACTTTATTACTTAAAGTGTAATTTTGGTCGTCTACGCACCGATCAAGAGGGATTAAAGGTCCTAAATCCGAGCGTAAAAACAAACCCGCATTGCGGGTATCCCGGAATTCCGGGAGATTTTGCTATGTCCAGGTGCTTCTCAGCACTAAAAGCAAAAAGCTGACTCGGATTCAGTACCTTTAACTCCCGGAATACCAATGCGAGGGCGCTCGCAACCGGAGGGGGGCTTGAAGTGCCAACTAAAAATCCACATTTTATCGACATTTTGATAGGCAAAAGAATCCGTCATAGACGCATTTCAATAGGACTTTCCCAAAAAGAATTAGGAAGCCATTTAAGCGTCAGTTTCCAACAAATCCAAAAATATGAAAAAGGCTTAAATCGTGTAAGTGCCAAATGTTTACTGGAAATTGCCCAAAAACTAGATGTCCCCGTGAACTTTTTTTATGCAGACCTTGCCACAAAAGAAGATCTTTCAACAAAAGAAACTCTCTTACACCTTGATCAATGCACCTATAGCGAAAAAGAACACGCACTTTTAAAAAACTTTAGAGAGCTCAAAGCGAAAAAACAAAAAGCAATCTTATGGTTGATTTCTGATTAAGCAACAGCGCAACGATCAACATTATTCCATTCATATCCCCCCTAAGTCACATTCAAACCAGCTCCCCACACCCCCTCAAAGAGCAATATTTTACGGCAGATAAACGGCATTTCTCTTTAACGCTTTTACGCACAAAGCAATAAAGCAATAAAGCAATAAAGCAATAAAGCAATCCCGCTTGTGACTTCACTCATTACATTGCAAGAAAATAGTTTTCACTACAAACAGAAATAAAAGAATCCTACGATATTCGAGAACACTCATTTAATATGCAAAAACACCGACCACTCCCTTTGCTTTGCAATAAAACACCCGCTGTCTCATCGTGAATTTTTCTAAATCAGCACGCCTCAAAGAGCGGTGTTTTATCACACAATAGGATTATCACCGCCCTTTATAGCGTGAATTTCTTCAAACTTAATCTTCAGGCAAAAATTCCAACCGATCACCTTGTTTTATAATTTTCACCGTTGTTTCATCGTGAATTTTTCCAAACAAGATATTTTCCGCCAGTGGGTCTTGAATTTCTTTTTGGATAATCCGTTTAAGCGGACGTGCACCATAGAGAGGATCATAGCCTTTATCGGCAAGAAATTTCCTCACCTCTGGCTCGATTTGCAAAGTTATTTTGCGTTCATTGAGCAAATTTTGCAAATGTTCTATCTGAATATCGACGATCGCTTCCATATCGTGGCGTTGCAATCTTTGAAAGAGAATAATCTCATCAATACGGTTTAAAAACTCCGGACGAAAAGCCGCTTTGACGACATTCATGACATCATTTTTTGCCTGATCAGTTGTTTGTCCTTCAGGCAAAGCGGTTAAAAATTCAGCGCCAAGATTAGAAGTCATAATCAGCAAGGTATTACGAAAATCAACGGTACGTCCTTGACTATCGGTCAAACGTCCCTCATCGAGCACTTGCAACAAGAGATTAAAAATATCAGGATGTGCTTTTTCAATTTCGTCGAACAGAATGACCTGATAAGGTCTTCTGCGTACGGCTTCGGTCAGCACGCCTCCCTCTTCATATCCAACATATCCAGGCGGCGCCCCAATAAGCCGCGCCCCAGCATGTTTTTCCATATATTCAGACATATCGATGCGCAACATGGCATTGGAGTCTTGGAAAAGAAAAGCGGCCAGAGCTTTGGTTAATTCGGTTTTTCCCACACCAGTAGGACCCAAAAACATGAAAGAGCCAAGCGGACGATTGGGATCTTGCAACCCTGCGCGCGCGCGGCGTACAGCGCGAGAAACAGCTTGAACAGCCTCTCCCTGACCAATCACACGTTTGCTAATTTCATCTTCCATCCGCAACAGCGCCTCCCGTTCTGCCTCCAGCATTCGATCAACAGGAATACCGGTCCAGCGTGAAACAATCCGTGCCACATGTTCAGCAGTGACCGTTTCTTCAACGAGATGATTTTGTTGGTCATCATTTTCAGCGATGCTCAATTGTTTTTCGAGTTCAGGGATAACACTATAAGCGAGCTCTCCAGCTTTTTGGAATTGTCCATCACGCTGTGCAATAGCCAAAGCATTGCGTGCTTCTTCGAGTTGTTTTTTCAAATCAGCAGCATGCCCTAATTTTTGTTTCTCAGCCTGCCAAGCCGTTGTCATCTCAGCGGACTGTTGTTCCAATATTTTCAGTTCATCCTGCACGCTTTTCAAACGTTCTTTTGCTGTTGGCTCGACATCTGTTTTCAAAGCTTCACGTTCAATTTTCAACTGTAAAATACGCCGATCAAGTGCATCAAGTTCTTCCGGCTTTGAATCGACCTGCATCCGCAACCGTGCCGCCGCTTCATCGATAAGATCAATAGCTTTATCAGGCAAGAAACGATCCGTAATATAGCGGTTAGACAAACGCGCCGCCGCAATCAAAGCACTATCTGCCAAGCGCACTTTGTGATGTTGTTCATATTTTTCTTTAATACCGCGCAAAATAGAAATAGTATCCTCTAAAGAAGGTTCAGGCACAAAGACAGGCTGGAAGCGGCGTGCAAGAGCAGCATCTTTTTCAACATATTTTCGATATTCATCCAAAGTTGTAGCCCCCACACAATGGAGTTCTCCGCGTGCGAGAGCAGGTTTTAGCAAATTGGAAGCATCCATAGGTCCATCGGATTTTCCTGCCCCCACGAGATTATGCAATTCATCAATAAACAAAATGATCTGACCATTTTCAGCTTGCACCTCTGCCAGCACCGCTTTGAGGCGCTCTTCGAATTCCCCACGAAACTTTGCACCAGCGATAAGCGATCCCATATCGAGCGCATGAAGCTGTTTATCACGCAAAGTTTCAGGCACATCACCATTAACAATGCGCAATGCCAACCCTTCAACGATAGCTGTTTTCCCCACCCCTGGTTCACCGATCAGTACAGGATTATTTTTGGTACGCCGTGAAAGCACCTGAATAGTGCGGCGGATTTCCTCTTCCCGCCCAATCACAGGATCAAGTTTTCCTTCACGAGCATCTTTTGTCAAATCACGAGCATATTTTTGCAAAGCATCATATTGGCTTTCGGCATGGGGGCTTGTTGCTGTTTTTCCCTTCCGCAAATCATTAATAGCCTGATTAAGCGCTTGCGCTGTCAAACCACCCTTTGTTAAAATATCAGCGGTTTTTGCGGTCTTTTCCATGATCAGTGCTTGCAACACACGCTCCACAGTCACAAATTGATCACCGGCTTTTTTCGCCAGATCTTCAGCCATGTTAAAGACTTTTGCCAACGGCTGAGACAAATAGAGCTGTCCATTTCCCCCTTGCACTTTTGGCAAAGCATCAAGTGCTTCGTTAAGCGCCTTTCGAATAAGAGTAAGATCACCACCCGCTTTTTGGATCAGTGATGCCGCCAACCCTTGAGAATCATCTAACAGCACTTTCAACAGATGCTCCGGCATAAATTGCTGATGATCAGAAGAGAGGGCACTATTTTGTGCTGATTGTAAAAAACCTTGCAACCGTTCGCTATATTTTTCCAAGTTCATTTTTTTTCCTTAAATCTCAAGCCACCGCCGCACTTTAAACTCCCCCAACATTCCACAAAAGAGACATCTTCAAAGGATCGACTAATCCCCACAAAACACCGCAAATGATGCCGCATGAAGAAGAACCGTAGTGCTAAAAAGAATATGGGTCCTCACAAGCCCTATAGCAAGAGGGAGAGAAAGGCGCACTGCCATTATTTAAATAAAAACTGCAACTCCCCTATAACCCCACCATCACAACCCCACCATCACAACCCCACCAGCACAGCCCCACCAGCACAGCCCCCACCAGCACAACCCCACCATCACAACCCCACCATCACAACCCCACCAGCACAACCCCACCATCATAACCTCACCATCACAGCCCCACCATCACAACCCCACCACCACAACCTCACCAGCACAGCCTCACCATCACAACCTCACCATCACAGCCCCACCATCACAACCCCACCACCACAACCTCACCAGCACAGCCTCACCAGCACAGCCTCACCATCACAACCTCACCATCACAACCTCACCATCACAGCCCCACCATCACAACCCCTCCAGCACAGCCTCACAAGTAAAACCACAACATCAGTACATCATTATTAATGAATTGAATTTAAATGAAAGCAAATACACCTTTTGATTTTTAAAAAGCGTATTTTACGACATGTAGTTAAGAGTGAAATAAAAAGTATTTATTATATTTTCTATTTAAAATAGATTAAATATACTTATATTTATGGAATCATTTCAAATTTATTAAATGAAATTAGGTTAATTTGTACAGTAAAGTAAAAAATATTCTTATAATTATTCTATTTTGTCTCATAAGCAAGCCAAGCTACGCTGTTTTTGCTGGTAAAGTTGTCACGATGCAACACACATGGTCTCAAAATAGGTCATTTGATACATTTTCTTTTTTTCAGCAAATAACTTATGATGGTGGACCTCATTCCATCTATTTCTGGGGAAACGAGTTTCAATTCAAAAATGGAAAAAGTGGCTATATTGGTTTATTCAACAGAGGCACCCGCACCATTCACTTTTCTATCCGGAATGCCACTGGATGGAAGAGTGAGAAATGTAAACATTTTACCCATGAGGGCTCAGGAGTACGCTGTGATATTGAATTTCCTTGGAAAATTGGACATCGATATAGATTGGATGTTTCCAAGAATGGAAATCTAGTTACAGGAACAATAATCGACCTTATAGCTGATAAAGCAACAATAGTCGGTGTTATCGAAGTTCCAAAAACTTTTGGCAAACTCTATAAATCTTCGAGTTTTGTTGAAGACCATTCTCGTTGGAAGAGGCATCTTTCCTCCTGTTATGTGTTAAGTCCACAAAGTTCCACCTTTTTCAGCCCTATAGCTGATTACAAATACCAAGCGTTCATAAATGCCTCTGCTGAAGGACACTGTAAAGATCCTCACGTCGTCCAAATATTATGTAAATTCAGTGCATGAATAGTATAAGCGACCTTGGAGGTTTAGCCTCCCCCACAGCTGAGCCGAAAGTCCCCATTTCCAATGGGAAAGACCTCTCTGCACAAACTATTTCGGATAAATTGAAAAAAGAAGAGCTTGTCGTCGTTCATTTACAAGATGGTGCTTGGGCACCCAATATCTTTTTCCCACTCCCCGGCCCATTTATGTGGAAATCAATCTTCGTAGACAACCATGCAGCTTCAAGTTCCTCAATTCGTACCGATCATGAGATACGAAAAGTAACCACAGGCCAAAAAATCATGTATATGTCTGATGGAAAAACTTGGAAAATTATGAAAGCAAACTAAGCTTTTTCTTCTTGATAAAACATAAATTCCTCACGCCCCTTTGAAAACAAAGGGGAGGTGAGGTAGCTTTTTTCATTTCCCCACCACTGTTTTTCTCCATTTTCTAGTTCCTTTTTCCGCCCCTTCTCTTATCCCATACCCTTTAGCTTACCTCATCACCATGCTTTCCAGCACATTTTCTCCACTCTCACCCTCCTCTCAAAACCACAACACCCTTTTAATAGAATCCTCACCTCCCTCTCTATCATCCTTACACCATCCTTCACGCATCCCTTTGCACCACCCCGCCTCTTATCCACCCCCTCTCTTTGTCCATACGCACTCTCTTCATCCTCCATTCCACACAACCCCTTCCTCGCCGTCATATACTTACGACTTAACACCCCTCTTCATCTCAATTTTCCCCCCTCCATTCACAGTCTCTTCACCCCCCATTTATCTCACCACATTCCATGCCATGATAAAAGCATACACAAAGGACAAATCCTCCGCTTCATTTTTACAGATATACATTTTTACGCTTTTACATCTTTACAGAACGAAGCCAACGAAACTTCCAAACCAGCACCCCACGCCACTCTATAAACAATAGTCTGTAAATAATTCAAATGCTTGCATAGCAAGTTTCCACCACTGACCACCCATTCGTTTCAGATCATTCCCCCATTCCCCCTACACACTCTTCTCCAATCTCCAACCAACGCCCCTAACAGCATTCTTTCATTTCCTTTCCAGTCTGCACACCCTCCAGCTCGCCAATCCTGTCAACACATTCCACGCCAGACAAAAGCCAAACATGACAAAAACACGCACAATGCATCAATCAAATCCATAAGTCCTTCGCTTCACTTTTACAGATATACATTTTTACGCTTTTACATCTTTACAGAACGAAGCCAACGAAACTTCCAAACCAGCACCCCACGCACCACTCTGTAAACACTGTTCTGTAAACAATCTGATTTCCCGTCTATCAGATTCCCCTGCTGATTATTTCATATGGCTATCCCACACCTCAAACGAGACTGTTTCATCAAACACGCCAGATAAGCCATGCCCTAAAATATTCCCCACACACTCTTCTCCAACCAACGCGCTTAACAACTCTCTTCCTCCCAACTTCTCCTCCATTCACAAACTCTTTCCCCATTTATCTCACCGCATTCCACGCCAGACAAAATCCCAACATGACCCGAAAACATGCACAATGCATAAATCCACAAATCCTCCGCATCATTGTACGGATATACGTTTTCACGCTTTTACACATTCACAGAATGCAACCAAATGAAAGGTTCACCACTCCGCAGTGCTCTATAAACAATACTCTACAATTTAACTTCTTACCCAACACCCCCTATAAACTTCAGATCACCCACTCCTCAAACGAAACTGTTTCATCAGACCAGACAAGGAAATCCAGCCTAAATATTCATCACACTCTAAAAAACACCTTGATAAATTGATATGCCCGATATCACCGCCCCTCCAAATAACGCCGTTTTATGACATATTGATTTTTCTTGCCAATATACTGAAATTACTTTACAAATTTAAAAGTGTTTTAGTCGTCTACGCAACGATCAAGAGGGAAGACGAGCCCTAAGCTCTAGCGTAAAAACGAACCCACTTTGCGGATATCTTGAGTTTCCGGGAGATTTTGCTATGTCCAAGTGCTTGTCAGCACTAAAAGCAAAAAAACTGACTAGAGCTCAGTACTTTTAGACTCCCGGAATACCAATGCGAGGGCGCTCGCAACCGGAGGGGGGGCTTGAAGTGCCAACTAAAAATCCACATTTTATCGACATTTCTGATTAAGCAAAAAACGCGATTTATAATCTATATTTCACACTTTTTTAAAAAGTACCCAATCTTATAGTCTTTGATATTATTTTAATTTTTCTTGCCAATTTCCTGAAACTACTTTATGAATTGATCTGTGTTTTTGATCGTCCACGCAACGGTCAATAAGGAGTTGGATTCCTTAAAACTTAACACATAAACAATTATGGCTATCCCGGAAATTCCGGGGGCTTTTGTTATGTCCAAGTGCTATCAGCACTAAAAACAAGAGACTGTTTAAGTTCAGTGAATCCAACCTCCCGGAATACCAATGCGAGGGCGCTCGCAACCGGAGGGGGGCTTTAAGTGCCAACTAAAAATCCACATTTTATCGACATTTTGATAGGCAAAAGAATCCGTCATAGACGCATTTCAATAGGACTTTCCCAAAAGGAATTAGGAAGCCATTTAGGTGTCAGTTTTCAACAAATCCAAAAATACGAAAAAGGCTTAAATCGTGTAAGCGTAGGGTGTTTACTCGAAATCGCCCAAAAACTAGAAGTTCCCGTGAACTTTTTTTATGCAGACCTTGCCACAAAAGAAGATATTCCTACAAAAGAAACTCTCTTACACCTCGATCAATGCACCTATAGCGAAAAAGAACACGCACTTTTAAAAAACTTTAGAGAGCTCCAGCCAAAAAAACAAAAAGCAATATTGTGGCTGATTTCTGATTAAGCAAAAGCGCAATGATCAACGTTATTCGCTAATATATCAAACAATAAAACATCCTTAAGTAAAATTCAGCTCAGTACACCACACCCCTCAAAGAGTGATTGTTTTACGGCATATAGGATAATTCACTAGGATAATTCACGCTATAGCTCGTTTTCTGTTTCTGTTATCGCTTTAAGTCAAGCTGATTGAGGATCAGCGGCTGGAGTTTAAAGTTTGACTATTCGTGGCAAAGCAGAGTCAAACAAAAATGACATTGTTGCTCAAAACCATGCCCCCAATTGCGTTTACGAGACGGTGGAACAATATCGAGAAGGCAAAGACTAGACAGAACAAACATATGAGCGGTTAAGCAAAAATCAAAAATTGAATCTATAACGTTGAAAAAGCTACCCGATGCTGGATTATCCCCACACCCTCTAAATCTCAGAAAAATGATTTAAAACATTTGTTTCATTGATGAGCCAATCATTAAGAACGAACAATAGACAAAGAACGGTTCACCAATATCCTGATAGCCAATAAACAGAATAATCCACTCAATCCAGAAAAAAGGAACAGCTGCCCAGCCGAAGTGTGACCTAAAACAAACGCTCCAACAAAGGGAGCCACCAACATAGCTAAATTTTGTATAGACTGCACCCATCCAGAAGCCAACCCAATCTGTTCATTGAAATTGGTTACCAGATAAACGTTAGAAGATATGGAAAAGTAGGCACTAACCATTCCAATAAGGAAAAAACAGAGCAACAAAATTTCAATACGGAGTAAATCCAAGTAAAAAAAGCACACTGAGATCATTAGAAAACCAATCATTGTTGACATTGCCGGCATTAACAACTCTGATATTTTTCCTGTAAGGGGTTTATGCTTTGATTGTTTCACACTCCAAAACCCATAGAGGAAATTACCGATTGCCGAAGCCGATACCAACATCCCAAGAGCCTGTTTATTCATTTTCAGCGCATTAAGGATGACAGGCAGCTGATTATTCACCATAAAGATCATGGCAAAATACACAAACAGCACCGCCACATAGGCATACCAAGTTGTCCCATAAAGCCTATGCTGTGATTTCATGGTGTTTGCTGTTTTTACCATGAGCGACGAGACAGGTTGTGCACCAATACAACAAAACACTATAAAGCCTAGCAATGTCAGAAATCCAGAAAACAATAAAGTATATGTATCTGACAAAAACGCAGAGAGCGTACTCCCCAAAGCAGGTCCTATCATCTTTGCTGCGCTATTGATCATGTTAAGCACAGAATAGTAACGAGTCCGCCCGTTTTCAGGCACCGAATTTGCACTAAGAACGGAAATTGCAGGCATAGCTAGACTGTTGAATATCGCTCGAATAACTGCCAGTATAATAAATGCTTGCAGACTCGTCGCCATCAATAAAACGACAGTACATAACGCTCGTAACAGCAACGATGCACGCAGCCAATGTATCATATAACGGCTACCGACCAACATTCCAATTAGCTTAGACAGAACGATACCCGGTAATAATGTTGCCGCTCCAATAAAAGCGACATCATATTGATCAGCTTTCCAGATGAACACAGATACGGTCAAAATCACGATATAATCAATCCAGCCCCCAAATGACACCATGCCATTACCCAGCAAAAGCACCAACAAGCGATTTTTTGTTGCCCCATCTATTTGCACCAAAACACGCGCCCCTCTTTTTCCTTAGCAATACTGATTGAATTATCAATCCTTCCCCCACACCCTAAAGGCATCAACAACCTTCCCGCAACAAAGAAATTTATAATTACAAAACCACTGGTGCTAAGTCTTAGATATGTATTAAAACTTTCATCATTGATTGAACTTAATCTGCGTCTTTGCGAATGACGACAATAACCAAGCCGTTAATCCAGCTCTTGAATCCATTTACGATAATCCCGCGCGCCCTCACCTTCAGCTCCAACACGAAAAACGCTCTGAGCATTCTCTTCTCAAGAGGACTCTTTATTCTTCTTCATCACTTTTCTGCGGCGGGGGCGGTAAAATATAAGCGCCTGAAAGCCAACGATTAAGATCAATGGCTCGGCACCGTGTGGAACAAAAAGGATAGGCGTTTTGTTGTGACATTTGACCACAAATAGGACAAGGATGCGGAGGACGAGTCTCTTTTTGCAAATTTAGCTCTTTTTTTTCTTGGCGCACCTTTGTCATCTGCTCCTTCATTAACTTTTCTTCTGTTCCTTTTTTTCATTTTTGCTTTTTTCTTTTTGTTGCTTTTCACCTTGCATTGATCTTGCCTTAAAGTTTTTCTAATGCGTTTCTTCAACCCAATGAGTGAAAAGTGGATAGTGATAAGCGGTCAAGAGATCGACTGTTTCAGCCAAAGGCAATCCCACAACATTAGAATAAGAACCCGTGATATAGACAACAAAAGCACCGGCTTTTCCCTGAATAGCGTAGCCACCAGCTTTCCCTTGCCATTCACCAGAAGCAAGGTAAGCCTTCATCATAGCAGAAGTTAAGCGTCTAAAACGGACACGACTTTCAACCAATTTTACGGTTATTTTTCCACGTTCATTGAGCGCACAAACGGCGCCATAGACCTTGTGCGAACGCCCAGAAAGGTATCGCAAACATTCATAAGCCTCGTCTTCACCCTCTGGTTTGGGGAGAATGGTGCGCCCCACAGCCACCACCGTATCAGCAGCCAAGATAATCATTTTCTGTTGAGGTAATTTTTCTTGACCATTCTGCAACTCTTCTTGACCATTCTGATCGTACCAGCGCAAAATTTCTTGGGCTTTCAGGGCTTTTTCTTTTGCCAAACGTTTAGCAAGGTTTGCAGGATGTTCTTTTAATTTTGGCGTTTCATCAATATCGCTTGCACAAACCTGCTGAGGATCAATCCCTATTTGTGCTAAGAGCGCTAAACGTCTTGGCGAAGCAGAAGCAAGCACCAAATGAATTCCTTCTGTAAGAGCATCTGCCAAACGTTTTTTCCCCCACTCTCTTATATTTTTCATTTCCACCCCTTCACAATCGACTTCCCTCTCGCCCCTTTTACGCGCCCCCTTTTTAAGCGCCATTAATCTCCTTATCTTTTTTCCGCATTGATTTTACAGTTTTTCAATGCCATTCAAACACTCCCCTTTTTTCACTCATGAAAAGCAAGCTTTAAAACTGTTAAAAAATAATAGAAATAATATGATGGCTTTTACAAAAAAGCGCAAGCCACCCCTTAGGCTACTTATAGCGATATGTAATGCGCCCTTTTGTCAAATCATAAGGTGTCATTTCCACCATGATTTTATCACCTGCCAACACGCGAATACGATTTTTCCGCATTCTACCAGCAGTATGCGCAATAATTTCATGATCATTTTCCAGTTTCACACGAAACATTGCATTCGGTAAGAGTTCAGTAACGATACCAGAAAATTCTAAAACTTCTTCTTTTGACATAAACAAACATTTCCTTTACAGTGCACATATTTTGTTAAGCTGTGCGTTATTTCCAGCGTTCATATCCTATTTTCTTAAGTTTGTGAATAAAAATTCAACAAAAAGAGAAAGGTTTTTCAAGTTTACTCTCTCATGCGCTCAAAAAACATCACCACACATATCACCACACACATTGAGGCTCAAAACTTTCTCTCCACCAATTTTTCCCACCCATTTCCTCCAATTTTTAGGATGATCTTGATTTCAGAGTGACGAGAAATTGCGCTAAAATTTCTCCCCCTCAAGCGTTTTCCCAATGCCTCTGACTATCTCCACGACTTACAAACAATCCTCATCCCTCCAACTTTACCTCACCTTCCGCCTTCCACACCCTAAACATGCGCCATTGGGATAAATGCAAACACCTCTCCCCATCCAGAAGCCCCCTCCTTTTTTCAAAAACATCCTTCACAAATCCATCCACGACATGCTCCACAGCCCTCTCCACTCTCTATGCATTTCCCCGCACAGCCTGACCCATTTTTCCTCTCTCCACACATTTCATCTAAGCTATCCTCTATTTATGTTGCACTCCCAGCTTGAAAACATGATCCCTATACATTCCGTCTCATTAACCACAACGCCCCCTAACGACATAAATCCTTTTCCTTTTTTGCACATTTCCGTTTTTACGCTTTTATACATTCACAGAAAGCAGCCAAATGAAACTTCCACATCACCACCCCCGCGCTGCTCTGAAAACAATGCTCTACAACCCAGCTTCTTACCCAACACCCCCCTATAAACTTCAAATCACCCCCCCTCAAACGAGACTGTTTCATCAGACCAGACAAAGAAATCCAGCCTAAAATATTCATCACACTCTAAAAAACACCTTGATAAATTGATATGCCTGATATCACCCCCCCAATAACGCCGTTTTATGACATATTGATTTCTCTTGCCAATCTCCTGAAATTGCCTTATGAATGAATACTGTAACTTTGGTCGTATACGCAACGATCAATAGGGGATCAAAAACCCGAAACCTAAACATAAATTTATCCCACTTTTGTGGGTTTCCCGGGTTTCCGGGAGTTTTTGCTATGTCCAGGTGCGATGAGTACTAAAAGCAAAAAGCTGATTTAGGTTCAGTATTTTTGACTCCCGGAATACCAATGCGAGGGCGCTCGCAACCGGAGGGGACTTGAAGTGCCAACTAAAAATCCAAATTTTATTGATATTTCTATAGGCAAAAGAATTCGTCAAAGAAGAATTGCCATGGGACTTTCCCAAAAAGAATTAGGAAGCTATTTAGGCGTCAGTTTCCAACAAATCCAAAAATACGAAAAAGGCTTAAATCGTGTAAGCGCAGGGTGTTTACTCGAAATCACCCAAAAACTGGATGTTCCCATAAGCTTTTTTTATGCAGATATTGCCACAAAAGAAAATCTTTCGACACATGCCGCACACTATGATCAAGAAACATACAGCGAAAAAGAACAGGCACTTTTAAAAAACTTTAGAGAGCTTAAAGCGAAAAAACAAAAAGCAATCTTGTGGCTGATTTCTGATTAAGCAAAAGAGTAACAATTGACATTATTTGCCAATATCCAACTCCCCCTATAAACTTCAGATCACCCACCCCTCAAAAGATGATGTTTCATCAAACGCGACAGATACGTCCTATTCTAAAATATTCTTGCCCCTTCACCACCCTAAAGTAAGATCACTGAAAGCACCGATCAATCCCTCTTCAAAAAGCAACTTTCCCCCTCCCTTCATAGACTCTTCATCCTCCCACCACAATCTTTTCACCACATTCCATGCCATGCTAAAAGCATACACAATGCACAAATTCTCCTCTCCTTTTTCACGAATATACGTCTTCACGCTTTTACACATTCACAGAATAAAGCCAAATAAAATTCCCACACCACCAACCCCGCACTTCTCTGAAAACAATGCTCTACAACCCAGCTTCTTGCCTAGCCAATCTCCCCCACGCACTTCAGATCACCCACCCCTCAAACGAGACTGTTTCATCAGGCCAGGCAAAGAAATCCATCCTAAAATATTCATCACACTCTAAAAAACACCTTGATAAATTGATATGCCCGATATCACCGCCCCTCCAAATAACGCCGTTTTATGACATATTGATTTCTCTTGCCAATCTTCTGAAATTACTTTATCACTTAAAAGATATTTTGATCGTCCAAGCAACGATCAAGAGGGAAAACAAGCCCTAAACCCTAGCGTACAATTGAACCCACTTTCGTGGGGGGCCCGGGTTTCCGGGAGTTTTTGCTATGTCCAAGTGCTTACCAGCACTAAAAGCAAAAAAACTGACTCGGATTCAGTACTTTTAGACTCCCGGAATACCAATGCGAGGGCGCTCGCAACCGGAGGGGGCTTTAAGTGCCAACTAAAAATCCATATTTTATCGACATTTCTATAGGAAAAAAACGCGATTTATAATCCATATTTCGCACTTTTTTAAAAAGTACCCAATCTTGTAGTCTTTGAGATTATTTTGATTTTTCTTGCCAATTTTCTGAAATTGCCTTATAAATGAATACTGTAATTTTGGTCGTATACGCAACGACCAATAGGGAACTGAAAACCCGAAGACTTGACACATGAATTTATCCCGCTTTGCGGGTATCCCGGAATTCCGGGAGATTTTGCTATGTCCAGGTGCGCTCTAGCACTAAAAGCAAAAGGCTGAGTCAAGTCAGTGTTTTCAGACTCCCGGAATACCAATGCGAGGGCGCTCGCAACCGGAGGGGGGCTTGAAGTGCAAACCAAAAATCCAAATTTTATCGACATTTTGATAGGCAAAAGAATCCGTCAAAGAAGAATTGCCATGGGACTTTCCCAAAAAGCATTAGGAAGCTATTTAGGCGTCAGTTTCCAACAAATCCAAAAATATGAAAAAGGCTTAAATCGTGTAAGCGCAGGGTGTTTACTCGAAATCGCCCAAAAACTGGATGTTCCCATAAGCTTTTTTTATGCAGATATTGCCACAAAAGAAAATCTTTCAACACATGCCGCACACTATGATCAAGAAACATACAGCGAAAAAGAACACACCCTTTTGAAAAACTTTAGAGAACTCAAAGCGAAAAAACAAAAAGCAATCTTATGGCTGATTTCTGATTAAGCAAAAGAGTAACAATTGACATTATTTGCCAATATCCAACTCCCCCTATAAACTTCAGATCACCCACCCCTCAAAAGATGATGTTTCATCAAACGCGACAGATACGTCCTATTCTAAAATATTCTTGCCCCTTCACCACCCTAAAGCAAGATCACTGAAAGCACCCGTTCACTCCCTCTTCAAAAAGCAACTTTCCCCCTCTATTCTCCCACACCCTCTTCTTCTCTCTCATCAACGCACCCGCCTCTTCATCCAAACTTCCCCTCCCTTCACAGACTCTTCATCTCCAAACCCTCTCTCGTCAATGCACCCGCCTCTTCATCCAAACTTCCCCTCCCTTCACAGACTCTTCATCTCCAAACCCTCTCTCGTCAACGCACCCGCCTCTTCATCCAAACTTCCCCTCCCTTCACAGACTCTTCATCCCCAAACCCCAATCTTCTCTCTACATTCCATGCCATGATAAAATCACACACCACACATAAAATCGCAGCTTACTTTTTTGCACATTTCCGTTTTTACGCTTTTACGTCATTACAGAAAGCAGAAAATCTGTAAAAAAAGCATTATACAATAACGTTTTCAACAACTGTCTTTAAAATCTCGCCTCCCTTTTCATTTAAATCCCTCTATTTTCACTTAAATCATAGATATAAACCGCCCTATTATTTGCATTGACCAGCATAAATTTTTTCGACAACTTCTAGCTATCAAAAGGATTTATAGGAAGCATTTTACGACTTTTAAAAGATTTTTTATTTACATCCAGTGCTTTCTTGTAACGTACGAGAGTACATTTAATTGATTGACTATAAGAAAATTTGAAATGAGAGAACCTTTTCGTTTTTCTCATTCAACATCCGCAATGATAACTTATCCTTATAAGTCACAGTATTTTTTCGTAAGACAAAACGCACAAAACACAATATACTTGCGTTGCATATTCACACGCTTGTTTTAAAGACAGATCTCTCAACGCTCATCACACCCATTTCGCCAACGCTATCCATGATAGGAATGGCAAAATCCCCCCCCCATGAAATGTATAAAATCCATTCAGCCCCCCCTATCTTTACGCTTATGGAGGAACACACTGGCAGCATCACAAAAACTCTGCCAGCTCCCAATGTTGCGGACAGCCTTCAGTTCAAGAGCCAATTCATTAAAGGCATGCCTTTCTTGTACAGTTTTGACCCACATGGCCCACCCGCTCATGATGTGCAAGCAAGTAATTTGAATTGATTCAATATGAGAGAACGGGTGATGAGAAAATCTTATTATATTTCAGCGTTGTGCTTCACGTTGGAAATGATAACTTATCATTATAAATCAACATCTTAATAAAAAAGAGAGTCATCCAGACGCTTTATTTTTTCTAAAAAAGGCTTCACACTGAAAAGAAAAGATCTAAAAATTAGATAAAAAAAAAGGTTTGCCTCTAATAAACAAACCTCTGCAGAAAATTATTCAGATAATTTTCAAAATTTTAAATTAATCCCTCTAAAAGCAGCAAAGATACTTCAGAAGCATCAAAATGAATACAATAACTTATTTAACGCAATGTTAAGAAAAATCAAGAATAAAAATTTTTTATCGTTAATGCACCTTTAAAAAACGAAGCTTTTTAACCCACGCAGCTCAATAATCTGGGATTGTTCTAAAAACACCTGCAACCAATCCTTTTATCTCCCTCAAAAGACAGTATAAAAGGTTCACAGAGCAAGTCTTCGCTTAAAAAACATCAATCGCAAGCGCTCATAAAAGCCAGTGTTGGCATAAAAGATCAGATTATCGAATAATCTTGCTAAAATGTCTTCCCAATCAATAAAAAAGAAGCGGATTTTTTAACATTTCCGCCTCTTTAACAATAAAATCACGATGAGGGATTATTAAAAATTCAAGACTGTGAAGGGAACCAATTTGATAACAATTCATACCTTACAGGATCATCAGCACATTGTCCACCACCACATTCCAGTATGGTAGAAATCAAATTTGCCGCAATCAAAAACACAAATAAAAAACTTGCCGTTTTACTCAAAAATGGAAAAGGAGAAAATTCTTTGAACTTATGTGCCAATTCGCCTAAAATCATGACAAATGAGACAGCAAAGATACAAAGGACAGAAATAATGAAAGCCCAAGTATAAAAATGCAATCCAAAGAACGTTGAACCATATCCCAAATCATCAGGTGTTATATGCAAAAACACTTGCCGTGCTGCAACGGCACTCGTTACCATACAACCGAGAATAACCATACCATAATGGGTATTTTTCACCTTATGGTGAATATTGAGCAAGAACCCACAACCTGCCAGCATCAATCCAACGCGCTGTAGCAAACAAAGGGGACAAGGTAACTCAAACTTTACCAATTGATAATAAAAAGCCACCACCAAGACAATAGATAACCCAATGAGTCCTAGCGTATTCATAAAGATGACGAAATGAGGGTTTTTTTGTTCAACTTGTTCCATGGCTATTCTCTCAAAAAGATAAATTTAAAGTAGAAGTTGCGTGATGATTGAAAGTGAGAAGAATGACAACGAATAAAATTGCCCACAAAGCATAACTTATATTTTTTTTGCCATACATAGTCGTTATTGCAGTACCTAAAGCGATTAAAAATGGAAAAAACATAGCTTTAAATCTCCTTTACATCCGGTGTTTAACTTTTAATTTATTTCAGCTTCCACCATTATTACAAAATTGGGCAAAAAAGAGACCATGGATTTATTATTCACAATTCGTCATTCACTTTATCTTGTCATTATATTTAAGTGAAAAAAAAACGCAGAACCATATAATCGCTAAGAAACACATCTTAACAAAAGCACAAAAGCGTTGATTATTCGCTTCCCTTTATATCAGCTATTATTAAAAATATATCAACGATTACAAAGAGCATATTCCCCCACTCAATTAATAGAATCACTTGAACAGCAAAATAAATAGCCTTTGAAATTAAGAGAGCGACATCTCTTTTTTCTCAAAAGAATATCCTCACTTTGCAACGCATTTTCGCCATAAAAATCTCTTTTTCTCATAAGCAATTTTTCAAATTGCAGCAGATTTTATAATATATGGTGACCATGTTTATTTTAGCAAATAAAAATGAGACATTTTTTAAAACTTACAATCAATGGCTTTCCCCCGATGTATTTTTTCCTCTTACCTTAAATAAACGGCAATTCCGCAGCTCAACAGCCTCATAGGTCCAATACCACCCCTTAACACCTCCCCTCAAAATTCATCCCTCCCCCTCAAAAGAAGTGCTTCATAACCTTCAATACTTTAATTTTTCAACTCTCGAGATCCCCCTTTAAATTTTTAGCTTTCCATCTTATTTGAAAAATAACTGTTTCTCTGTCATCAATTGGCTTTGCAAAGAGAATATAAAACTTTTAAAAAAATAATGATAAAGAATCGCATTGAACCTTTGAAAAGGATGGTGAATGATGAAAAAATCATGTGATGTCGCGATTTTAATGGGGAGCCAATCGGATTGGCAAACGATGTGCCATAGTGCAGATATTTTGACGAATCTTGGTATTTCTCATAGTTCGCATATTGTCTCAGCACACCGAACTCCTGAACGCCTTTATCAATTTGCAAAAGAAGCAAAAGACGCAGGGTTTAAAGTTTTAATTGCCGGTGCAGGGGGTGCAGCGCATCTTCCTGGTATGCTAGCAGCCCTTACGCCTCTTCCTGTTTTTGGCGTTCCAGTGCATTCTCATTCTCTTTCTGGTCAAGATTCTTTGCTTTCAATTGTGCAAATGCCAGCAGGGATACCCGTTGGCACATTAGCAATTGGCAAAGCAGGCGCAATTAATGCAGCACTTTTAGCCGCAGCCGTTATGGCCATTTATGATCATGATCTCGCCCAGCGATTACAAGATTGGCGTCAACAACAAACAGCCAATGTCGCCAAAACGCCTGTAACGGAGGTTTAAAATGGCACCGTTTTCCAACACCACCCTCTCATCCAACACCACCCTCTCATCCAACACCACCCTCTCATCCAACACCACCCCCTCATCCAACACGCCCCTCTCGTCCAACGCCCCCTCACCTAACATATTACCTCCAGGCAGCGTCATTGGTTTAATCGGGGGCGGACAATTAGCACGGATGCTCGCCATAGCGGCCGCAGAATTAGGATTTCGAACAGTTATTTTTTGCCCTGAGGCCGATTGCCCAGCCGCTCAAACAGCAAACAGCCATATTGTTGCCTCCTATGACGATACATCAGCTTTAGATCATTTTATTTCTCAGTGTGATGTTGTCAGCTATGAATTTGAAAATCTTTCGCTTCAAACGGTTCAATATGTAGAGAAGAGTAAGCCTGTTTATCCTTCTTCCAAAGCATTAGAGATCACGCAAGATCGACTTTTTGAGAAGCAATTTTTACGTGATCAAGGGATTGGAACCGCCTCATGGTATGCTGTTGACAATTCTTCTTCTCTTCTTTCCGCTCTCGATGCCTTAGGCGAACGTGGTCTTTTAAAGACGCGTCGTTTTGGTTATGATGGGAAAAACCAGATCAAACTTGACCGCCCCAATGAACAAACCCTTGACGAAGCCTTAAGGACTTTTCAGGAGCAGCCTTGTATTTTGGAAGAAATAGTTCCTTTTTTATCAGAAATTTCAGTTCTCTCGGCTCGCACAAAACAAGGGGAACATATTTTTTATGATTGCCCTGAAAACCAACATAAAAACGGAATTCTTCATAAATCCTTTGTTCCATCCCATATTCCACTTGACGTGCAAAAAGCAGCCCAAGAAATCAGCCTAACAGTAATGGATGCCCTCGATTATGTTGGTGTTCTTTGTATTGAACTTTTTGTCTTAACGGATGGTCATCTTTTAGTAAATGAACTCGCGCCGCGTGTCCATAATTCTGGTCATTGGACACAAAAAGCATGCATAACTTCACAATTTGAACAGCATATCCGTGCTATTTGCGGTCTTCCCTTAGGCAGCACATACCGTCATAGCGATTGCCAAATGACAAATCTTCTTGGGAACAATTTAAGCACGTTAAAATATTTTCTCACGCAAGAGCGCACCTCAATCCATTTATATGGCAAAAGCACTGTTCAACCCTACCGCAAAATGGGGCATGTCATCCAATTAATGGGACCAGCGAGCAAATCTTAACGCTCACATATAAAAACGCTTTTTCACCCAAGTGAAGACAGAAAAAGCACCCTCTCCCCTCACACCGATATCCAGCGGCTCAAATCGCGCACACCCCTGACCTTTTAACTTTCCCCTGACATGGGCTTCTCCCCCCTTCACACCCTCCTACAAGCCCTGCTCTTTTAAAAACATCACCTCTTCTCGCCCACAAATCGTTTCACATCTCATCCCCCCTCAAAAACAAATCTTCACTCCACACCGATTGACTATCCATGCGGCTCAACAAACGCTCCCCAACCCCTTTCAACCCTTCTTTCCCACCCAAAACTCTGTCCCCCTTTTTTTCTCAAAAACATCATCCCCTCATCCAACATCACCGCCTCATCCAACATGTTACCTCTAGGCATCATTATTCCCCATGATAGAGGCAGCCCCTTCATTTTCCTTTTAATCCCAATCTTTAGGAAAGAGACTGATCGATTGCGCCCATAGATACCAATCCACGATGCGCTTTTATTGCCTCTAGCTTCTCTTCTTATGTTTATTTTTGCACAAAAGCATTTTCACAAAAGCATGAGTTTTGTTTTCTCATAAAATCGCTGAGAGGTAAAACGTATTACTCTACCCAAACAACTCTCGCAAACGCAGCCCAATATTGATCAGAAGATAGCCCCTCCAGCATAGCAACTTTCCTCTCTCTCTTTTTTCCTTAACGGATAGAGGACCTTCTTCTTTTGTTCATCCGCTCAACATCTTTCTCGAAAAAGTCTCCTCAACGTCCCCCAACGGCTTAAATTTCTTCTTTACAAATCAATTTTTCTTCTCTCACGCTCCCCCTCTTTTCAGCGCATCGATTTTCCCACCTTTTCTTTAAGCTTGTTAAGACAATAAATTATAAGGCGCATCACCACCGTATAATGCTCATGGGTTTTATGGCATATCTTTATTGCATCCCGCACAGTTCTTTATGAACTCCCTTATCGTAAGCGTACTTTGTTTACGCATACTCTCACCCACAAAAGATTCTCTGTAACTCTCTATCCTGCTCAACAATGACATTCATCAAGACCATCAGACCCGCACACTTCACGAAGTTTCAATTTTTTTCGCGCTCCAAGCTTCTTTCAAGAGCACCTAACAGCACCCTTAATTGACTAAGTATAAATGTTTATTTTATTATCCTAGTAAAGCTAAATTATACTTTTAATACTATCATTGCCTTTAAAACGCTCATTTAGCGAAAAAATACTTCATTTCTAAAAATAATGAAGCAACTTTAAATGAGGCACAGCCTGTTCCTCCCAAAAAAACGGAGAGGGGGTCCATTCAGACACATGCTATTCCTCTTTCTTTTAACCTTTCGTAAACCCATTGTTCTCGTAACGAAAGTCTTCGCAATAGGCTTTTTATTAATGACAGGAATTCTTTGTATAGCATGCCTTATGGGAGGAAGAGAGTCACTGCCCCTATCGATCGGGATACCAATGATCATTGTGTCAGCTCTCTTTGGCATTGGCAACATGTATATAAATTGGTATTATGACATACTTTTATTACGTCTATCGCCAGACAATGTGAACCTTTCACTCTTTCAATAAACATCATCATAGATCACCCTTGGGAAGGTCAAATTTTTTCTACAGCATGGATATTAAAAGGAATTCAAACTATCCACATTCAAGAGCCAAAGTATATTCTCACTATACTGGTTCCCTCACCGGATAATTTGAATTCCCCATCCGCTTGACAATATCCAGCAATCCACCCCACGTAGAAATACACGTAGAAATAATTGGGTTGCAAAAAATCATAAGCTATTGACTTCAAAGAGAAATTTATGCAGAATCTTTCACTCTAATAGCACAAATTTAATCCCCCATTAGAAGTTCCAAGCGCGCCACTCCGTTCCTGATCTCCACGTCAAAGATATAATTACAGGACGTGATTACAGCACTAAGCTTATCCATTCCCAAACATCCTCTCAGCCCTCACGTAAAATAAAAAGCCTCAAACAGAAGACACTTGTATTACCAATTTACGCGCTTATTTTAAAGAAACACTTGGCCAATGCACATTGCCACCACTTCACAACAGCCCCTCATCATAGAGTATAAAAGCTCTCGATAATAGCTTAAACATTTATAGTGCACCACCCCTTCTTCAAGCTTATGAAGCGTAAACGCCAGCCTCATCACACCGTTTTGCCAGTCCCCAATGTTGCAGCACTCTCTTGCACTTGAAAGCATTTATAAAAGACCGTTTTATTCCTTACTCTTCAAGTGTTTTTACCCATACACCAATCCCGCTTGTGATATGCAGGCAGCAAATGCTATGGTTAAAGATACATAGATTTGTAATGAGAAAACCATAACACTATGCGAGACTCTTAAGTTTGCTATGTCTACTATGAACAGTAGAAATTGATCCTTATCAATTCATCCCTTTTGTCTTCATCATGCAATTTATTTTCTAGGTTTTAAGAGCAAACTTTAAGAATATCCTCACACACTAACAAAAAACACATCATGGTATAAATTTTACATAAGCCTTCTACACCGCCTAAACGATGATATTTTACGGAAAAACAGGTTTCTCTTCTCACAAATGAGAAGCTTTTACTTGTTTCCACTTTTTATTCTTCTTTTTTGCGAGAATATTTTTACCTTCAAGGCAACCATTAACCCACCATAGGAAATGTATAATACACCCTTGACAAGAATAAGACTTCTTGTTAAATCTTTCTTACTTTTTTTGCAATTTTCACTTATTCGTTGTGCTAATGAAGTGGTTAATGCGTACCTTAAGAGTGCGCTTCTCTTTTTGTGATCACAGTGAAAAAGTGTGTCGTGTGATGTTATGATGCAAGTACGATATCGCAATGCAATGTTCATAGTGTGAGCAGTGTATTGGGGTTGTAATATTGTATTTTCGTGTTTTAATGTTGTATTATAGTATTGTGTTACGTAAACTGTTTAACGGTGAATATGATGAAAATTAAAAATTCGCTTAAAGCACTAAAGGAGCGCCACCGTAACAATCGTTTGGTGCGTCGTAAAGGTCGTATTTATATTCTTAATAAAACGAACCCACGTTTTAGAGCGCGTCAGGGCTAACTCTTTTAGGGTTAATGTTTTTATGCCTACTTTTTGTAGGCTTAAAAATTTTTCTTAAGTTTTTTTTGGTTATAAGTCCGTTGGTTACGAGTCCATTGTTTGATAATATTTGGTGATTTATCTTTTGGGGGCTTGTTTTTATGGATTCTTCTATTTTTCTAAAAGCTTTTCGATTTTTTCAGCTGCGTTTTTTCTGTATCTTCCAGCACATTTTTTTTCTTTTTTTTGTTGGCATTTTTTGTTTTGTTCCCTCTAGCTATGGGCAAAATCCTCCTTCGCTTCCTGAAGATCGTCCTTCTCCACAATCGCTTTTACCGTTAGATGATCTTATTCCCAATTCTCCTGCCCCTTCCTCAATGCCCTCTGATTCTGATTTGTCTGCGATTACTCTTGAAGATTTTGACAAAGAGCAGCTTTCCCATGTTGACAGAGTTAAGCAACGCAAAGAAGCCGAAATTTTACGTTTACTGAAAGAGTTGAAATATTGTGCTGATGTTTCTCAAGCGAAAAAGATCAGTCAACAACTTCAACTTTTATGGTCGCAATCGGGGAGCGATACAATTGATCTTTTAATGTCATGGGCTGAAAATGCGATCAGTAGCGACGATTATGGACTTGCGCTTGATTATATTGATAATGCTCTTGCACTTTTACCTACTTACGCTGAAGCTTGGGTAAGACGTGCTTGGATTCACATTCAACTAAACGACTTCAAGCTTGCCATGCTTGATCTCAACCATGCTCTTGAACTTGAGCCGCGCAACTATATAGCTTTTTTTGAACTTGGCGTTACCATGGAGGCAACAGAGCGTCCAAAACTTGCTCTTAAAGCTTATGAAGCAGCATTAGAGTATTACCCACAAATGCGCAGGATTCAAAAGCGCGTGCAAGCTCTGTTAGACGAACAAACACCACAAGCTCTTTGAAACCATTCAAGAACGAGACGCTTTACGACATCCTTTCAAACTTAGATAAAACGCAAGCCGGCTTCACATTCCACTCAATAAACTAAAAGCCCCCTGCTTATAACCACGCCATCACCCCCCACCACGCAATTGACAATGTCTTTTTTGAATTTTGACCTGTTTTGTATTGAAGGCAGCTTCCAAACACTTCCAATATACCCTCTACAGAATTTCTTCTCATAGCAAGCAAACGCTTCACACCTGAGTCTTCTTCACACCACCTCTTTTTTTTACATCCCTCCATCATGGATAAAAAATTTGTAAATACGATCCTCAAAAAATATTTTTTGAAAAAAGCTTAAAACATCGCTAAGCACCTTTGATAAACTGTCATCGTCTTTTTTTATTTTTATGAGCTTCAACCATAGCGGAGCACATACCGTATCGGCTCTCCTCCACCCCTCAAAGTTGATAAAACAGCACTGAAATATTCCCTACAAGGAAAAAACTTCAAAGACGCAATGTCAGTTAAACAAACATCCTTGAATAAGAAACTTTTCCCCTTCAAAGCTCCTCCAAGCATTCCCGCGAAACATAAAAATCAAGCGATTGCCAATAAACCGTTCTGCGTCACTCAATCACTCACCCCCACTCATATTTTTTGCTTTTTTTTACTTTGAATAAAGCGTTCTATATATCATACAGCCATTTCCAGCAGCCACCAGCAAGATTGTAAAACCATCTTGAAAAAACTTTATGAAAAATAAGAGATTGCGGTTATTTTATCTCTAGCAGAAACTCTGAAATTGTTTTATATTAAGGAGGGTGTTCTGCGCTTCTCGACAGGAAATAACGTATTCCTGAGACCTTAATGATCTCCAAGGGAGCTGTCCCTGATCAAGCCCGTGGGCTTTTTCATATGGCGCCCACCTATTTGTATAGGTTCCCGGGATCAGCTTTTTCCATCGGCTGTTGTGGATCACCCTTTATTTATATAACTTTTTTACATCAAATTTTTCCAGATAAAAATTGAGAGCGACCTTTTACATAAGACTAATGACGATACTCTCTTTTCAAAAAATAAAAATTACGAGGGGCTTTATTTTATGAAACAGACAGCACTTACAAAAAAATCCCCTCTGTAAATCCGCTTCATCCCTTTGCACAGCAAGCAGCGCAAAAGCGGCTTGTCGCACCAAGATACCCCCTAAAGAGCACACATTTTTTCATGCTTTTTTTTCATGAGCACAGCTCTTATCTTAACAGAGATTTACAAAACGCCAACAATAGATAAAATACCAGCATCTTATAAAACAACTGGCGAGACAATGACACATAATCCCCCCTGTGAATCTGCTTCATCCCTTCGTACACAGCAGCGCAAAAGCGGTTTATCGCGTCGTGATGCTCTTTTAATAGAAGAGCGCACACTCTTTTCGCAGCGTGCTTGTTGCCACTTTATTGAATACCTTGAAAAAAAGGGGACAGATTTTTCACGCCTCATTTTGGCAGGCTATTGGCCCATTAAATCGGAAATTGACCCGCGTCCTTTACTGGATGCTGTAGCATTACGCGGCGGACGTTTAGCCTTACCAGCAGTACTTGATCCCACCACCATGGTTTTCCGTGCATTTTCGCCCAGCACGATTTTAGAACCCATGCGCTTTGGCACCTTTGGTCCCAGTGCCGACAATGGTGTTGTTGTCCCCAATAATATTATTGTTCCACTTTCTGCGTTTGATCGTCAATGTCACCGTCTTGGCTATGGAGGAGGATATTATGACCGTGCGGTTGAAGCTCTTGAAAAACAAGGGCATCAAATGACATTATGGGGCATAGGATTTTCATGTCAGGAGGTTTCCTCTATTCCCGCAGCAGAACATGATCTACAGGTACAGGGAATTTTTACAGAAAAAGGTTTCTTAAAATGTTAAAATGTGATTAAAGTGCCTATGCGTTTTTTATTTTTAGGTGACATTGTTGGTAACACAGGCTGTAAAGCTGTTTTTGAACACCTTCCTCAACTGATTAAGAAGTGGCAGCTTGATTTTGTTGTGGTAAATGGTGAAAATGCCTCTGGTGGTTTTGGTCTCACACAAGAAACGTATCAAGATCTTTTGATAGCCGGTGTTGATGTTGTCACCACGGGCAATCATGCTTTTTCTCACAAAGAAGCATTGCAGTATGCCCATGAGAGCGATCGTTTTTTACGCCCTGCCAATTTTTCGAAAGAAACTCCCGGAAGAGGTGTTGGTATTTTTACGGCAAAAAATGGAGCCCGTGTTCTTGTCGCCAATCTGTTGGGCAGCGTTTTTATGCCGTTCAAAGTAGAAGATCCATTTGAAACAGCGGAAAATATTCTGCTTGCCTGTTCATTGATGGAGCAAGCCGATACGGTTATTTTTGACTTTCACGCAGAAACGACAAGCGAGAAGCAATGTTTTGGCCATTTTCTTGATGGTCGTGTGAGTGTTATCGTTGGCACACATACGCATATTCCCACGGCTGACGCGCAGATCTTAGAAGGTGGGAGCGCCTATTTAACAGATGCAGGCATGTGTGGAGATTATAATTCATCTCTTGGAATGGATAAAGAAGAACCCTTACACCGTTTTCTTTATAAGACGAAGCAAGATCGTTTTGAACCGGCGTGTGGTCCTGCCACCCTTTGTGGTTTAGCGGTTGAGATTTCAGATCGCACCGGTTTAGCAGAAAAGGTCTCGGCGGTACGGATTGGTCCTCATTTAAAGCCTGAAGTTCCGGATTTTTGGTAGCTTCTTTTAAGCCGCCCCTTTGATGATTACTCTCCACTGTGCGCCCTTTGGTGATCGCTCTCCACTGTTTCCTTTTGAGAACTCTATTTGGCAAGACGATTTTTCAAACCCTTCCCAAATCCTAAAAACACCCCACCCCCCAATTTGCCTAATACAGCAACTTTTCTAGCACAAATAAGTCACTCTTTTTAAAAAAAATAAAGGATAAAGGATAAAATTTTTCGTGATTGTTAAAACGATGAGAAGGAGGTTTTATTTGGACATTTCTGCGGGGGGGGGGGAGGGAGAAATGCTAACCCCCTTCTCTGAAAAAGGGTTTATATAATAATTTATTATTTAGCAAGAGCCTCTTTAATTTTTTTTTAATTCTAACGAAAATTTAATCTTAAAATTGCTTTCTGCTTTTTAGGTTTGAGCTCTCTAAAACTTTTCAGGAGCTGGTATTCCTCTTTACTTCCGATCCTTTCATCACAGGTTGAGACGTCTTCTTTTGTTGAGAGATCAGCGTAAAAAAAGGAAATGGGAACATTGAGAATGTCAGCAATTTCTTGTAAACGCCCCGCCCCTATACGATTAGAGCCTTTTTCATATTTTTGGATTTGTTGAAAAGTCACACCTAATTGGCTGCCTAATTTCTTTTGCGACATTCCGATCATTGTTCTTTTAAAGCGAATTTTTCTGCCTATCGAAATATCGTTAAAGTGTGGATTTTTAGCTTTCACTTCAAGCTCCCCTACCGGTTGCGAGCGCCTCTTATGCGTATTCCGGGAGTCAAAAACACTGAATCCGAGTCAGCTTTTTTGCTTTTAGTGCTAGAGCGCACCTGGACATGGCAAAAACTCCCGGAATCTCGCGATACTTATAAAGCAGGCTAATGTCTCAGCTTGAATTCTCAGGCTTTAGGTTCCACCATTCAACCACACTGTACGACGAGAACCTTGGCTCTTGTTCATAAAATAATTTCAGGAGACCAGCAATAAAAATTAAAACAGTGTTTCTTATCTCATGAGACAATCAAACACAAAATTGCTTTCTGCTTTTTAGGTTTGAGCTCTCTAAAACTTTTCAAAAGGACTTGCTCTTCTTTGCTCGAGATCCTTTCATCATAAGGATACAAGAAGTTTTCTTTTGTTGAGAGATCAGCGTAAAAAAAGGAAATGGGAACATTGAGAATATCAGCAATTTCTTGTAAACGCCCCGCCCCTATACGATTAGAGCCTTTTTCATATTTTTGGATTTGTTGAAAAGTCACACCTAACTGGCTGCCTAATTGCTTTTGCGACATCCCCAGCATTGTTCTTTTAAAGCGAATTTTTCTGCCTATCGAAATATCGTTAAAGTGTGGATTTTTAGCTTTCACTTCAAGCTCCCCTACCGGTTGCGAGCGCCCTCGCATAAGTATTCCGGGAGTCTGAAAGTACTGAGTTCGAATCAGCTTTTTTTGCTTTTAGTGCTCATCGCACCTGGACATGGCAAAAACTCCCGGAATTCCGGGATACCTACAAGAGTAGGTTCATTTTATGATCGAACTTTAGGGCTTTCAGACCCTACTGATCGCTGCGTAGACGACCAAAGTCACCCTTTAAGGTATAAAGGAATTGGAGAAGATTAGCAATAAAATTTAAAACAGTCTTTATTTGTATTTTTATCAGAGGCACCCCACCTCTCTTTTTTGATTAAATTATATACGAACGAAATGAGCGCTATTTATTGAAATAAGTATAAGATCATAATCAAGAGATGCTAGACGTATTAGCTCGTAGTAAAAGCCTTTCATAGACATCATTAGCAAACAAGCAAAGAAATATCATGATGATATCATCAATGACCATTGCTGTTTGGTGTTCATAGGGTGCAACTCTCGCTGTATATCCCCAAAAAAGAAAAAATAGGAATAAAATCAAGCCACCAGCAAAGAAGTTTAAGAAGGCAAAAACTGGTTTACGAATAAATAATAGAATAAGGAAGATTGCGTAAAGCAACTTTTTAACTATCACAGCCAATATTCTACGTATTATCTTGAACACCCCACACATTATAATTGATAAGATACTCTTTTTATGTCTTGATTTTTTTGGTGTTTGTCTTCTTAGCAGAAAGATCGCTTATGACTTTCTCCCATTTTCAAGCCACTGTACTATAAAAATGTACTATAAAAATGATTTATCTCTAATTATATCACCCCAAAATACAATAATGCTTTATTCATTTTAACTAAAAAACAAGTGCTTTATTAAGAAGAAAAGCTATTTTCATTAGCAAGAGCTGTTAAATCCTTACGTCTAAAATAGATAGAGCGTCCACAACGGATAGGGAGCTCTCCTTGCACGAGAATAATCTGTTCGTCTTTTCGCATTTCTTGTGTTATTTCATGTGGATATATTAAGGGTCTTTGTCGCAAACTTAAATACTCTGTTCCTTCTATACCTGATGTTCCCAGAGTTATGCTTGAATCTTTCACTTCAATGGTCATTTGACCACATGCCTTAGATATATTTTCAGCAGTTTTAATATCTTTTATTGCGGCATAGCTTACAAAAGCACAATTTTCAAACCATGTCATAACGCCTAACGAACCGAAATAACGTTCTATTTGCTCTACAGACTCGTAAAAAAGCATGAGAGATATGCCATATTTGCGTCCATGATCACGTGCTTCTTCTAAAATGTTCATATATCTTAAAAGATCAGCATTATCTAAAATAAAGAGCGCTCTTTTTGCATAATTACCATTAGCAGCTTCCATAGCTCTGAGAAAAGAGCCAACAAGGACACGCCCAACACCTGGATAAGATTTTAAAATTTTTGAGGGGATATTTAAAAAAACATCGATATCTCCTTTTGTTATATCATTAGTTTTAAAGTTATAACCACTGATAAGATCTGCATAATTAGAGAGGGAAAGCCATTGTATATCTTTTGCAACAGTAGAATAGACATCTGAGAAAGTTTGTTCAATCATGTTTGTAAACACCCCAAGAGTTTCACGAATAAATTGGGATGGCGATGAAGCCTGTAAGGAACGCAATTTTCCAATCACAGACGGTTCTGGCATTGACATGATCGTATGAAGGGTTTTTAAGTTTTTTTCCTGTAATGTGTATTCATCAGAAAAGACCACATGCGCAAGTATTCCTGTTAACAAATTATGTGCCTGTGATACAAAGAATTGGTCTGTCGAAGTTGATTTGTAGTTTTCAGAAAGAAGGAGTCTAGCAACTTCAACCACACCCGCTTCTCTTTCATAAAGGGGGAGATTTTCATCTAACAGCCAATCTAAAGGATTAAAAGTTTCTGTTGAAGAACTATGGGGGTCAAGAACGTATACTTTTCTTTTAAAATCCTCCCTTGCGTCTTTAACTATTGGAGCGATTTCAGTTGAAGGATCAAAAACGATCAGTGGACCGGAATATTTGAGACAAGTTGGAATAACATTACTGGTTGTTTTATAACCACCAGAACCAGCAAAAAATAACATATGGGTTGAATCAAAATCCAGTTTATATGTCAACAATGGCTGGCGACCACCTTTTCCCCATGTTGTTTTGTCTTTAGGATTAAAAGGGACATCTTTAACAATATCTTTGTCGACTCTATAGCGCTCTCCTATGACGACTTCACCATCACGAGGAAAAATCTCTTCAATCTTTTTCATACTCATCCATTGAACACCACCAAAGATCGTATTTTTTGAAATTTTCAAAGGTGAAGCTTTAGGTAATGATAGTTTTATCGTGTAACCAAGGATAACAATGCCAATAATAACACCCCCTAAAACCATCCTATCAAAGAAAGGAAAAACATCCGCCCATGTCATATTATCTGACCTACATAGGGACTAAGTCTGATATATTCATTTGCACTATAATAAGTTGCAAACAAACCAAAGATGATCATGGACGAAATAATGATATTTTTTCTGGTATGCCTTTTTTGTAATAAGATGAATGAAGAACATGAAAGTGCAATAAGGATTAAAATATCCAGTGGCTTTGATCTTACAAACCAATAAGCATCAGGCGTCGTTCCATTTTCTGTAATGTTATTGATGGTTATATTGACCAAAAAAGCTACAATGATTGAAAAGATGAGTGGCAATGCTAAAAATATAATCTGTTTTTTGTCTAATTTATTGACCATTTTCCCCCCTGCATACCAGAAAAAGCTTCTCTTCCTATTTTTTTCGAAATTTTTGAATTTTTATCAAGTTTTGAAACGTAAAGCAAACCATCTTAAGATGAAAGACTTATCTGCCTCTCTAAGACGGGCTTTTATAAAAAGCTCCCCTAAACTAATTTTTTCAAGAATTTTTCCAAAGTTTCTTTGATGCTTCACGCGCTATTTAAATTTCTTACTTAACTCTTTTACGACACTGTATACGCTTCTTAACAGAAAAAAAACCAATAACAATACGCATTAGTGTTCACTGAAAAAAAGCGCGGTTTATCATGTTGTGCCGTAAAACATTATTGTTTAGAGCGGTGATATAAGGCATGTAAAACTTTCCATATTAAGTGTTTTTAGAGTGTGTAATAAATGGGCATGGCTTGCCCTGTAACGCCCTTTTTAAAGTGAACCACATGAGTGGTTAGGAGTAGGTCACCCCCCCGTCGACAGAAGCCGGACTGTTTACAGAGCAGCCCTTAAGTCAGGAATATGCATCCTTTAGAGCGTAGAGCGGGAGGAAATCAAACACAAAATTGCCTTCTGTTTTTGAGGTTTGAGCTCTCTAAAACTTTTCAAAAGGATGTGCTCTTCTTTACTTGCGATCCCTTCATCACAGCAATACAAGGCATTTTCTTTTGTCGAGAGATCCGTATAGAAAAAAGAAATGGGAACATTAAGAATATCGGCAATTTCTTGTAAACGCCCAGCTCCTATACGATTAGAGCCTTTTTCATATTTTTGGATTTGTTGAAAAGTCACACCTAACTGGCTACCTAATTTCTTTTGCGACATTCCGATCATTGTTCTTTTAAAGCGAATTTTTCTGCCTATCGAAATATCGTTAAAGTGTGGATTTTTAGCTTTCACTTCAAGCTCCCCTGCCGGTTGCGAGCGCCCTCGCATTGGTATTCCGGGAGTCAAAAACACTGAGTTCAGTCAGCTTTTTTGCTTTTAGTGCTCATCGCACCTGGACATGGCAAAAACTCCCGGAATCCCGGGAAACCCACAAGAGTAGGCTAATCTTATGTACTGAACTTTAGGGGTTTTGAATCCCTCTTGATCGTTGCGTAGACGACCAAAGTTACAGTGTTATTTATAAAGTAATTTCATGAAATTAGCAATAAAATTTAAAAACAGTCTTTATTTTATGAGCTCCACCCCCCGCCTCTCAAACTTTTATGCCCGCTCGTAAAAACTCTAAAACCATGAAATAAAACCCACGTTTATTGAGAGGACTAATAACCCTTTATTTTTGAGATCAAGCCTCCCAAAAGCACACCTAACAACATATAGCCCCCTCCCAAAGCCATTTTTGAGAGACATCTTACAGATTTACACTGTGATGCGTTGGATTTTTGCGCCAAATCGGACTAATTTTTCCTCCAATCTCTCAAATCCACGATCAAGATGATAGACACGATTGACGATTGTTTCTCCCTTTGCTGCCAATGTAACAAGATAAGAGGGCTGCAATCACAAGAGAAACAAAAAGCGCGCAAATCCGTCGCCATGATGAGGCCCCCCTTGCAAATTCTCTGTTTTATGAGATGCGCTACCCTCTAATCCATAGCGCTTTATCGGCGCCCCATTAACAATGCCATCCTCAGCTTTTAAAGAATGAAGATACTTTTTTGTTATGATTGTCTTTTATAGGTTTTCCATATTCGTTTTTTCATCAATTAAAGAGATTACATTGCCCTTTTCATCAGTACCCGTGCCCAAGAGTTATACTAAACTTCGGTGGATTGCGAGATTCTAAAGGATTACACTCCGGATTCTTGTCATGTACTATACACCATTCTATATAAGCAGGGTCATTCTGAAAATCTTCTGAAGCACCATAAAGAACTTTTTTTTCAAGTTGATTTACACCAGACTTTTTCCATGTACCTGCAATGGTTTGAGGCAATTGAGCTTGATAACATCCAATCATAATCAATAAAGCACTCAATAATTTAAAAGTCTGCTTCATTTCATTTTCCTTGAATAATTATAAACACTATAAAATACATAGATTATTTTATTATCATATTTTTATATTAAAAAACAATAAATATTGTGAACGTTTACTATCATTTTGAATTATTTTCTTTGGCAATGATAATACAAATAACACAAATACAAAAGAAACAAAAAGCGCGCAAATCCGTCGCCATGATGAGGCCCCCCTTGCAAATTCTCTGTTCCATGAGATGCGTTGCCCTCTCGCCCATCAAGCTTTCTAGACGCCCTCAAACGATTGAGTTCTTGAACATGCATAAAACGATTTTCGAAAATCGTCTCTGTAATATGCGCGGTTCCCTCAACCCCGTGTTATGAGCGCCATAAACGACATTTAGACAATGATACAAATCTTTTTTTGTTTTATGAGCTCCACCCGCCTCTCAAACACTTATGCCCGCTCGTAAAAACTCCAAAACCATGAGATAAACCCCACGTTTATTGAGAGGATTAACAAACCTTGTTTTCTGAGATTAAGCCCCCCGAAGAGAGAGATTAAAGAATACCCTCAAAGGGAATTACACTGTGATACGTTGGATTTTTGCGCCACAACGGACTAATTTTTCCTCTAATCTCTCAAATCCACGATCAAGATGATAGACACGATTGACGATTGTTTCTCCCTTTGCTGCCAATGCTGCAATCACAAGAGAAACAGAAGCGCGCAAATCCGTCGCCATGACAGGAGCCCCTTGCAAATTCTCTGTTCCATAGACAGTTGCTGTCTGCCCATCAAGCTTTATCGAGGCCCCTAAACGATTGAGTTCTTGAACATGCATAAAACGATTTTCGAAAATCGTCTCTGTAATATGCGAGATTCCTTCAGCCCGTGTCATGAGCGCCATGAATTGCGCTTGGAGGTCGGTTGGAAAAGCAGGATAAGGTCCTGTTTTAATATCAACAGGCATAATTTTTGTGTTCTTTGGATTTCGCTTAACATGAATTCCTTGAGGTTCTATTTGAATCTCGAGTCCTGTTTTTTGAAGTACCTTAAGCACTTTTGTAAGATGATTAGGATTTGCATTTTTAAGAAAGACATCGCCTCCTGTCATAGCAACAGCCATTGCATATGTCCCCGCTTCGATTCGATCAGCAATGACGCGTATTTTTGTTCCTTTAAGTTTTTTAACCCCTTCAATTGTAAGCGTTGTTGTTCCTTCACCAGTTATTTGAGCCCCCATAGCATTCAGGGTTCGAATAAGGTTTGCCACTTCTGGTTCACAAGCCGCATTCTCAAGAAAGGTTGTTCCCTCTGCCAATGTCGCCGCCATAAGCATTACATGTGTTCCACCAACTGTGACTTTAGGGAAACGATAGTGAGCACCTTTTAACCCCCTTGGTGCTTTTGCATGAACATATCCATTTTCGATCGTAATCTGTGCGCCTAAAGTTTTGAGTCCCTCAAGGATAAAATCGACAGGTCTTGTTCCGATAGCACATCCTCCAGGAAGCGACACATAAGCCTCTAAGCATCGTGCAAGGAGAGGTCCGATAACCCAAAAGCTTGCGCGCATTTTTTTCACCAGTTCGTACGGCGCACGTGTTGTCACTATTTTTTGCGCAGTAAAATGAATTGTTCTTGAATTCACACACTCATCGTTAAACTCTTGTCCATCAACAGCATACCCAACACCATGATTATTGAGAATACGAATAAGCAGTTCGACATCGGCCAGATGAGGGATATTTTCTAAAGTGAGCGTTTCTTCTGTCAAAAGCGCCGCAATCATAAGAGGCAATGCAGCGTTTTTTGCCCCTGATATAGGAATGGTTCCTTTAAGCTTTTTCCCCCCAACAATTTGAATAGAATCCATAGTGTTTTCCCTCTTTTCCTTTGTGCCTGCCCTTCCAAAGGTTTTCCCCCTTCGGGAAGTTATGCTTTATTAATCGTTTTAGAACGCATTCTAAATATGAGAATAAATTATTGAGAAGTTTAGTTGCAAAGCTTCACTAAAAAACATTTTTTTGCATTTTAGGGCTTTTTGCATTTTAGAGCTCTGTTTGCGCTCTTTGTCGGCTTTGCTCTTTTCGACGTTTCAGGTTTTGACGCAATTGTTGCGCCAATCTTTCTTGACGTCGTTTTGCTTTTTCATCTTGATGATTCATTTCATTTTGTTTTTGTTTTTGATGCATTTGTGTCATTGCGCAACCTTTTAAACAGTGTTGAGCTTCTATCCAAGCAACTCATAGCCTTAAATATTTAAGTGTATAAGAAACATATGTCATGACATAAGATACGTTTTCTTGCAAGAATATACAAATGTTCTCTTGCCTATTTTCTGACAATATGGCACAAGACAGCGCAAAGATTGAAAAGGGGCTGCGGTAGCTCAGTGGTAGAGCACTCCCTTGGTAAGGGAGAGGTCGAGAGTTCAATCCTCTCTCGCAGCACCATTTTATTCTTCTTTTGTTTATTCTTCTCCTACCCCTCTCCTCTTTTCTATAAGCATCAATCACCTCCATTGATCCTCCATCAACGAAAGTATCATGCGCAGCATTCTCTCCCCAGTGAGAAAGGCTCTTGCCTTATTTATTAGTGCCTCCCTAACACTCAACATCTAACACTCAACATAAAAGCAGCTAAAACCCACGCCCCCATACGTCTCCTGTCTCACTTCCCCAACACGCCTCCCACAGTTCCTCATGCATAGGCTCTTCATACCTCTCTTTCCCTATACCGACTAAAACAGATAGCCCCCAAAAAACAAAAGCATAACGCGCACCATTGTCACCGCAATAAAGAAGCATTTGCCCTTTCATGAGTAAAATAATATCTCCCCTTAACACTCAACACAAAAGCTCCTAGAACACACTGTCCCAATACGTCTAAACAAGCTTTAACGGTCTTAATTCCCCCTTCAAACATCTCCTTCCATTTCCCAACAAGTTTTCACATTCACTCCAAATCCCCTGCGCTTCCTGTGCCCCCTACTTGCCGCTCTCCTCAAACACCCCACTTGCTTTTCCCCCTCTGCTCTTTCCTTTTTATAAAACTTTTCCCCTGCTCAATGCTGTACAGATCCCTTTCTTGCCCGCCTCATTCTTGTTTTGCCCACCAGCAAACGCTTTGCATTCGCTCCCCGCTCTCTGTTTTTCCTTTCCTTCAAAGCAATTTCTGTCCTTATACTAAAACCTGTCTCAACACACTTAATTTGCTGTACCATCTTCTCCAAAGCCTCATTAAAACGGCTAATTTCATTTTCAAGCTTGCAAATATACGCTTCATCACGATAAGCACGTTTAATCAAAGGTGGCATATCAGGCCAATAGAGCATTAAATCCACCCATTCGCGTTGAGAAATCCATAACCCTCCTTGACATTGTGCTTTATGTTCTGCTGGAAAAGTCTTTTGCATAAAATGAGGGATCAAAATTTCAGGTTTTTTTGTTTTTATTTCTAATAAGCCATTTTCTCCCACAAAAGCATCGGGAGAAAATCCTTGTCCGCGATCATCTGCCAAAACAAAGCCAATACATTCAGGTTCTGTATGCGTAAGTTTTGCATAGAGTTGTCGTGCGATTGGTTCTAATTCTGTCCCACGTCGCTGAGAAACCGTTGTTCCTTCCTCAACGGTTTTTCCTGTAATTCTTTCTCCCGCCAATTTCATCATCACACTATGATATCGTGAAGTTTTTTGCCCCTGTTTTTTTTGTGCCATAACCATCTCAAACAAAGAAGCCGTAATCAAACCATTGCGTACTTTCTGCCATTCTTCCGTTCCCTGAATACAATCGATAATGATTGGCATAGTATTTCTCCCCTTCATCTTTAAAGTGTTTTTTGCAATATATCCTCTTTGAAACATTCACATTGTTTAAGCCTGTATCCCTCACACGGACTAAAGGCGACAGCATCCTTCAATACATCCCTCAAGTATTGTGCCCCTAAAACAAAAAAACTGCTGCCCCCCTCAACATCCCCCCCGCAAATTTCTCAATCACCCCAATGAAAAACCCAGCCGACAACTTTTCCCCCTCGCAAACCGCCCGTAATTTCTCATCCACAGACTCTTTTCTTCATGCCCCCCTTTCCCATATCGGCTAAAAATTTTCCCCCAAGCTCCCCCCAAGAAGGAAAACATAACACGCATCATGGTCACCGCAATAAAAAAGCATTTGCCCTTTCATGAGTAAAATAATGCCCCCTTAACACTCAATATAAAAGCTCCCAGAACACACGTGTCCCAATACGTCTAAACAAGCTTTAACGGTCTTAATTCCCCCTTCAAACATCTCCTTCCATTTTCCAACATGCTTTACGTATCACTCCAAGCCACTGATAGTTACCTCTCCCCCCAATTTCCTCAATCCCCCCAATGAACCCAGCCGACAGCTTTTCCCCTCGCAAAGCTCCCGCAGTTTCTCATCCATAGGCTCTTTTCTTCATATCCCCTTTCCCATATCGGCTAAAAATTTTCCCCCAAGCTCCCCCCCCCAAGAAGGAAAACATAACGCGCATCATGGTCACCGCAATAAAAAAAGCACTTGGGCCCATCATTGCGGCTCCCTTTTTCAATCTAGCTATTGCACGACGGAAAAATCATGGCGGCAATATTCTTCCTCCAATTTTTTTGCCATAAACTGAGCCACCTCTTGCGATATGAAAAGAATAGCGTTGTGTTTTTGTGGTTCGAGTCTGATTAAATTTCGCATATTTCCAGCATAATAAAGTGGAACCCCTTGATAAGAAGTCTTGAGATAACTTGGCATGTTTACCACCAATAATCTGTCAAGACATCACATGGGCGTAAACGATGCTGTTTTTCATAAGAGCCATAGAGATTATCTTCATAATCGCAAGCGGCTCTTTCATTTAAACAAGCATGATAAGCTTCACTATTCAAAACGAAGGGCTGCAATGGCGTATTTTCTTCATTCATTTCATGATTTTCGACATAAAAGTCAGCGATTTGTTCCGTAACATCTTCAGCATGAGAAGTTGTCAGATCGAGTCGTAAAACTCTATAAACAGTTTCACATTCTTCAATCAGTTCGAGCACTTCTTCGATTTCATCGATTGGTCCTTCATAAGTATTAGGATTTTCCTCTTCGCATAAAACGATAATGATTTCATCCTCTTTAACGAATGGAATATTTTTCATGATTTCCCCCTTTAGATAGTTGATAAAGCATAGCCTTGTCTTGACAAGACTAAATATAGCGTTAGTCTTATATCCTCTATAGGAGAGATGTCAACCATTTTATCCTTCATAAAAGATATATTTTAAATCTCTGCGGGGTTCAAATGACATATGTAAATAAAAATCTATTATTCTTTGTTCCTCTCATGTCCCTTTGTTGTTCTCTATTTGTTCTTACTCGATTGCAATTATAAACACGCTGGAGAGATAAAATGAGTGATATAATATTAATAAAATACTGGAGTCGTCTTGATTCAAAAGCACAGAAGGAACTTATTTTGGAGCTTCGTCAACGGGTCGCCGCAAAAGAGTCAAAATCGCCTGTCTCTCTTGCGGAGAGAGTTTTGAAATAAGCTCTATAAATTCTTTATCTTCAGGGCTAGCCCCTTTACCGTAAAGAATATAATTCATACTGATATTAATTTCGTGACAAATTCGCGAAAGAGATTCGATTGTTGGTTCTTTTCCTTCAGAAAGAATAGAATGAAGGTATCCCGCACCTTTACCAGCAGAGAGGGAGATAGATCTTTTTGACCGCCCACTTTTTTCCAAAGCGATCCTTAATCTTTGACGCCAACCATCGATATTCATAATTTCACCATATAGCGCGTCTTTTACAAAAAACACGTCCTTTTTATAAAATTGGCTTGCATTATCCTCTAAAAAGGATAAAATTAAGGAAACAAATTTTACTTTTTAGGGGGGAAAATTTTTTATTTTTGGATCATAAAAACACTTTAACCACCCCAAAGGATATAAAAGCCACCTCCAAAAGTTGCTGCCCAAAAGCAGATATATTGAAAATGTGTGGTACTCTTTATTTTTTCCATCACCGCAATCTTAAATCGTAAGTTTGCATGCGCTTCAAGCACACCCACTCATTTATAAACGTCGTAAAGAAGCCTCTCGTCATCATCAAACAGAGCCAAACAAAACACAAGCTGAATCCCTATTTGCGCTTTTATCGTCAATAAGAATGTATAAAAAAAAGAAAGTAGACTGCAGTATGAAACACGCTAATCAACAAGAAACTCCTCATTATGAATCGTCCAGGCTTCCGTATGTTTGTTGGTATCAAAATGACTTTCTAGGAGGTGTTCGTGGGATGCGCGCACACGAGATTGGAATCTATACGATTCTTCTCAATGAAATGTATGCACGCGGTCGTCCTCTAGAAATATCGGAAGAACGTTTAGCGCGTCTTTGTGGTTGTGACAAGCGAACTTTTGTTAATGTTTTAGAAATGCTCATCCAAGAGGGTAAGATTTTAAATTTAGCCAATGGATTATGGAACAAGCGTTGCGAAAATGTTTTTCAAGAGCGTGAAAAATTGCTTGAACAAAAATCCTTTGCGGGTCGTTCTTCGGCAAAAAAGCGTAAAAAAATCAATGCTGAGATTCAACAACTGCTTAACGAGAGTACAAAAGATGCTGCACAAAGCTTAGAAGCTCAAAAGACAGAAGAAAAGAAAACACCTCACGGTGTTTTTGAAAAGAAAATTTTGTGTGATGAGATAGAACCTTGTTTTTCCTGCGAAGAAAACTTTGAACAAAGCGATCACCAGTCTCTCTCTTTAGCTCTTGATTCTGCTCTCCCTTCCCCTCCACAAGAAGAAGCGGAGCAAAAAAACGCCTCTCCCCTAAACACTCCACAAGCCGATTTTGCCCCCGCCCCTATTGCGCAAATTGTCATGGGGGAAAAAACAAAATCCGCCACCAATCTCCCACCCAGCAATCTTCCTGTATCCATCCCGCCTTCTTCCAACAAAAAAACCACCGCCTCAGTTGCCAAAGGACACCGTCTTCCTGAACATTGGCAAGCAGACATCAAGGCGGCAGTTTCAGAAGGTTTGAGTGAAAGCCAAGCCTATTGGCAAGAAAAGAAGTTTCGCGACTATTGGCAAGCCAAGAGCGGAAAAGAAGCTCTCAAAGTAGACTGGCAAGCCACATGGCGCAACTGGTTTCGCCGTGAGATCGAACGGCTAGAACAGCAAAAACAGGGAAGCTCCTCATCTTTCATCTCTGAGAACAACGACATGCTTTACCGCAGTTTGATCAACTATAGCGACAATTCTTGACATCACACGAACAACGTATTTTTCAAGCACGCGCGGGGACAAAAAATGTTTCAAAACCATAAAAATAACAACAAAAACAACAATGAAATAAGCTATTCATACAGCAAAACAAGTCAACACCACCCCTACAACTCTCATCACAAAAGTGCTCGCCCTACACACGCCTCATCTCTTGCACGCAAAGGAACACAAACGCTCTCCAGCCTCTGTGTATCCATCCCGCCTTCTTCCAACAAAAAAACCACCGCCTCAGTTGCCAAAGGACACCGTCTTCCATGCACTTGGAAAATAGTTATCAACGCAGCAGTTTCAGAAACTTTCAGCAAAGATCATACCCTTCAAACAACGCTCGTCAGCCTTTCAGCATCCACCCCCTCTTTCTCGAGAAACACCCTTCTTCCAATTACCGCCTTTGCCAAAAGGGGTACCGTCTTCCTGAGCATTAGCAAGCAGACATCAAGGCAGCAGTTTCAGAAGGTTTGAGTGAGAGCCAAGCCCATTGGCAAGCCAAGGAGTTTCGCGACTATTGGCAAGAAAAGAGCGACAAAGAAGCTCTCAAAGTAGACTGGCAAGCCCCATAGCACCACGGATTTCACTATCAGATCGAACGGCTAGAACAGCAAAAGAGAGTCCTCATCTCCTAAATCTTGAGAAAAACAGCAATAATATCACGAATGACCATGAGCACAATTTTTGAAATCAAACAAAAACTTATCTCACAAGCAGATAGAATAGTAGAAATGCTTCTTCCCCAAGGGCACAAACGAGGCAACAATTGGATTGTAGGCAACACACGTGGTGAAGCTGGTCAAAGTTTATCAATTTGCTTGAGTGGCAGTAAAGCAGGACTTTGGTATGATTTTGCAGAAGGCACTGGAGGAGATCTTTTAGACCTTTGGTGTGAAGTCAAAGGCATTAGCCTCTCTCAAGCATTAGAAGAAGCACGCGCAACTCTCAATCTGACACGCCCAAAACCCTTTATGGTCCCTCATCGTTCCTATCGCCGTCCACCGGTTCCTACAGGGCAGACCCCGCAGAATCTCGTAAAAAACTATCTCCACAAAGAACGCCACATTCCTCTAGAGGTTATAAAGCGTTACCGCATAGGAGAAAATGGTGAAAAAATCATTTTCCCCTTTTATAAACCCGATGGCACCCTTGCTCTAGTTAAAGAACGGCTCGCGCAAGCAGGAGCAAAAAGCAAACCAACAGCCTCTCAATGTGAACCGATTTTGTTTGGTTGGCAAGCCCTTTGCCCCCCCCAAAACACCCCCTCAACCCACCCCGCCTCTACACAGGCATCCCAAAACACACCCTCAACCAACCCAACCTCTGCACACGCATCCCAAAATACCCCCTCAACCCACCCCGCCTCCACACAGGCATCTCGAAATACACCCTCAACCAACCCCGCCTCTACACACGCATCCCAAAACACCGCCTCAGCCCACCCCGCCTCCACGCACACGGCCCAACAGGCAACCCAGCACGCGCCGTTTCCCACTTTTTCTTCAACAAACCGTACAATTGTTATCACTGAAGGAGAAATTGATGCACTTTCCTTAGCTGCCTATGGATATCCGGCGGTTTCTGTTCCCTTTGGGGGAGGAAGTGGAGGCAAACACAACTGGATTGAAAATGAATTTGATCATTTAGAATCTTTTGAAACGATTTTTTTAGCCACAGATATGGACCAGCCCGGAGAAGAAGCAGCCCTCGAGATTGCCAGCAGGCTTGGACGCCACCGTTGCTACCGTGTACGTTTACCCCTTAAAGATGCTAATGACTGTTTAACCGCAGGGATTGATAAAGCCACCATAAAAGCCGCCTTTTCCTCAGCACAAAGCTTTGCACCAGAAGGTTTACGGCGCGCCTCAGACTATAAAGATCAAGTGATTGGGCTTTTTTGGCCAGAGCCTGAAAAACATCTTGGTTATACGGTTCCCTATCCTAAACTGAAGGACAAATTGCATTTCCGCCCAGCAGAATTAACGCTTTGGAGTGGTGCCAGTGGTGCAGGAAAAAGCCAATTGTTATCAGACTGTATTCCCCATTGGATTGCGCAAAAGAGTCGCCTTTGCTTAGCGTCTCTAGAAATGAAAGGAGAACAATCTTTACGGCGCTTAACCAAACAAACAGGCGGCTTAGAAAAGCCTACAAAAGAGACGATTGAACGGATTCTTCATTTTTTAGACGATGGGCTTATTCTTTATGAACATGTTGGCAAATCAAGCGTTGACACCTTGCTTGATGTCTTTGACTATTGTCGTGCGCGCTATGGCTGCGATCAATTTATCATCGACAGTCTCATGCGGCTTGGCATTGCCTCTGATGATTATGCAAGACAAGAACAAGCCGTTTATAAAATGGTTGATTGGGCTGTTTTAAACAGTGTACACATTCATCTTGTAGCCCATGCCCGCAAAGGCGGTCTGGATAAAGATATCCCCAGCACAGAAGACATTAAAGGTGCCTCAGAAATTGGCGCCAATGCCTTTAATATCATCACCATTTGGCGCAATCGATCGTTAGAAGACAAAATCTTTGCCGCCTCTCTAGCACAAGAAAAAGCAGATTTAGCCAAACGCCCTGGCGTCATTATGAATATTGCCAAACAACGTTCTGGTGATTTTGAAGGCAAAATAGGGCTTTGGTTTGATCCTCAAACCTACCGCTATCGCTGTTCTTTTGAACAAACATTCCCTCGACGTTATCTGTAATGCTCCATAAACCCCACTCTCTTTAAAAACGCCTCCGCCTTCACACGCGCACGCCTTGCTCCCACAGAAACAACAGGAAGGATAAATCCACAAATAATAAAAAACACCCAATCCTTCGAGAACCAAAGCCAGCCCAACCCCATATTCTCTGCTCCCAAACGCAAACAAAAAAAGATCGCTCCAACAACGGCGCAAAACACCAGCCCCTTCAATAGCCACAAACAACGCGTCAGCACCCCATCTTGCCGCCCCCTCATATGCAAAATCAAGAACCACTCCAACACTACAGCAAACACGATCCCTATCAAGGACAGGAGTCCCCACGGTATATCCATACTCTCCATCCCCTAAAAGAGCCAAAAAAAAGACGACTCCTAAAATACAGTAAAACAGCACTTCCTTCAAAAAGAGGGAAATACCACAAATACAATAAAACGCCGCCCGCCACCACGGAATATCGAAGCGCTTGGAAACTTTATAAGTACCAATAACGACAACAATAAAAAGGTAGGAAAACACCAACAACAGCAAAAAAAACAAATCGTTCGACATCAATATCCAAAATAACTCACAGCAAGCACATTAAAGGTCACACCCATGGAGAAAAAAACACCACCTACCTCAAGAACCAAGCCCCTAGAACACGCGCACGCCTTACACCCTGATAAATCAAAGGAGAAAGAAATCCAAAAATGAATAAAAACACCCAATCCTTCGAGAACCAAAGCCAGCTCAACCCTAGATTCTCTGCTCCTTCACGAGTAAAAAAAAGGATTAGTGCCAAAATGCAGCAAAACAGCACAAAATTCAAAGAACGCAACAACCTCTGTAACACCGTATCACTTTGCTCGCGTATAAAGAACCCCAAGAGCACTTTCAACAATACAGTCAAGAGCAATCCCTTTAAGAATACCGCCCTTACGCTATCCATATCCCTGACGCCCACAGCAGCAAACCACAGGATAAAGCCCATCATGCAACAAAACATGACCGCCTTTAAGAACACTTGCCCCGCCACAGGCATACTCTTGACGCCCAGATGCACCAAACCAAGGACAGTTGCAAAAATGCAAGAAAACACCGCCCCCTTCAAAAACAGCTCCCCACCAACAGCGCGACTGCCCACGCCCACATAAACAAAACCAAGGTAGGTGGCAACAATGCCATAAAGCACCACCCACCTCCAAAACATCCACCCTGTAACAGAGCGACGCTTTGCTCCCTCATAAATAAAAATCAAGGCCAGAGCAAAAAAGCAGAAAAAAACCAACAACAGCCAAAACATCACATCGTTCGACATCAAATACCCCTCATAGAAAGAACATCAAAGATCACGCCCGTAGGGAAGAGAAACGCTCATTCTTTTTAAGCCCCCCAACAGTACACGCATACACCGTACCCCCTCCAGAGCAAAAAAAGGAACAAGTCCAATAGTGCCCGCAAACACCCCATTGTTCGAGATCACAAACCAGCGAACCCCCATATGCTTGGCGCCATTATACGCCAATCCAACAACAGCTCCAACAACGCAGGAAAACACCGCTAACTTCAAAAAAGACACCCCACGCGATATCCATTTACCCCGCACCCTCATAAGCAAAACCAAGGACAGCCCCAGCAATGCAACAAACACCGCTCCGATCACTAAAAATTCCCACGATATATCAAAACGCTTCGCTCCCTTATAAGCAAAGCCAAGAACCACTACAGCAATGGTGCAAAACACCACAGCCTTGAAAAACACGCCCCACGATACAGTTCTACTGTTTGCTCCCACAACAATAAAACAAAAGGTCGCTCCAGCAATGCAAGAAAGTTCCACCCCCTGCCAAAACACCTCCCACGTAATAACCGGTCGCCCCGCATCCTCATAAGCAAAACCAAGGACCAAGCCAATAACGCAGAAAAACGCCAGCCCCTTCAAAAACATGTCCCGCGCAACCACCATACGCCCCGCTCCTTTATTAAGTAAAAATCAGAGACCATGCCAAAAATGCAGCAAAAGATCAATCCTTTTCAAAGAATGAAAGCCTAAACCCAAAACGCCTTGCCCCACGATAAATAAGCCCAAGGACAAGACCAAAGACAACGCCAAAAAGAATGTTAAACACCCACCTGTTTGAGAACCACACCCAAGTCAAACCAAAAAGCTCAGCTTGCGCATAAATAAAATCAATGACAGCAGCAAAAATGAAGCTCAACAACAACATCTTGAAGAACAAACCCTGATTTACACCACGCCGCTGCATTACTTCATAACCCAACATAAGGAAAATGCCAGGAGTGCCATAAAATACCACAGCCCGTAAAAATACGCCCCACGTCATCCCCAACGCCTTCATTTCCATATAAACAGACACAAAGACAACAACCACAATGCAGAAAAATACTAGTCTTTTCAAAGACAAAGCACCGCGCAACATCATTCCACTCCCCCATCAAGCCATTCAAGGAAAATCCACCATGCAACAAAACACCCCTCTTTTCAAGAGTCAAATCCATGGGGCTCCCCCACACAAACGCAACAGTCCAAGTCACCCCCAAGAGCGCACAAACCCTCACGCACACTCCAACACATGTCTTCCTCTAATCCCCCTGTTTTGCCTAGAGCAAGCAACATTTTTTAAAAACGAGAAGCAAACGATAATTTTTAAGGAGATGATATGACCCATCAAGAGAGAAAAAATACGCAAACCTGCCCGCTTGACCATCAAGATAAAGGAAGGCACATTGGTCATTTAAAGGCGCAAGAAATCCCTGTTGAAACGAGCAATCCTTATTTTCAATCCAATCATCCAGAAAACTCCAGCAATCCGCGTACCATCAATGCCATTGCCAATGCACAAAGCCATCCCATTGCACTTTTATATGCCAAAGGACATCTCAGCAAAGCCCAATATAAAGCGGCAGAACGTTTTTATTTTTACTGGCGTCAAAGTCAAGCCGATCTCCACATGAGCCTTGACTACACCCGTGAAAAGGTTTCCTGTAGCCAAGGGTACACACACCCCATTGAACGTCAAATAGAAGCATCCAATCATTTAAAAACAATCAAAGTTCAACTGGGTATTCTTGGCTATTCACTGCTTGAACGCGTTATCGGCTATGGACAAGCAATCAAAGAATTAAGTTCTTCAAAACGCAAACAAAATTCCCTTGCCGATCATTTACGAGATTGTTTAGACTTGTTAGCATTTCATTGGGGATATGCAAACCATAAACATTCTGAATAATCCCCCTCCTCGCCATTCTAAGCTACCTCCCATGTTGCTGCCCCCTCTAAAGCCCCCCAGACGGGCTCAACCATCCAGAAGCTCCCCCCCACCTCTTCCATCCCCTCACCCCCCCACACACCCAAAAGGACAATACTTCACTCCACACCCACTCAAAATACACTCCGCACCCTTAAAAACAAAAATCCTTCCCCCACACCAGTCCTGTAATCATGGGGTGCTTTTACGTTTATTCGTTTTTTATTGAAGAATACGTTTTGTTTAAGATGCTTGCATGCATCATAACAGCTTTAAATACAGTTTAATTGTTTAATTAATATCGAATCTCAAAATAAATATTCAATTGAAAAAAGTATTCATTAATTTTTAATGCAAAATGACATAATCTTCTTTTTTGTAAAAAGTATTTTTTATATTGATATCTTTTCAATTCTCTGCTAATTATAGCGTAATAGTTTTGTAAGTATGAATTTGTGGATTGAATACAGTCTTTTGAGTTCATTTTTTTAACATGTCCTACTAGCCAATGTTAAAATTCTCCTGCTTTTAGTCCTCTGATTACAACAGGGGACTTTTTTTTACGACTGTACTTTTTTATAACTGTATTGTCTTAAATCACTCTCTTATGAGCTTTGTTATATTCCTCCATAAAATCTCCCCGCAAAATGGATCATTCTTTTGTCAAATTGGCTTGCGTTCCATCCTCAAAGAACAAAGCTTTTTAACCCAATCTGATCTACAAACAGCTTGGATAGACTTCACTCTTGATTTTCCATTCAGGGTTTTCAGCTAAACTCAAGGTGCGACAAAACAAGCTCTGCCCTAAAAATCCACCGCACCCTTAAAAAAACACTTCAATATATCCAAGGCGGCTGGCTCTCATATCACCAAACCGCAAATGACAGTGTTTTACGACATAACAGAATGACTTATATTTAATGACTTTCTTTATCCTGTACCCCACCAAAAGGTTGATGTATCACGACACCATATTGATTTATAATTATAATCACCCGTTCTTCATATTAAAATAAGAGACCCGAATATCATAAGGGTTCTCTCATTTTAAATTTATTTCAGGTTGCAAGAATCAACGCCATGTCTTTTGCACATTACCAACATGAGAGACATATGAAATAAAACACTTCAAAGATAAAGAATCAAAATGCCTCTTATAAACACGCTCAAGCACTAAAGGCTGTCATCACATTAGGCACTAGAATAGTATGATAGTGCTGGCTTTCCCCTTATGAGCTTTTAAAGAAGGGCTTATCCACTTCACGAGAGATTTCCCCATTATCCCATTCACCAACATCCCCATTCACCAACATTATTGTGAGATAAGACAACATGATGTTTTTTAAATAAGGACGTAAATGTGCAACAAAAATATATTCTGTTTAGAACATTCTGTTTTACGTAAGGCGCGTAAAACCCCATTAAAAAACTGGTATCCCCACGAGAAAAAATCTAAAGCGTGAGGATAAAAACATAAAGCAAGCGTGATTCCATTCAGCTATTGCTCTTTAACCGTCAAACCGCATAAAACATAGATCTCGGAAAGACGGAGGGAAGCTTTATCCATAGCACTTCATATTCTTCTCAAATATGTTGATCTTCCTGCTTTAAAAGATAAACTAAAAATATATACAACATCTCTCCTAACACCCCCCTCTTTCTAGCATCCCTCAAGAATCAAACGTTATACAGCTCATTTTGTCATATTATAAAGCACTGTTATTTTAAGGCGGTGTTGAAACAGTTAAAATAATTAAAGTGTTTAACCAACGCCATTAGCGAAGCAAAAAAACAAACTGTTGAAAAGCAGTGTAAATCTTGTGTAAACATAAAAAAAACAAGAAAAAGGCACAAAAATATCTTAATTATTATAAAAATACTCAGCGTCTTTTACGATTGTATTGACGAACAACCCTGATCACATAATCATCTTAAATGTTGAGAATAAAGAATGAATAGCCCTAACAAATACAGCAACCTATCAATAAAAATATAAAAACAAATCTTTTGGCTATCCCTGTTTTTTACGGAATATGCCTTTCCCTTTGGATACTGCTCACTCTCATGAAGCAGCATCCAAACTGTAGAGGATGCACTCCGCCTTCAAAAGAGTGCATCCTTCCCCTCAACGGATACTGCTCAACCCTGATAAAGCAGCATCCAAACTGTAGAGGATGCACTCCAGCCCTCAAAAGAGTGCACCCTTCCCCTCAACGGATACTGCTCAA
>NZ_JBHIMQ010000002.1:161106-185492 GCF_042194225.1 Bartonella sp. MR110HLJHH | reverse complement strand
CTCAACGGATACTGCTCAACCCTGATAAAGCAGCATCCAAACTGTAGAGGATGCACTCCAGCCCTCAAAAGAGTGCATCCTTCCCCTCAACGGGATACTGCTCAACCCTCATGAAAGCAGCATCCAAACTGTAGAGGATGCACTCCAGCCCTCAAAAGAGTGCATCCTTCCCCTCAACGGGATACTGCTCAACCCTCATGAAAGCAGCATCCAAACTGTAGAGGATGCACTCCAGCCCTCAAAAGAGTGCATCCTTCCCCTCAACGGATGCCGCCCACCCTCATGAAGCAGCATCCAAACTGTAGAGGATGCACTCCAAGCCCTCAAAAGAGTGCACCATTCCCCTCAGGGGTTTTACTCAAGTTTCATCGCATCTCATTCTTATGAACCCTCATTTTTATGAATCTTTGCTAAAAAGCACAAAAAAGAAGTTTGCTAGCAACTATTGTATCACCCATCTTATGGGATTCCACTTCCCTACAGAGCTTTCAAACTTTTTTACACCCTCATAAAATAGAATCTGAAAGAATTCTTTAAGGCAATTAAGGGTAAATTTTGTCAAAATATAGACAAACTTTATTCTTTTTTATGACTGTTGTATTTTTACTATAGTTATTTAAATCGAATTTATGTATGATCCATATCGATATTTATTTATAGAAATAAATATAGGAGAAAAAACTATGAATATCAGATATTTTTTCATAGCGGGGGCAATTACAAGCGGTTTAGCTCTCGCGATTCAAAAATCTGATCGTATAGTCAATAAAGAACCCTCTCCTATTGTTGCACCTTATACTATTGAAAAAACAAATTTACAGTTTGTTAAACAAGTAAGGGACACATCGGATACATTGAATATACTGAGAGTAAATAATAGAAGCGCATCAGAACAAGCATCAATAAACGATATATACGAAAAAGGAAAAAGTTTATTGAATGCAATAGCTGGTTTTTTAGGATCAATTATTATATATTTTATACAATTGGTTTCCGCTAGAGTATAAGATACAAAAATTTCTTAAAATAAGGTTATATACATTTTGTGTATATTGTAAAATTTAAATAAAAAGGCCCTTTTAAAATGGGGCCTTTTTTAGTTTAATTTTTCCGATGTTTTAATTTAATTTTTGTTGTGTTTTTATTTTTATTGGCTAAATATCACCGCCTTCAAAAATGACATTTTTTACTTGTCTCACATCTCAAATGACGAAGGCACTCCCCCTAAGCTCCCCTTCTCATACCACTTTAGTCAATGGACCTTCCCTCATAGCGTTTTAGTTAATAGACCTTCCCCTTATACCGCTTGAATAAGCGATCATTTATAAGCATTTTCTAACAAAAAAAAGGACCGTCTTGAAGAAGATAGCAGAATTTATAATCGATTTTTCTCCCCTATTCTTGAGGATCAAGCCATTTTCAGTCTATTTTTTAAAATCTTGGCTATTATTCTTGATTTTTCGAGCACTTTATTTTGCTCTGGTAAGAAAGGTATGAAAGCGCCTCAATCATAGCGCTTTCACATCTTTTAAATAAAAGTGCTTTTCTTCAACAGGAGAGTACAACACTAATCAATTCTTATATCCATAAACGCGATTTTACCATCTTTAATATAAGTAATATCAGGAGAATATTTTACCCCCTCTGCTTCAAACACGAACTGTTCATCACTCACCCCTTCAAATCCTTGTTCCCTTAATTCTTGTTTTTTCTCCTCGACTAATTTTTTATGAAAAGCGCGTTTTTGATTACACGTATTAGGGGATCTCACTCTGAAAAGCTGATAGTCCATGGCTATAGACCACTTCTCAGCAACCCGTTCCAGAAGATCGTAACTGAACTTTCCTTCCCTTTTCACTTCTTGAGCGATCATTAAAGCGCGTTCCAAATGGACTTTTTCAATGGTTTCATCAAAGCCAAGCTTTTCCCCTGCCGTAAAACTTTCATCATAAGAAGCTAAAGTCTCAACATCGCCCAACAAGGCAAGAGCAGCAAGATGTAGCAAAGCATAAGGTGCGAGCTCTATGTCATCATCCGGTGCCCAAGATAAAGAGTCTTTTTCCCAAGGAGGAAGACTATATTGAGAGCGAAACATTCCATGCAAAGAATCACTTTCCATTGTCCATTTTAAAGTTTTATCGAGTGCTTTCTTTAAACGCTTGGCGCTCACTTTTTCTTCAAAAATTTCCAATCCATTAGGCACAAAATTCATAAATACCGTTGGCACAACCCCAGAATTATGAGGATTAATCGTCTGACAAGCCGCAGCAAAAATACCACTCATAATTAAAAGTCCGCGATCAAAAGGCGAAAATTCTTCCACTCGTTGCTCGTTATAAAGAAACTGCACTTCGCGATCTGGTAAAAAGAGGGTTGCCAAATAATCTCCCTTTCCCTCGATTTCCACCGACCATCCCAAGCTTTTTAAAAGCCCTGTTGCACTTTCTATCGTGAGAATTTCATCATCATCATAATCGGCAGAGAACTCTTTTTCCTTTAGTTGCAAACGCCTCTCCTGCACCACGGCTTCATCTTTCCAAAACTGCTGCGTTGCAAGATCATTTTCTTTAAGCACTCTTTCCAGCTCGCCTTTCACTTGGAAATTCATTTTCATCCGTTTGAAGACAGAGGTATAAAGAGCTAAAACAAGCATGATAATGATCATGCAAATAACAATAAATACCCAGAACTCGGGATCTAATAGAAATACGGCTATAGGATCACTGTTCATTTTTCCCCTCTCAGTCTTTACAAAGCCCGTGCGACAGAGAGCTTATGTGCTCTCCTACAGAGATTGCTTCTTCTAGTTTCTGAATATTTTTGTACAAGTCACCCGTCACTTTAGTGCGAAGCCGTAACATAACCGGAATAAAAATAATGACACAGACCGTTATGACGAGCGTTGTTTTAAAGAGAACGGCATGCACAACATATTGCCACCCTGTCAGCTGCCAATTTAATACATCTGGTATTTCTAGAACCATTCTCCAGATGATAATGATAACAGCAATAGCAAAGATAATTTTATAATCCTTTGCTGAAAGCAACGCTTGCTGGAGCGAAAAAGAATGCGCTCTTTTATGCGTTTCTTGCTCTGATGCCCAATTTTGCTCCTTCATGTATTCCCCTCTCACTCTTTGAAAAGACCCGTGCGACAGAGAGCTTATTTGCTATCACACAGAGATTGCCTCTTCTCGTTTCTAGATCTTTTTTTCCAATTTACGCATTATGATGATGCAAAACCCAAATATCACTGGAATTAAGAAAAGTACACAGACCATTATGGTTTGCGTCATAATAAAAATAATAATATTCGTGGTACCACACTACCCCCTTACCTTCCTCACACCTCAAACAGTGAAGATTTTCAAACCGCGCCAATCTGTAACCGATAGTCACAATTCAGCTTTTTTTCAAACAAATTCCCCTATTTTCAAGAAAATGACCCTGCATCCCCACTTCAATAGGATTCATTTCAAAGCTTGAATGAACAAGGCACCTAAAAATACGAAAACACCCCATATACCGCGATCACCTGCTAGAAAAACCGTTCCCTTCCTCACATTTCAAACGATGAAGTAAGTCCCAAACGCTCACTCTAGGCTCTAAACCCCACGGCTCTCATTCCCTTTAATCAACAATGGTCCATAATCGGCTTTTCTTCCCCTCAATGCCATCCTCAGCACTGCTCCTTAGAGCAATGTTTACGGACAACCCATGAAAGAGCACCAAAACATATCAGAGGCAAAATGGTATAGAGAGCAATCCCTATAAAGGCTGAATCTCTCATAATTTCTTCATTATTTTTTCCCTCTCATGACTTCTCAAGCGCTGTATCCTGTTCTTGCAAGACGTTTTTCAGTTCTTTTCTTAAACAGCGATACGTTCTCACCTGCTTAAAGACACCATAATAAAGTTCCAAAATCATCACGGGAATAAAAGCAACCCAAAATGTCACGAATATAAGCACGAGACCAAATATCCCGACAAGAATATTGTCCATTTTCCACCTCACTTTTTCTTTATATCGATCCTTTTGATCGGTTATTTTACCCCGTTGCTGGTTTATTTCTTTCAATTTTCGAGTATTTTTTACCAACAAACACCACAATATGATGCAGAGTATCAACATAACTGGGAACAAGACCCAAACACACACTGTAATAACTTGCCAAAACGCACACAGAGAGAGAAAAAGAGGTGTACCCCACCACCCTGTCCGTTCTCCATTGCTACCTAAGGATGAGAGAAAGACAATCCTGTTGCACAACTCAATAATGAGGGAGAGGAAACAAATGACAACATACTCTCGCTCAGAAAAAACACTTTTTTCGAAAAAATGGCGCAGTCCATTATAAAATGCTGAATTTTTCCCCTTCATTGCTCTTCCTTTTTTTTATGAAAAACGCATTTTTTTTTCTCATGCTCGCTCTTTTAAGAAGCACTAAAAGTGCGATGCATGGCACTTCCCTTATTTTCAACAAAAAAACCCGACTTTCTAAAAGCGCTATTGCTCTTCCAAATGATGAAGAGCATCCTCCTCATTACAAACGAAAATAGGCTAGCCTCTTTGCCTGATGATTCTTCAACCATTCATCCCCTATTCTTGTGTCACGAGCTTCCAAACATTGCCTCTTCCCCTCACGATAGTTACGCAAGCGCCTTGTCGCGCTCTTTTCTTACGCGTTTTAATTCCCGTTTTACTCTACGATACGTTCTCACGCGCTTGAAAACAAAATAATAAAATTCCAAAATGATCATGACAACACCCGCAGGAAAAAAGACTTCCAGCAGAAATATCAACCAAAGGTATGCGATAAAAAAACTGCTTATTTTTTCTCTATCCTTTTTTACTGGATTATTTTGTTGATCGGTTGTGTGACCCCGTTGCTGGATAGCCTCTTCTAACTGCTGAATCTTTTTTTTCAACAAATACGTTAAGATGAGATAAAGCACCAATAAAACAGGCATCAAGGCAACAACACACACCATGATAACTTCACGCAGCACAAAGAGCGCCAAAAGAGCGCTATCCTGCGATACACTCAACGACCACTCGGATTCTAATGGGATCAAAAGAGCTTTATGACCTATCCCAATAAGGATAGAAATAAGACAAATGATAATATGGTCTTTATAAGAACGAGATGATTTTCCAAAAACAACAGAGCACAGTTTGTTATAAAATGTGGAATTTTCCCCCTTCATTTGCTCTTCCTTTTTATACAACTGTTTGTCCTTGACTTTTATAAGGACACGAACAATCTCTCATATAAGGACACGAACAATCTCTCAAGTAAAATTCCGTCCATTGTCATCAAACAGAACACCTCCAGAGAACACTCGTATTGCATATTTATGTTGCCAATACTTCAATTTTGCCAATTCACGTGCTTGTTTTAAAGAAGCATCTCTCAACACTTCCAAACCAACGCGCGTCCACCCCATTTCATGAACAGCACCCATGAAGGAAATAACAATAGCGCCCTCATGAATATATCCCCTTACGATAAAATCTATCACCACCATTGTTTCAATAAAAAGTGTAATCCGGCGCCATTCACATACGCCCGCCCGCTGCTGCCTCTACGATAGCCTTACCCTAAGGGGGCTTCCCCCTACGACAAAGCCTGCCCTGCTCCTACAACAGCCATATCTAGCTTCTACGATAGCCCTTATAACTTGATAAAAATAGAAGCATTTTTATTCTTTTCTCAATTGTTTTCCGCCCCCCACTTAAGATATGAAAAAAGGAACTTCCATTGATACGCAAATGATCGCGCAATAAAAGCATTTGAAATAAGAAAATCTTACAACTCTCTTATTCCAATCAAAAAGGATCAATGATCATTATAAATCAAAATATGGCGATATCTTCCTTTTTTCATTGGGAATCTTGCAAGCCAATAGCTAAGAATATATTCATAAAAAACGCTTTTAAAACAATAAGACAGCCGCTACTTTTGAGATCAAGTGTTTTAATATTAATGAAAGCACTAACATTCTCTTCAAGTTTGAGGTGTTGTTTTGTCAACAATCTTGTTAGCATGGACTGATTCTATAACTATGCGGTATCATCACAACTGCTCTTTATAAACAGCATAATGATACGCGTCATTTCACTCACAATTCTTTTTAAGCCTTGCGTTATAGGCTTTTCTGGAAAAGATAAAGGAGAATCCTATTGAATATAGCAATTATTTTGGGGTCTGTGCGTCAACCTTCATTAACAAGAACTTTAGCCAGTTATTTAGCAGATTGCCTCATGAAGCGGGGTGCATCACTTCATTGGGTTGATTTGCGTGAACAGCCCTTACCGATGACAGATCCAGATTATCATCAGCAGGTTGAGGCTAATCCAAGTGCTGCGGTTCGCCAGTTTGTAAAAACCATTGCAGAGGCTGATGGCGTTATTCTAGCAAGCCCCGTTTATCAAGGGTCTTATTCGGGTGTTTTAAAGAATGCTCTTGATAATTTAGCTTATAATGCCTTTTTAAATAAACCTGTTGGGCTTATCTCTCATGGGAGTACCGCCCAAAAATGCGCACAACCGTGTGAGCATTTATTGCCGGTGGTGAGCACGCTTTATGGTTATGCACTCCAATGTCAAATCGCCTCTTCCCCCGAAGATTTTTCCTCAGATGATGACGGTCGTACTTGGAAAGTTATCAGTGAAGAAATACAAACACGTTGTGAAAGGCTTGCTGATGAAATGTGCACATTTTTAAAGCACCGTGGTGTGATTTAAAGCAAAAAGGGAGGGGGGATGAAAAAAAAGGGTGCGCACTATCGTTATTTAGTGGTAGGGGGCACAGGGATGCTTGCCCCTTTGTGTCAATCACTCGAGCCGCAAGAAGTGATTATTGCTGCACGCTTTTTTTCTCATAAAGTCCAGCTTGAGGCATTGCACAACAAACAGTTGTGCGTGCCGTTGGATTATGATTGTGCGACATCAAAGGCACAATTTTTAGAAGCTGTGAAGCAATGGCATGATCTAAAATATTGCATATTATGGATTCATTCGCCTGCCCATGCATTTTCTTGCGCATTAATTGAGCAGTTAGCTCTTTTGCCTACACCACCATGTATTCTTCATATTTTTGGTTCCAACACTCATGATCAAATGGTCATCGAGTGCGCGCGCAAAAACAAGGTTGATTTCATCCCCATTCAATTAGGACAAAAAACAACCCCAAAAGGTTCACGATGGCTGACTCATCAGGAGATAAGCCAACAGATACTGGAAGCCATAAAAAATCATATGAATAAACAAAACTTATGATCAATACCTATGCTTTTCAAAGAAGCCGTGCCCCTTCAATCTCTATCCATACCCGAACATCCTCTTGAGTCCCCCCATACTCTTTACATCATAGGCTTTGCGAACGAACAATCCCCCTCCCTGCGCCTCTCAAACAGCATCCTTATATCAACAGCCCCAAAACCAAACGTTTTTACCCTTCTCACACGGGCTTATTCCCTTCTCACGGGACTTAGACAGCATAATCTTATGGGGCGTTATGTTATAAGGCGTCATGGCATAAAACTTAAAACAGCAAATTGTGTTTAGAATTTTTTGTCTATTTTAAAGCTGACCTTTCTTCCCACACCTCAAAGAACAACGATTTCTACGGGACGTAAGGTTCCCACAAAAAACTTCTCTTTCAACAGTTCAAATTTTAGCAGGTTCGAGTTGATTTCCCGCTCATAGTCTTCCCGTAATACTCATACTCGACAAGCTTTTTTAAAGAAATTTCAACGCGCTCCTTAAAACAACACTTAAACGTACCAAGAAAGCTTATATCAAAACAGAATTTTATGACGTCATGGGATGATATATTATAACAAACACCATATCAGAACCGAATGAAAATTAGACACCCTTACAGCCAGCATACAAAAAGCACCCTCAATGCTAAGCATAATAAAAAAGTATCGCAATAAACCGAAAAAAAACCGATAAGAAAACACAATTAGCACGCACACCTGCTTTAAATTCATTTTTACGACAGCAAATAAGAAAACGTAAAATAAAAAACCGTCAACTTTCAAGCCATTAAACTCAAAAAACAAGTGGTGGATTGAGCTAAATTTAAAGCCTTATAAATAAAACCCACTGATCATATACAAGATATACCAAAGATACGAAAACCTTCTCTCAAATTTAACGCATTTCACAATCCAACCTTTACGCCTCCATTGGTACCCTCTTCTCCTCAACCGCCCCACAACCCTCACGGCTCTTGATCAACCACAAATCCTAGCCTTTACAGTTCCACGTTTTTACGATTTTGCAAATTCACAGAAAAAAAGAAACCTTCCGATAAACAGCCAAAGCCTATTACAAGCCTATTGATTAGCATCAGCCCTTTTCACCAAACTCCCCCATTCCAATGACGCATTTCACAATCCAACCTTTACGCCTTCATTGGTACCCTCTTCTCCTCAACCGCCCCACAACCCTCACGGCCCTTAATCAACCACACATCCTAGACTTTACAGTTCCACGTTTTTACGATTTTGCAAATTCACAGAAAACAAGCAAACCTCCGATAAACAGCCAAAGCCTATTACAAGCCTATTGATTAGCATCAGCCCTTTTCAAACAGAGATCAGCGTAAAATGAGAAAAATAATCCATGCCCTCCTCCCAAGCCGTGAAGCAATGGGATGATCTAAAACTCATACCTCCCCCCATGACATGAGCACTACATGCGCTTTTTCAGCGCTGCATTTAATTGCCGCGTAACCTTGTAATACGATATCAAACGCTTTATAAAAGAAATATACAGTGCCACAATGGGTATTGTTAAGAAAAAATCAAAAACACCCCCCAGCAGAATGATCAAAACCACCGTCCAAGCTGCCGCCATTTCGTAATGCATTTTATCCCCTTCTCTTTATAAATTGATTTGTGTGGTATAAATTGATTTATTGGGTTGCTTCAATCACTTCTTCCAATTGCTGAATCTTCTTTTTCAACCGAGAAGTTAAAATTTCACGAAGGATCACAATAACAGGGATCGTTGCAAAAATAGATACCGATAAAAAAACCAGAAAAACAAGAGAATGGCAAGATATTCAAATCTGCTCTCATCTATCTCAGCTATCCCTTTAGAGCAAATCACATAGACATAAGCTTTGAAAAACATAATGATGAAAGAGAGGCATGCGTGGAGGATATAATCTTTGCGTGAAAAAGCGAGCCATTTTTTTAACGAATGGGAACTTATCTGTGTTTCTAGTTCTAAGTTTTGCTGCACTCTCTCTTTCTCTTTTCCGCTTTTTTCAAAGAAACCAAAACACTGTGGATGTTCTTTCATCAAACGTCTTTGTTTTTTCACTCTGTAATAGAGCCTCAAACGCTTTATTAAAGAATAATAAGGCACCACAATAATCATATTCACAAAAATGGCAAAAACTGTAACTGCATTTAGAAGAAAACATCCAACCAGCAGAAACAAAATAAAAACCGCAGCTTCACCCCTCATGTGTACAGCCTCATTGATTAATCTCTTGCTGCTTTGTTTTTTCTTTTAGTTTTTTCTTTATTTTTTCCAATCTGCGCTCTTTAAAACGATCAACCCCCCAAAGGATCGGAAGAGGAGTGAGAAGACAAAACCAAATCAACACCGGTAAGAGAAAAATAAGATAACCAATTCCTTCCCATTTTATCCATTGCAACGGCTGTACCAGAGATTTTGCACCAGCAGGAACTTCTAAAGCCATCATGATAAGACATGTGCAAAACATAGTGAAAAAGCAGCGCCCTATTATTTCACAACTCCCCACCCCTTTACGCCTTTCCACTGAAGACACCGTAAATTTTTTGAATAAAAAGAAAGACACTTCAAATGTTGCTTTTTTCTCCTGCATTGTTCCCCTCTGCTTTTACACTTCGCGTGTTTTACGCATTATTTTTAGGTTTAAGCTCTTTTTAATTTATCTAAACTCTTTATTTTTCTCAATAAATTTTTTCATCAATCCTAATTTCTACATCCATATATTCTAACTCCCCATCCTTTATGTAAAGAATATCGGGACGATAGTTTTTTCCATCAACCTTACAAATCGCGTCCTTTTCGTAAACGAAATATCGCTGTTGTCTTAATTCTTCTCTTTTTTCCTCGATCAATTTTTCATAAGAATCTCTTCTTCTATTACACAAACTGGGATCTGTGGCTCTAAAATATTCATAGCTCTCCACCTCCATGGAAAAATCCTTTGCCGCATGTTTAAGTAAATCGTAACTGAATTGCTTTGTTTTTTCTACCGCCTTAGCGATTATCATCGCGCGTTCCAGATGCTCCTCTTCGATGCTTGTTTCAAAGCCCAGTCTCTCACCTTCCAGAAAGCTTTTGTGATAAGCGTGTAAGGTTTCAACATCGCCCATCAAAGCCAGAGCTGCAAGATAGCGCAGCGAATAAGGAGTCAATTGAGGAACTACAATTTTGTTTTCCCAAGGAAGGATGCGATATTGAGAGTGAAGCATCTTGCCAAGATCAACCTCAGTCATTGCCTTTTCTAAAGCTTTCTCGAGTGCACGACGTAAACGCTTGGCGCTTACCTTTTCTTCAAAAATTTCCAACCCCTTCACATCAAAACTCAAGTCAAGAGCAATCAAGCCTCCAGAATTATAAGGGTCTATCGTTTGGCAAGCCGCCGCATGGATACCAGAGCCCACCACAATTGCACGATCAAATTGCGGATACCCCTTCTCAGCATTATAAAGAAACTGCACTTCACGATCTGGTAAATAATAGGTGGCCAAATGATCTCCTTTTCCTTCAATTTTCACCCTCCATCCCAAACTCTTTAAAAGCGCCGTTGCACTTTCCATCGTTAAGATTTCCTCATCAGAAAGAGAAAACTCTTTTTCTTCAGATAACGGCTTAATCATCGGCATTTCCCCACTGGACGGCTCAAAAGCGACAGGTTGTTTAAGCACGCGTCTTAATTCTTTTGTCACTTGGCAATACAGTCTCACCCGCTTGAAAGTAGAATAATACAATGCCCAAATAAACATCATGACCACAGCAGAAAGCAGCGTGAAAAGCGTCAAGCCCGCACCCCACGAGAGTACAACAATAATATCTATCATTTTAATATCTATCATTTTCCCCACCCCTTATTCACTTTTTTGTCGATACGTAGCAGCTACCCGCTTCCAGATTGTTTGCTCCAACTTATCGATCTTTTTTTTCAACAAACGCGTAAAGATGATACGGACCACAAAGGCAACAGGAATGAGTACAAAAAGAAGTGCTGATATAAAACCCAATATTAATGTTAAAATGAATAGGATATAATTCCACCACTCTGTCAAATCCCACTCAAAAAATATAAAGAGTGCCACTTTAAAAGCGCTAATAATGAAAGCAATGCAAAAGATGATTTTATAATTTTTGCTTGTCAAAAACGCTTCTTCAAGCGAAAACGACCGTGGTTCTTCATCCAATGATGCATTTTTTCCATTGCCCCTCATTTTTTATCCCTCATTTGTCTCAATTTTTAAGCCATTTTCATGAACCGAAGCTTTCGTCCTCACAATGAATGAGGGTTCATCAATATCAAGCGCTTGTATCCCTCATCTTTTATGAAAACAATATCAGGGTTGCATTTTTTTCCATCACCTTCAAACATCATGTTTTCATCACTCACAGTGTACCCCCTGCAGTCCTAAGGCTTCTCTTTTCTCGTCGATTAAACTTTCATAAGAATATCTTCTTCTATTGCACAAATTTGGGTCTATGGCTCTAAAATTCTAATCACTGCTCTTTTTATTTCTAGGAGATAAGCTTCTTTCCAAAAAAGAAGCAAACTAGTGCAAGAAAATCGTAACGAAGTTGCTTTGTCTTTATGACGATTTGAACCACCAAAAAAGCCGGCCCAAATAGATTTTTTCGATATTTTTTTTCAAAGCCCAAACTTTCATCTTCCATAAAGCTTTTGTGAGAAGAGTGTAAAATTTTAACATCAGCCCTCAATACCAAAGCCCCAAAGTAGCACAGCAAAGAAGAAGTCCCTTGAGAGATATCATTATTTCCTTTTTCCAAGGCGATGCCCCCATTTTGAAAGGCCCAAGCACACTGCCAAGATCAACAGCTCCCATCGCCCTTATCTAAAGCTTCCTCAAGCACACGGTGTAATCACTGGGCGCTTACCTTTTCCTCAAAAATTTTCAATCCCTTTGCCTTAAAATCCACCCCTTTGCTTCAAAGTCCAGTTATAAATCTGGCAAAGCCCCAAAATAATAAGGATTAATTATTTGGCAAGCTGCAGCATGTATACCAGCACCTCCCACAATTCCATAATCAAATTGCACAAAACCTTTTTCATCCAGAAAGAGAAACTGCCCCTCGCAGTCTCGTAAATAAATAAGTGTCCCCCTTTTCTTTCAATTTCTCTCCTCCAACCCAAGCTCTTTAAAAGCACTGTTGCACTTTCCATGGGGAAAACGTCTTAATTAAAAACTTGAGCTTTTGGCGCGCCTTCTTTATGCGCCTTGCCTCTTCAGTTTCTCGAAAATGGATTTTTCTGCCCCAAATACCAGAATATCTTTTGCTTTAAGTATAGATTTTTCGCTCTCAATATCGCTTGGTAAAACACATTTTTATGCTTGATAAAAAAGAAAATAAGTTACAAGATTTTCTCTCTTTAAGAGAACAGAAACAGCAAGTGAAACCCAAGAGCAGCCCCTCTTCACTTCCCCCTCAGCACTCAAGCAAAAGCACCAACTCAAGCAAGAGCCTCAATTTTTCTCAAAAACACGACACAAATATAAAAAAGCATAAAACGAGAAGTGTCCCCCATGCACCTTAATGAACAAATCAAAAGCAAGGCTTATGGCAACAAAAGCCTCTCTTCACTTTTTCCCTCGTTCACTTTTCCCTCATTCACATCGTATAGGATGACTGGAACTTTTTTCTGCTCAACCTCTTCTTCCAATTGCCGCACCATTTTCTTCAACTGACGGGTTACAATAAAAAGCATAATAAAAACAATCGGTAAGAATAAAAAAGCGCAGGCAAGCATCCATACCAGTGGCTTGAATACGACAAAAGAAATAAAGCCCTTTCCCCTCCATAGCTTAACGATAGCAGTTATAACTATTGGAGCTATCACTATGATCGTAGAAATATAGAATATTTTTTTATAGTCTTGCCAAACAAGAGAAAGCTGTTTTTTATCAAACATTCTGCTGTTTTTTATTTTTGGGAGATCTGTTTTAAGGCAATATCGCGTTCATTCAGCACGCGTTTCAGTTCCTTTTTCACGCGGCAATACAACCGCGCACGCTTGATAAACAGGTAATAAATGATAAAAATCGGCACCCATATTAAAACATTTAAAAGCGTAAAACACAGGAAAGAAATGGCTATTAATGTTATAAGACTACTCGTCATTTTGTCCCCCTACCACATTCTGCATACGGATTGCCTGATCGCGTTGTTTTATCGCTTCTTCCAATTGCTGAAGCGTTTTGTTCAATTTTCTCGTTAATTTTATGCACATCATCCCAATGATCGGAGAAAAGAGAAGAATCCCTAACCATATAAGGCTCAACAGCTGCATGATAAAGGCAACACTATCATTTTTCCACCATACAAAATTTGCGATAGAGAAAGAAGATTGCAAAACAGAAAAGAGAATAAGGATAAAAAAGATTATTTTACATTCTTTTGAAGAAAAGGGCAGAGATTCTTTGAAGTTAAGAAAGCGCATTTTCGCATCAAGTGTCTCAAGCGCGAGATTGTGTCTTTTCATTTCTCCCCAATCATTGCGCAATTGTTGTATGGCTTGTTTTTGTTGCGTCGTACTCTTTTTCAAGTCTTGAGCGAGTTTAAAAGATAACCTGATATATTTGATCAACAGGTAAGGAAGCCTGACCATAACCATAACCATTAAAATGGCAATGATAATGAACCCTAAAAAAGCCAAATGTTGTAGTATTATAATGCTCACTTTTTTCCCCTATCGCATTGATGTGAAATCATCATTTTTATTCTCTGCTCAAACAAATGTTTCTAATCTCTTTACTGTTTTTTTCACGCCATAATGAAGGAAACTATGGAGAATTAAAATGACAGGTAAAGAAACAACAATACATGTCCAGACCCAAAACAGCAGTCGCATGACAAAATCAATAATGTGAAGCACTATCATAGGCACGTAATTGTGCAAAAAAACCGCAGATTTTGGAAGAAAAGCTGAAAAAACGACAACACCTGTGCAAAGTGCAACCATAACGAAGGCGATAGAAAAGATCATAAAATAATCTTTTTTTGAGAGAAGCAAAGATTCTTGAAAAGAAAAGGCACTGAACTTTGTTGCAAGAACTGTATTCTGTCCCCTACCCTCTGCCTGATAATGCCTCAAATTCTGCGCTGCACCCTTTTTTAATTTTCGCTGCATCACCAATAACAAGATTGTCCGTTTTATCAACGAATAATAAAGTGCAACGATTGTCACCACGGTAGAAAGGAATACCATAAAAATTGCAGAACAAATAAAAATTGCCGTCCCTACGGCAATCAACATTCCAATGATTAAAGAAGCGGTCACTTTTCCCCCTATTGTCTTCTGTTAAGAGATTGGTTGTTTAGCTGTTGCTGCTCTGGCAATGTTTCCCATTGTAGCATCATTTCCTTCACATCCCGTTTAAATACGGCGTTAAAGACAAAAAAGAGCGGAAACAACCCAAAAAGAACGGCAAAAATCATTTGCGGTAAGAGACATAAAAAAGCCCAAACACTATTCCACCCCGCATCAAGAACATGCTGAATTATAGGATTTTGGAATGGGTGTTTAAGACTTTCCTGAAAACTTTCTTGTTTCATTTTTCCCAGTGCTTGGAGCTGTTCCTTGGATATAACGTGAAAAAATTCCAAAGGGCTCATATAGACAGTCGCGGAAAAAAGCACCAACAAGAGGATAGCCAAACAACAAATGATGATATAATCGCCTGTTGAAAGCATCATCCATTTTTTGAAAGTTGCCGATTGATCCAACACTGGCTGCGATACAAAAGCCTTATCTCCCTTATGGGCAGATTGGTGTTGTGATTTATCTTCGATCATACGGATACTCCCCCCACTTCTAAAATTCCCACTCTTCAATATTTGATAGCACGCCACCAAGGCGGTGAATTCGCTTAGCACTCTTCTCAGAGTAAAGCAAGCACTATAATACCCTCTAAATATTTTATTCACTTAAGGCCCTATACGCGCTTATACATGACGCGCTTACAAGCCCAAATTCCCCTTTCCCTCTCTTTATCGATCACATATCCCTAAAAGACACCGTTTTAAAAAAATCCAACAAATATCTAATCTAAAAAACATCCCATGTGGAAAACTGACATGCCCACCATAAACGACAGTATTTTCACCGCTTAAATGAAGCCGAGTATATATGAAGCAAAGGATGATGATATTCCTTGCTCGCCTCAAAGAATAAAGATTTTAAAACCCACCTCAGTTTGTCAACAATCCCATTGCTCTTAAGTGCACTCCGCCTGCTGAGCAACTTATGGGCTCCACTTGCATAAAGCGCTCTACGGATAACTTCTTCCTTAACACAACTCCTTCCTTAACATTGGCACCTAATTTTTAACACTTAATGCGTCAAATGTTGTAATGCCTCATAAGCCTTCCCATCCCCTCCTCAAATGACAGTATTTTATGGCATAACAAGATAAAAAACATTTTCACAAGCGCTTTGTATCTTGATAATCAACACATCCCAAATGCTGTAAGATTCTCTCATTTCAAATCTGTCCCCTGTTGAATCAATCAAAATTATTTGCTTGTACGTAAAAAGTGGAGGAGCCATACGGAGTGAAATTGTACAATGAAAATGCCTCTTATAAACCGTCTCAAATGCCAAGAGCTTGTAAATACATATTGGGATTGGCAAAGTATGCGATGATACCAGCTTACGCTTTTATGAAGCCTAAAAATGATGATATTCAATAAAGTTATATTATCATGAAAGCTTTACCATGATACCCTTCTTAAGCCACCGTCGTGAAATGGGCTCGAGCACATGTAAGAGATGTCTCTTAAAAACAAGCGCGTGAATATGCCGCAATAAGTATATTCCGTTTGAGGCATTGTGTATGACGTAAGAGATGTGCCCCCAGAATATGATAAACAAGAACGCGATAAACAAAAGCGTGAAGCAATAAGCACGCCCCACAGACCAAACCAAACAACCGATTATCTAAAATGCGCCTACAGCAGCTTTGAAATTTTTCAATTCTCATTTTAAAATTTCTTGATTAAAAAAGTCCCTATTTTAAAATTAAAAAAGAAATGTCTTACACCTCATAGCCCCCACCTTTATAAAAGCATCTCTTAATAAACGCCTCTTTTATCAAGTTACCTGCCGCTTATAAAGCTTCTTTGAATATTGCATCCCGTCATTTAATCATTTTAAGTGACCACCTCCCTTTTTTATGATGAAATCCATTAAAACAACAAAAACAAAAAATATCCTCCATAAACGATAACTCTAAATCGCTTGACCTTCCACAGTTTATTTTGTTATTTTGAACTGATGAACCATATTTTACTTGAAAAGATAAGGATCTTATGCTATTATAAGGACATTGAAAAGTTTGTTTTTTTAAGCTCTGTGCCGCTCAAAAAAAAGATAAAATCCTCTATAAAGGATAAAGATATGTTTCACAGCTTAATCTACATCAGACATCTTGGTACAGCGCCCAATAAGAAAACCCAATATGCCTCCCAAAAACAAAGCTCAACGCATGATAAAAATCCACGAATAATAAAAACAATGACTTTTCAAAGGTGAAACTGAAAAGTTTCCACAAAGCGCTCATGAGAAAGAAGGCAATAATCCTATTAGAAAAGACTTCCTATTAGAAAGACGACGCCATACCTATAAAACATCATTCTTGTTTTTTTATTCACATGTGACAAAAGTTTCTTTTCAACTGTTCCAGAGCAGTTGAGAAATCTTTAGAAAGCAAATAAGCCACTATCCATGAAAAAATAAGCATGATAGGGGCGAGAAATAAGACTGATAGGGGTAAGATAAAAATGGCAAGAAACACCTTAAAGATGATTTTTTCGCCCCACCCCGTTGCTGTTCTTTGTGCTGAAAGACGCCTTTAGTATCCGTTTCTCCTTTGATCTGCAACAGCTCATATTCCCCCAGTATTTGCCCACCCAGTATTTGCTCCCCCCCCCAGTATTTGCTCAAAGTGCTTTTTACATCACTGTCCCCCATCAACAGACAGTTTATTTTTCATTTAAATGGTTAAGTTCATGAAAATACGTAAAAAACGCGGTAGACCGAGAATAACAGGCGAACTCAGAGAGCCCAATGGCCGTATTTCACGTGCCCAAAGCCCCAGCGAATCTGCGCTTCAATCTGCGATTGAAATGCGTGCAAAACACTTTGGTTTAAGCCTCGAAGAAGCGAAAAATCCGCTTGTCGGAACCTATATTGGGCGTCTTTGTTTGCTTGGCTATAAAGGGGATTCATCAGGCATCAGTAAAGAGCAATATGATACGGCGCAACGATACTTGCAAATCAGAAACGACTATTTATGTGCAAAAGGCTTACCAAATGGCTATTACGATGGTTTTACGCACAGCGCATCAGATGAGACAACAAAAAAGCAATGGGTTCAAAGAGCGACGAAACACTATGAAGATATGCAAGAAGCGATTAAAGAAGCACAATATTTGCATCGTCAACACAACTTTCATGCAGCATTACAATATCTTGTTATAGAAGATCAACCGCTGCCTACTCTTGTTGGTTCGTTGCGTATTATTCTTGATGCCCTTTATAAACATTTTGACTATTCTAGCAAAAAGAGCATTGGCTAAAAACACCCATCGTTTCCTCTCCCTCACAGGATAAAGATTCCAAAACCCCCTTTGTAACATGCCTCTTTGTAACCAGCTCCGTTGTAAAGAGACAATCCTTCTTGGCAAATTACACTTGAAATCCACTGGACTTGCCTTTCATAGAAATTCATGGGATTGACGAGCTTAAAGCACGCAACAAACAAGCTTTAAAATATCCACCACGCCCTTTAAAAAACGCTTCAACCTGTCAAAGAGACTTATCACCATACCTCAACTATATATCTACCCATGCCTCAAAGGACAATAATTCACAGCATATTTCACGACATAGGCAAGATAAATATTGTCCCCTCTCCAAACAGCAACACTCTCCCCATCCCCCCCTCCCCATCACCTCCCATTGTAACAAACCGCCCTCATCATCCACTTTTCCCCCAATATCGCGACATCCCCTTAGCTCTTGAGACAATTCATTATAGTCATTGTGCGTCTTTTCTTGTACAATTCTATACGGCTTTCCTGATCTTATGACGAACAAGAGACATGGCTTTGACTGCAGCATAATCTGGATTTCTCATTCAAGATCAATAACGACTAAAACATCATTATAAATCAATAGCTCATCATTAAGACACCCCATTGATTTTTTTACAAAATTAAAAGCATCATCCCTTAAACGAAAGAAAAAGCCCCCACCAACAATCTCCTCCCTCATCAACAACTGTACCGGTAACCATCCACTCATCACGCCACCGCTAATATGACAGACAGCACAGCCCCAATCGCCAACACCTACCGCTTTACCCCCGCAACACCTGCCAACCACCGCCTTCCTAATTCCATTAATAAAATACCACGGATTTCAAAACCACAATTCTCTCCTCTCCCTTCATCTTGCCCCCTCCTTTCTCAAAGGAGAAAATGTTTTTTGCCGCATCAAAAACTTTCCCATTAAAACAACATATTTTGCTGCATAGCTAATGAATGAGCTTTTTTCTGTAGATTTTTTGCCACAATAAAAAAGGAAAAAATAATCGTTTTGCTGTTGACAGAATATGAAAAATCGTATTTAATGACAGGTGCGGTAACGGGTTTTTTGTGCCCAGATTTCATCATCAGATGTTTGAGTTATTATAGACTGTTATCAAACAGTGTGTTTCGCGACAATCTTCAGAAGTCTCCTGTTTGAAGGTGTCTTTCGTCTTTCTTTGACTGTTTTTCTTCTGCATCATCCAATTTGCATCACCAACAGCCCTATAATTTTGAGATTTTCAAAACAAGCAGTATCCAATAAGGGCTCCCAATAAAACGCTCTAACAAAATACCCCAATAAAAATATCGATGCAATACATCTCAGAAATGATGAGCAATATACGAATAATAATATGAAAACGGCAACAATATGCTCTCATCGCCTCATCTTTCAAAATGCAAAGGCTCTCTTTCAAAACATTGTTTAGCCAAAATTGAAGAAAATAATGCCGTCCATTGATTATTAATATGGAGGCTAATATCATGAAGCCACAAGATTCTTCTCTCCCTCATTCCTCACAAACACTAGGAATGGCAAATGCATCATTAGACAATCTTGCTGCACATTCAGAACAACCCAGCAGCGAAAAAGAAAGAAATATCCCATTCAGTCATGAGGAATTAAAAAATATCATTGCCCGTTTAGAAGATGACATCTCAACTGGCCGTTGGTTCACAGCTGATTATGCAAGCATAGATCTTACACTGATGCCAGCCTTGGTAGAACAAGCAAATCGTAAATATCCTGAAATGCGTCTTCAATTGGTAGCATCATCTCACGACTTTGCCCTTGCACTAAAAGAAGCCATCGAAAACGGCATTCAATCTTCTAGATTTATCATTCACACAAAGGATAGAGGAATTCATTTTTCAGTGATTGATCATCAAACCATCGATGACAAAACGTCCGTGATATTTTTTGAACCTACAACACTTAACAATATGAGATCAGCGGTGCTAGCATTAAGGACACAACTGGCCATTAAAGCGCATGAATTGTCTAATTGTTCTTTTGCCATGGCAGAAATGGACATTCAACGCAGTTCCTCTGAATGTGGAATGTTCAGCTTAAGCCTCGCCAAAAAGCTTTATTCCGAAGCTCAAAAATTAGAACGACTGCACAAAGATAATATTAAGGGTGTGTTATGTGAACCAGATACGCCTTTATCTGCTGAAAAGTTAGATACATATCTTCCAACCACTTTTTATAAACACACACAAGGGAGAAGACGTCTTGGGGAATATCTAAAAGCCAATCCACAAGCAGCACATGAAGAAGTAAACAAAAAAGGCGAAACTCTAACCGAGAGATTTGAAAGAAGCTTAAGTTCAGCAGAAGGAAAAACTGTTTCTGTTTCACAACATAGAAAAAGAGCGACGGAATACAAATCTCTGATGATGTAATTGCGACTTTTTTCATATCCATAAAGAGTAAAGCTCTGTTGCTTGACAGTGAGGTATAGCTTGCTGTTAGCAAATCTTCTTTTCCGTTTGTAAGCAGTTAAAGATGTAAACAACAAGCAACGTGACCTCTTAAAGACAAAAGGCAAAACAGGACTGTTCTATCAAAATCAGTCGATTTTAAAATTTTATCAAAAGTCCAAAGCTCTTCTCCATATTTGAATAGACAGAAGGCTGAATGCATAAAATATTTTATGATTTTAGATGTTAAATAAAAGCACCCGCCTCCTCCTGTAGCTTTTTTCTAAGAGTTGTCCGCTTTTATCTCAAGCGCCTCCACATCAGTACCACTTGCCAAAACAACCGCAAACAGCCGCTCTCTTATCCCTCACAATCAACACCATCCGCTCTCCCCATCTCTCCCCCTCACAACCCCTGCCAAAACAACCGCAATCACCAACACCAATGCTAACACAAATCATTGTGCACCCCCTCCAACCACACCTCTCATGCCACCGCTAACACAACCGTAATGCCGCCGTAATGCCATTGCGTACATCAACACAATCGCCAACCTCACCAGCACCAACAAAACCGGCACCAATAAGACCCTATCAACAAACCAGCACCAAGTCTCAAAACCAACAACATCTCTCAACGGAAAACACCAGCCAAACCATTATCCCACTTGGCCAACTATTATCCCATCCCTTAAGATGCTACAACTAACCTTTTGATTTCATTGAAGTTTAACGTCTCTTCTGTTTTTGAAGAGTGAAAAATTTCATTTTTAATATGTCGACCAGCCTCACGTTAACGTGAGGCTTTATTTTATGGAGAAGCAAATGAGAAAAATATCATCAGCAGGGCTTGCACTCATTAAACAATGGGAAGGATTGCGTTTGAACGCCTATAAAGATGCCATCGGGGTATGGACAATTGGCTATGGACATACCAGCGCTGCTGGCGAACCGTTCGTTCACAAGGGCATGATCATTACTGAAAAACAAGCAGAAGAAGTTCTTTCTCAAGATTTAAGACAATTTGAAAATACTGTTGAAACAAATGTGACGGTTTCCTTAACGGATGAACAATTCGCCGCGCTCGTATCGTTTTGCTATAATATAGGAGCTTCGGCTTTTTGTAATTCGACCCTGCTCAAAAAACTCAATAACGGCGAATATGAAGCCGTCCCTGCTGAATTACAAAAGTGGACCAAAGCAGGAGGAAAACGTCTTCACGGTTTAGTGCACCGTCGTGCAGCCGAAGCAGGACTATGGGCAAAAGGTGCTTATGTTTCTCCTAACTACCAAACCGTAGAAACGCAAGCACCAATGGGATTTTTCAAAGCAGAAGCGCTTACACCGATTATTGGTTCTTTTTCTGGACTTGGAGGCTTATTGGCAGGCAATGGTCCCATCCAATGGGCATTGGCAACCATTATGGTTTTAGCCGCCTGTGCTGGCATCTTCTTTGTGGCAAAACGGTTTCGGGAGCAGCGCTTATAATGTGGGGGATGAAAAAAAATCTGATGATAACAGGAGCGGCTCTGACCGCTTTTTTTATCGCTTTAGCAAAAGTTTTCACTCTTGGAAAAAAGATTGAACAACAAAAGCAAATAGAAAAAACACTAAAGTCATCAACAACACGGCTAGAGGTGGAAAATGAAATTAATCAAAAAAGTGATCCTGATGTACGCGCTGCTCTTACTCACTGGTTGCGCGATAAAAACAATAAATGAGCCTTTTTCTTGCGTTGGTTGGATGCCCATTTATTTAGACAAAAAAGATCTTAATATCATCAGCTCAAATCTCGCAAGAGATATTTTAAAGCATAACAAACAAGGGGAAGGCTTGTGCGGGTGGAAACATGGCTAGAAAAAAAACAGAAAAACAAACAGAGCTTACAGAAAAGGAAAAAGAAATCCTACAAGAAATCATCACAACTTATAAAAGTGTAAAAATAATGTCACGCTATACGAAGTGGATTATATTCATCATTTTCTTATTAGCGCTTGATTTTTCACGTATCGTGGATGCATTGGCAAATATTTTTACACAAAAATCGAATATTCAGCTCTAAAATAAATAAAAAACATGAGACGTGTTAAATCTTTTTTTAAAAATATAAAAAGCCATTCGTTATTTTTTGAAAACACGGAGATTTTATTGATGATTTTTCACGTCTCATAGAAAATTTTTACACACTCTTCACCAACGCTTTCATGAAATGAATTTAGGGGCATGAAGAGAGATTTTTAACAAACGCGTAAGTCAACAACTTTGCTAACATAAGAAAATGATCATACCAACGCACATTTTTTTAATAACCTATTGATCCTCAAAAATATTGTATACTCTTCACAAATCCCATCGGGAAGATACCATCGCGAAAAAATTTAAAAATATTTAGAGATATTTTTTAATAATTGCATAAGTAAACAACGCAAAAAGCATTAACTTGCCTAAAATCCCCTTTCTTTACACTTAAAAAAAGAGCAATCAGACACCACCCTACGCATTACCAATCCCCAATATTTATAAAAACCCCCGTTTATAAAAACTCTGTTTATAAAAAACTGACTATTTGAGAATATTCATGAGAGGCATTTTTATTTTCTTTAAGTATTTTACCCTAGCTCCCTCCACTTGTGAGGTATAAGAAAATGATTGAGATTGTTTCAACATAAGAGAGAATTGAAATGAAAAAATCCACCGCAATAAAAATCTCTTATTCAACATACAAAACAATGAATTATTATTATAAATAAAAGCGTTGCTCCATTAAAACCCATTAAAAAATGTGAAGCAACACATGATTATCGTTATTTGCAAGAATGCAATGCTCTTGAAAACCGTAAAACCACATCACATTGATTTATAACTATCATTAAGCACTCTTCAACTTGAATTAAAACCCTGTATATCGTGGGATTCTCTCATTTCCAAACCTGTTTCTTTTGAAACAATCCAAACCATGTCGCTTGCACATTACAGTGTATGGGTCAAAACTATACAAGCAAGGCATGCCTCACCGTCTCACGGACTAACGGCTTGTCATAACATTGAGAGCTGAAAACATGTATGATAACGTTCGCGTATTCTTTTATTAAGCGTAAAGATGATCGTGCCCTATAGTTTTATGCACTTCATGAGAACTTTGCCCTTATGCCATTCACGAGTCCATTGCGAAATCGGTGTGACGAGCGAGATGTCTCTTAAAAAACACGTCAATATGCAAAAATGTATATTTGGAGACAAATATATTTGCGGCTTTTCTGCTTTACGTGAGGGATTGCATCCAAAAAGATACGCAAGCAACAAAAGTTTGAGGCATCATCTTCATTATTTAATAAGATATTACTATAAATACCTTTAAAAGTCGTAAAGCAAAAAGATGATGACAAGACGAGTGATTATATGCCTTTACATTCTTCCTCAATGAGGCTGTCTTTCTATTGCAGAGATTAACCAAACAGAGATATGCTTGTCCCAGTATACAAAAGCCCTTTAACAGAGCAAACCTTAAATTTTGTTTTCATACAAAATCTTAAACACCAGCATCTTATTCATAAAAAAACAAACAAGACCTAACATGCTCTGTCCAACTTTCTCTCTTCAACTTTCAATGAGCACGAACTCTTGCGTTGGTTCATAAAAACTATTTGCCCTTCTAAAGCGCAAACACGAAAGTACAAACACAAGATTTTTTAATGGTGCATACATAAACTTAAAATGAAAAAATAGAACTGTACAAGAAAGAAATGACTATAAATCAAAAAGTTGTATTTTTATCAATAAAATATTTTCAAAGAAAACCACGATCCCCGCACAATAAAAACATCTCATAAATACAAGAGAAAAAGTCATGAATAAAGAGAGAGATCTATTCACAATGGCGATACATCAACCAATGAAAAATAACAAAATGCTATAAGATCACTATCATAAAAGGAAGAACTGTACGAAAAGCGAAAAAGCATTTAAAAAAAACGGGCACAGAAAGCCCGTTTCTTTATTACTTCTAAGGAATAAGAGCTTAGAAATCCATTTCGCCCATTCCACCCATTCCGCCACCTAAACATTGGAGGCATTGGTGTATCTTTCTT
>NZ_JBHIMQ010000002.1:0-161006 GCF_042194225.1 Bartonella sp. MR110HLJHH | reverse complement strand
TGGAACTTCAGCAACCATTGCTTCTGTTGTAATCAGAAGGCTAGCAATTGAAGCCGCATTCTGGAGAGCAGAACGCAAAAACTTTCACTGGATCAACAATTCTTGAAAGTAATCAAATCACCAAATTCACCGGTTGCAAAACGTGAAAAAGCATTAAAAAAAACGGGCACAGAAAGCCCGTTTCTTTATTACTTCTATGGAATAAGAGCTTAGAAATCCATTCCGCCCATTCCACCCATTCCGCCACCAGGCATTGGAGGCATTGGTGTATCTTTCTTTGGAACTTCAGCAACCATTGCTTCTGTTGTAATCAGAAGGCTAGCAATTGAAGCCGCATTCTGGAGAGCAGAACGCACAACTTTCACTGGATCAACAATTCCCAAAGCAATCAAATCACCAAATTCACCCGTGGCAGTATTGTAACCATAAGTGTCAGCATTATTTTCCAGCACTTTGCCCACAATAATAGCGGCTTCTTCACCGGCATTGGTTGCGATTTGACGTGCTGGCGCTTGAAGAGCACGACGAACGATATGAATACCTGCTTCTTGGTCAGGATTGCTTCCTTTAACGGTCAACGCATTTGCTGCACGCAACAATGCGGTACCACCACCAGCAACAATACCTTCTTCAACAGCAGCACGTGTTGCATTCAAAGCATCATCAACACGGTCTTTCTTTTCTTTCACTTCAACTTCTGTTGCACCACCCACGCGGATAACAGCAACACCACCAGCGAGTTTAGCAAGTCTTTCTTGCAATTTCTCACGGTCATAGTCAGAAGTTGTTTCTTCGATCTGAGCCTTGATTTGATTGACGCGAGCAGTAATTTCAGACTTTTGTCCAGCACCATCAATAATGGTGGTGTTTTCTTTAGAAATATTCACTTTCTTTGCACGTCCAAGCATATCCAAAGTGACATTTTCAAGTTTAATGCCCACATCTTCAGAAATAACCTGTCCGGATGTCAAGATTGCGATATCCTCTAACATGGCTTTACGGCGATCACCAAATCCAGGTGCTTTTACAGCAGCAATTTTCAAACCACCACGCAACTTGTTAACCACGAGCGTTGCCAAAGCTTCACCTTCCACATCTTCAGCGATAATGAGAAGTGGTTTTCCAGATTGCACAACAGCTTCAAGCACTGGAAGAAGAGATTGCAAATTAGACAATTTCTTTTCGTGAATGAGAATGTAAGGATCATCAAGATCAGCGACCATTTTCTCAGCATTTGTGACAAAATAAGGGGAAAGATACCCACGGTCAAATTGCATTCCTTCAACGACTTCTAATTCCGTTTCAGCAGTTTTAGCTTCTTCTACGGTAATGACGCCTTCATTGCCCACTTTTTCCATAGCATCAGCGATCATTTTACCGATTTCAGCAGCACCATTAGCAGAAATAGTTCCTACTTGTGCAATTTCTGCTGAAGTTTGGATTTTTTTTGCTTTTTTGAAGAGGTTTGCCACCACTTCATCCACAGCAGCATCAATCCCGCGTTTAAGATCCATTGGGTTCATGCCAGCAGCAACAGCTTTAACGCCTTCTTGCACAATAGCTTGTCCTAAAACAGTTGCTGTTGTTGTTCCATCACCAGCGATATCATTGGTTTTAGAAGCAACTTCGCGCAACATTTGTGCACCCATATTTTCGAACTTATCTTCAAGTTCAATTTCCTTTGCAACGGATACACCATCTTTTGTGATGCGAGGCGCACCGAATGATTTATCAATCACCACATTACGACCTTTAGGGCCGAGTGTCACCTTAACAGCATTAGCAAGGATGTCGACACCGCGCAACAAACGCTCACGCGCTTCACGGCCAAATTTGACTTCTTTAGCAGCCATTTAATTTCTCCTTGGAGTTTTCTCAAAATAGTACACAATGAAAAGTTAAGCGCTTCAATTAGCCCATAATTCCCATAATGTCAGATTCTTTCATGATGAGGAGGTCTTCCCCATTAATCTTGACTTCAGTTCCAGACCATTTTCCAAAGAGGATACGGTCTCCTGTTTTGACTTCTAAAGGCACACGCTTTCCGTTATCATCGAGAGCGCCATTGCCAACAGCAATCACTTCGCCTTCTTGAGGTTTTTCTTTTGCTGTATCAGGGATGATAATCCCACCAGCCGTTTTATTTTCAGATTCAACCCGACGGACAACGACACGGTCGTGAAGTGGGCGGAATTGTATATTAGCCATGTTTTAAATCCTTAAAACTGAACATAATTGCATTAATCTTAAAAGTTCTTGCTAGCACTCATAGCTTGAGAGTGCTAGTATAAGTTAGATATAAAATCTGCATCTCTTAATGTCAAGAATAGCCATAAAATAATTTCTCTAAATGAAGCTTCAAAGTCTTGCCTCTCATTGCACTTTCGCGTTATTTAGCTTTTTTAAGAACCCGTGAACAAAAAAGGATCTTATCATGGTTGAAACACGTCAGGAAACGGATAGCTTTGGAACGATTTCGGTACGTCAAGATCGTTATTGGGGAGCACAAACTGAACGTTCACTGCATAATTTTAATATTGGCAGTGAAAAGCAGCCTCTTGCCATCATCTATGCCTTAGTCCTTATCAAAAAAGCTGCAGCTGTTGTAAATATGGACAAAGGAAAACTACCAGCAAATATTGGAAAAGCAATTATTGCCGCCGCCGATGAAGTGCTTGCCGGCGATTTTGATACGCATTTCCCACTCTCCGTCTGGCAAACAGGTTCTGGCACACAAAGCAATATGAATGTCAATGAAGTCATTGCTAATCGTGCCAGTAAGATTTTGGGAGGAAAACTTGGAAGCAAAAAACCAGTTCATCCCAATGACCATGTCAATATGAGTCAATCATCGAACGATTCCTTTCCCACAGCGCTTCACATTGCCACCACGTTGCAAACACGCCAACACTTACTGCCAATCCTTGAAGCTCTTATTGCTACACTAAAACAAAAAGAGCAAGAATTTGCAGACATCATTAAAATCGGCCGCACCCATACCCAAGATGCAACGCCTTTAACCTTAGGACAAGAATTTTCAGGCTATCGTGCCGCATTAGAAGCCAATCTTCAGCGCATTGAAAATGCTCTAACCGATGTCCACATGCTTGCTCAAGGTGGCACGGCTGTTGGCACAGGACTAAATGCGCCAAAAGGTTTTGACATTGCTTTTGCGCAAACAGTGAGCGCTTTCACAGGAATAACGTTTCAAACTGCCAGCAATAAATTTGAAGCACTCGCCCATCATGGAGCCCTTGCGCATTTCCATGGGAGCTTGAATGCTCTTGCTGCTGATCTGTTTAAAATTGCTAATGACATTCGATTTTTGGGCTCAGGACCACGTTCAGGTTTAGGGGAACTCAGTCTTCCCGAAAATGAACCCGGATCTTCCATCATGCCAGGCAAAGTTAATCCCACGCAATGTGAAGCCTTAACCATGGTCGCATGCCAAGTTTTTGGCAATCACACCAGCGTAACCTTTGCCGCAAGCCAAGGACATTTTGAACTCAACGTTTATAAACCTGTTATTGGCTATAACGTTTTACAATCAATTACCCTTCTTGGTGATTGCATGCGCTCTTTTGATGAACATTGCATTCAAGGATTACGAGCCAATCGCATTCATATTCACTCGCTCATGGAGCGCTCACTCATGTTAGTCACAGCTCTTGCACCAGAAATTGGCTATGAAAAAGCTGCTGAAATTGCCAAAGCAGCGCATAAAAATGATACAACTTTGCGCGCAGAAGCAATAAAAGCTGGCGTTTCTGGAGCTGATTATGACCGGCTGGTTGATCCCAAAAAGATGATTTCTCCCCAATAAACAACTCACTAAAAAAAGATGCAAACGTCTTAAAACAAATCTTTCTGTCAAAAGATCGGGGTGTTTACACCCCGACGATGACCGATAACGATTACCCACAGCGTTCATTTTAGGCTCTGGTCCATATTTCTGCTCTTGTCTCAATGAGATAATGTATTTATCTATAATGATAATCTCGCGTCATTCATATTGAATGAGAATCCTGAATACCGTAGGATTTTCTCATTTTAAATCTGTCCCATGTTAAATCAATCAAAATCACTTACTTCCACATCACAAGCGGGATAAATGTATGGATAGAAGTTGTATAAAATAAGAAATGACTAAAAACGCCTCTAACGAACCGCCTCAAGTGCCAAGAACTGTCACAACATTGTGGAGAGGGCTGTCACAACACCCACGAGCTGGTAAATATAATGATCGTACCGGCTTGATTCTTTATGAAGCGTAAAGATAAGGGGGGCTCAATGGCTTTATCTTTATACCATTCACGAGCCACCGCCATGAAATGGGTTTGGGAGCATTGAGAAATGTCTCCTTTATGAAGCGTGAAGATAGAAGTGCTCAATAGAGGAACAGCTGTTGGAAAAAACTCAATGCACCGAAAGGTTTTGGCCTTTACTGAAACAATCAGCTCTCTGACGGGGATACCCTTGACAGTTCGCAAAAAATTTTGGAGCATTTACCCATCATGACGCCCTCACCCATTTCCACAAAAACCTGAGTGCACGCGCTAATCTCTTTAAAATTGCCAACGACATTCAGTTTTTAGGCTCTCATCCACGTTCCGGCTTTAAGCGAACGAAAAGAAGAATTTATCGTTTTACATGGTGCATGAGAAACCTCATGAAACATCAGATTCTCGCACTTTGCTCCTTCTTATTCTTCATATCCCATTCAATCAATCAAAACTATTCGCTTGGATTGTTATAAGCAAAAGTGGCATATAGATAAAAAAGAAATAAAGAAATAAAGTCGCTCATCCTCTCAAGTGCTCAAAAGGCTATCGCAATACAAAGCTACGCAATATCAGAAACGAGCAAAGAATGTGATGGTGCCAATATGTATTTTTTACGATCAATTGAATATTAAGCACAATGATATCAATCATTATAGACAATATATTTAACACTGAATAACAAAGAGTGTTTTTAATATATATATATAATAATGGTTCTTTAAAAAAATTAAAATCTTATTTACTATACTATATTTTTTTCTAAAACATAGAAAACACTGAAGGAATATATACAAACCCTGAAAAATTAAGAAAAACGCGGAATAATAGCACGAAAACAAGTTTTAAAAACACTTTAATATGGTTAATTATAGATTTTATACGTATTTTAGTTTTCATAATGATATTAACTATAGATTTTTTTAACCAATTTGTATATAATACGATTTGTATCCGAAATGAATTGGGGATGTTTTTATGAAAACAAAATATTTAATCGCACTATCTATTTTCACTTTCATTACCACTTCAACAGCGCAAGCAGCAGATACGGTAATCTTTGAGCAATCAAAACCGAAGGTTTCATTGCAAAATGATTCATCGTCACGTATCACACCGGTTACTGTTTCTGCGCCTTTTTCTTGGTCTGGTTTTTATTTTGGAGGACAAATTGGATATTTTTCCAGTAAAAATACTCTAGATTACGCAAAAGAAGCCAGGGACGGAAAATGGGCTTGGGTTGATAGAGATTTATCACCGAAACCATCAGGATTGAGAGCAGGTTTGTATGCAGGTTCTAATATTGATCTGGGAGAGAACCTTGTTTTCGGTTTTGATACGGACATAGTCTGGTCTGGGAGGAAAAGTACCCAAACAGACAATGGAAAGAAAATTCTAGATGAATTAGACTCTATTAACATTGCCTTTAAAGAAGCTGGGATTCCTATCATAAAACCTGCAGCTCAGGATGAAACGATACCCAACTATGGTGACATTGTTGTCAGCAGTGTAACATTGAAAGAAAAATGGTCTGGTGCTGCACGCGCGCGTATTGGTTTTGCTTCCCATCGTCTTATGCCTTATGTTGCAGGGGGTATAGCCTATACACAAATGCAATATATCATGTCACTTTTATCAAAATCACAAGAAGATTCGACAGTTTTTGCTTCTGGCGATGTGTTAGATAAAACAAAAACAATGTTTGGTTACACTATTGGTGGTGGTTTTGATCTTGCAATGACAGATAATATCATCATGCGTACAGAATATCGTTATTCAGATTTTTTGAAAAAGAAATTTGCAGACGATAACCTTGAAATCTCTTCTCAAACGCATGATGTTCGCTTTGGTATCGCTTATAAATTCTAAGTTTTGTAGAAAAATTGAACTCTTAAAAAACCCTGTTAAAACGGGGTTTTTTTTATGCCTCTTTTCCTCCTAAAAAGACGCAGATTCTAAAAACCAAGACTAAACTGTAAACAAATCGTCACAAAACAATAAAGCCTCTCCCTCTTTTAAAGCAAGCTCCTATCCTCTCCCCCTTTCATGTATACATTTAGAATATAAAAGCTTTACCATCATACCACTGGCTACCATCGTAAAATAAATGAGAGCAGTTATTAAGAGATGTTTCTTTAAAAGAACTATGGATATTGTGCATCAATTGCAGTTTTATAGGATGATGTTGACTTGCCTCCCCACTCTCAAAGGATCAAGATTCTAAAACCCATTTCTAAAATCATGTCCGTTTGTAAAAACACAACAACTCTTGGGGACTCTTGGGGCAGGCTCCTCTTGGCGCCTCCCCATGGAATGCCCTTAAACCTAAAGTAAAACAAACACTCTTAAGAATATCCAACACACACTGAAAAAAAATTACTGTAACGTTTCAAGGAAGTTTACAGACCCTATATGACCACACTTCAAATGACAGTGTTTACAGCTATTGTATACCAGAGTAGAGAGAGGATATTGCGGTTCTCTGTTTATGTAATTTCTGTAACGGGGAGACAGCTTCATTTGGGGAGAATATGAAATTGTCAAGGCAAAAACCAGTTTCCAACCTTACTATTTCTTTTTACTTCGGTTTTACGACTTTCAAAGCCTCTAAAGCACTATCTTTTAGGCCTCTACAGCTCTGTCTTTTAAAGAAAGGAGTTTACGCATTGCCTCATGCTTGTGTTTCTCACGGGACTTTTTTGGATCACGCCCCTCATGTCATACGACAGCGCTCCAAACCAAACACACTCAAATCCCAAACACACTCAAATCCCAAACACACTCAAATCCAAGACACTTGGGTTGGTAATTCACATGCGTGTTTTCAAGAAACATCTCTCAAAACCCTGACGCCCATTTTGCAATAACGCCCACAAGAATATAAAATCTATAGAGCATCATCTTTACACTTCATAAAAGTGCAAGCTGGCACCATCCATCATATACTCCTACCCCCCAATGATGCCCTTGAAACGGTTTATTAAGAGGCATTTTTATTCATTTTTTGTAAAATTTCATTCCACATTTTGTAAAATTTCATTCCACAATAGCGCATCTAGCTTGCAATGTACAAAAGACATGATTTCGGTTAATTTACTATAAATAAACTTAAAATAAACAAACTTAAAATGAAAGAATCCTATGGTATTCGAGGTTTTTCATTCAACATGCAAAACAGTGAACACTATTTATAAATCCCACATGTTTTATAAATTAACATGATACGCCATAACAGGATAAAGGAAAATCTCTATGAGATGGTGCGGGTGGTCGGACTCGAACCGACACTCCTCTCGGAACCAGATTTTGAGTCTGGCGCGTCTACCAGTTCCACCACACCCGCACATTGCTACAAAAGACAGGACTTAAAATACAGACTTGTCGATTATTCCTTTGCACTATATGAAGAAGCACAGATTCGTCAACAGCAGACTTCTCATTTTTTAAGAATTCATATCATTTTCTTATCTGTTTTATGAAATATTTTCTTTATTGGATTTCTCTACCGGATTTATAACAATCTCATTTGTAAAGTCTTTACCTCTTAAATTTATAGAAAGCCTCATGATATTAAACAAATTAAAGCTTTGGACGATTTCTTTGGCAAATCGGCGTACTGCACCACACTGGCTTGGTTTCATTGCCTTTATTGAAAGTTCTGTTTTTCCAATTCCCATAGATGTTTTATATATTCCGATGCTGCTTATCCATCAAAAGCGAGTTTATCGCTATGCTTTGATTGCGACTATCTGTTCTGTATTAGGAGGCATTGCCGGTTGGTTTATCGGACATTTTGCCTATGATACTCTTGCCAAACCCATTTTAGAAATTTATGGTAAGGTTGAAAGTTTTGAATCTCTGAAAAATAGTGCAACCCTGCAATTTCTAGTCATTTTACTGATAACATCAGGTTTTTTTCATCTTCCCCCCATCAAAATTGTCACAATTTTGGCCGGTGTAATGAGTGTACGTCTTGAACTTTTCATTCTTATTTGTATTTTTTCTAGAGGCGCTCGTTTTTATCTTCTCGCGTGGCTGATTAAACATTTTGGGCAAAAAGCAATGAATTTTCTAGTACAGAATTTCAAATGGATTATTCTCATTGGTTGTGTTAGTCTCGTTTTAATTTATGGGATTTTCATAGCTTTTTTAAACAAAAAGCTTTTATAAGGAACAGACTTAATGGCGTGCGTTTTGTCTTCTCACCCACTTTTATACAAGCACCTTCATCTTGAACCCAGCAGAAAAGAACAAAGTTTATGGGCTTTTTTTCTCGCTTTTTGCTTGTCCGCTACAATAGGTCTTGCCCTTGGTTTTGAATATTTTGGAGGGTATCTTCCTTGCGATTTGTGTCTCATAGAGCGTTTTCCCTATTATGGTGCCATACCCTTTTTGCTCTTAGCAGGTTTTGGGGCATGTTTTTTTCGCATGTCTGCTTGGATACAACTTTTATTTTTGTGTGTTTTTGTCTTAATGTGTATAAGCCTTGTTTTAGCCATTTATCATGCAGGTGTTGAATATGGCTTTTGGGCAGCCCCCCTCAGTTGTGGTTTAAGCGCAGTGAGAAAAACCTCAGACATTAACCAGCTTCTTAACCAATTAAACAACATTCATCCCCCTTCTTGTTCTGAAGCATCCGCACGCTTTCTTTTTCTTTCATTTGCCGGCTGGAATGTCGTTGCTAGTCTATTTTACATGCTTATCAGTTTTTATGTTGCCTCAAAAGGACTCCTTTCAAGCAATAAGAAACTCTAACCATAAAATAGAAATGAAGCCGCGTGCACTCGTTCTCTCCAATCGCTTCCCCCTAAACCAACAACCCTCCAGTCACCAATCACCACCCAAAACCACCCACCGCCAAACCAACCCAACAACCCACCTATCACCAATATCCCTCCTATCACCAACATCCCTCCTCTAGCGTTGTACGCAAAAGACAAAAATAAGCAGATATATCCATTTTATGGTTTCACCTCTCTGTACTTATGAGCAACATTTTGATAAAAACTCGTGATAGAAAAGCCGTAAAATAATAAGTGAGGGGACCGATAAATATAAATGGTCTGCTATGGCTGAAGATAAGAACACAGCGCCTTCTACCCTATCACCTATTTCCTTAGATATAACCAAACTTGAAGAACCATGTGTTATGATGGAACATGATTATAATGCATGGCGCGAGCATATAAGAGAAAGAGATTTAAATGCTCCTTACAAAAAACCACCTCACATAAAACCACGAATCAAATCGGCACCACGCATCAGACAAGTTTTTTGGTGCGATTTTCCTCATGATTCGATACTCCCTGAATTTTGGAAAAAGCGGCCTGTTTTAGTGCTTTCTAAGAATGCAAAATTATATGGAAATGTGACAGTTTTACCTTTTTCAACGAAATCACAACCCAATAATCCCGCTGCGTATCCAATACAATCTCCCATAGAAAATAAAAAAGCATGGATTATCTGCAATTATGTCACAACAGTTTCTGTAAGTCGTTTAAGTTGCTCACGTACTGTTCCAAGATTATCCAGCGAAGATTTTCATAAAGTTGTAGCTCTGATGCTCAAACATTTACCGCATTTACACTATTGACTTTTGAAAAAAATAAGCGTATATGTATCACCATATACGGCATCAGTAATGGTGGCCGCTTCCCCGAAAGGGGAGATAGGAACGAAGGAGTGGGCAACCGCTCCTTTCGTCATTTTTGGTATTTTTTTTGAGAACTTTTTAGCCATTTTTTGCAACCTTCCCTAGAACATATCCAACATTCATTCTCCACCGTTGTTGTTTTGAAATATCTGCGATTTGGGGTAAGCAGAAGACACTATCCGTACTATTGATCTGGTAAAGTTTCCCACGGAGATTACCGAGATGTTGTACATATTTATCATTTCATTGCACAAAAAACCGTGCTGCCGTTGCTTAAACTTTATATGATTTGCCGCAATGGGAATATCTTTCCAAGATTGAAAAAAATTTTTCATAATTTGGCATAACAAATAATCCCTTGTTCTTCGCGCTCTTGAAGTGTTCAATCGCTCAATTTACCAAAAGATATTCGACCTCACAACTTGTTTATTTACGTCCCTCAATACGGATGAAGCGGATGAAAAAGCCAGCATTTTTGAAAAGAAAAATAAAGAGCATTTAATGATTCAAACGCTTTAAGACTACACAGAATACTCCATTCATCTTTGAACGCATCTATTTCTGTAAAGAGAGCTAATAATGCTTATATAATCTGAATAATATTAGTTTACTTACCATATGATAACCGATTGATAACGATAACGCTAAACACAGAACTTACATCACCATACCACAAAATAGTGTTTTTACGAGATAACAAAAAACGATTACTTCACACCGCAATATATCTTAAAAATTGCATCAATAATCCATAGCATTTTTATAAAATACTATGAAATTTGAAAAATTCATACAGAACATATGTCATTTACACCACAATAAAACTACATTTTGTTTACTTAAAAAACATTTTGTATATTAAAAATATCTCCGTTAATAATATAGAATTGCGTTTACGACTTACCAAAACAGATGATACAATAAATACAATAAATACAATAAATACAATAAAAACAATAATATAATTTAAACTTATTTCTAAATTAACAAAAAAACTACAGCTTATAATTTAAGTTAAAAACTAAAATTGAAAAGTTGACAGAATCAATAAACTATGGAAATTACATAAAAATATAATACAAAATGTGCAATTAAACACTTTGTATTAACAGCACATTAAACACATAATGAAATTATGCATCATAGGATGCCACGGTGCTTTTTTTGTTTTGTTTAGAGAGTGTAATGAAAAAACTTTTTTGATTAAATCTTTTAAATTTGGATCATTATTTAAATTTGGATCATTATAATGAAAATATTTCAAAAAATCGCGTTATATATTGTTACAATAGCCTTTTTCTTTTCACAGGTTTTGGAAGCTAATGCTTATTATTTGAATAGTCATTCTCAAGGTTCTAGTTTTGCTTCTACAGTGTCAAAAGAAAATAAAGTTGTTAAAGCTATTGATATGATTATGGATCATATTTCAACACAAAGCACTGAACAAGATTTTAAAAAAGGTGTTGTAAAGGTAGGAGTTATGATGGGACTTGCACCAGCACTTTGGGGTCTTATTGCGTATTTTTCATGGTTGTTTTCTAAAAAGCGGGCTCCCTATCGTACACCGGGTCAAAAAGCATTTGATGCTTTTGCAGACAGTGCGTGGATGCTCGTTTAAACAACGTTTCACTTAAATACAGTTTAAACAGTAAGCTTATTTAATACTTAATAACATAAACTGTAATTCAGATTACAGTTTATGTTTTTTTATATTCAATTAATATTGTTAACTTTTCCCCACTCTACATGATAAATAAAATTTGATCAGCTATATTCACACAAATGCAATGCGATAAATTGAACACTGTTTGATATGATAATATCTCTCTCTCATTTATGCACCCCCACCCTTAAACCTACCCCTGAAATTGCAGCACAAAAGATAATTCGTTACACGCTAAAAAATCCACCTAAATGCAAAAGCTGTAACAACGCTCAACTTCGACTATTTGAATAACAGCAATCATTCAAACTTTAACCAACACGATAATACGCCTATTCTAAACGATTTATGTACCACCTCATCCGCAACACATTGCCAAATATCCGTACATTTCCCCGAAAAATTTTCACACTTTTACGCATAGTAAAAAAAAGATTAACTTTAATCATGTTGCACTCCTTAAATTGACAACGGATTTTAAAAATGACCAAAAAAATCAAACAAAAATAGAGAGGTAAGTTACGAAAACTACAGGGTAAATTTTACTGCCCCAAAATGTCTATTTTCCCCCGTCTGAACAGTCAGAGGAACACTATAAAAATTATTTTCATTGAAAAACAACTACTTATAATCTAGGGAAGAAAAGTAAAAATCTCCCCCAGAAAAAGAGATTATCTTCAAAATTATCAAAAAAAACAGCACAATTTTAGTGATCTTTTTATTTTTTTTCTTTTGATAAAAGAGAGCTGGCAGGTGTCTTAGGCGCCCCTCCGGTAGGTTCCCAATTCGCAACAGCCGCTAATTCCTCAATGAGCTTCTCTCTTGGTAAATTATTATCATCCACCAACTTGTACTGAACGGCATTGTCACTAAGCCACTTTATAAGCGTTCCTTTAACAGTTTTACCACCCTCAGCCTCACTCACCGCTTCCCATGCCGCAACAATAGCTGCAAGCTTTGGAGCATAACGTGGATGCGTTGGATCTTGAAACGCATATTTTTGGTCCTTAGTCTCAGCAGCATCATCCTCAGGGAAAAAAATGGAGGGTACAGACCACGCGATGAAAGCCATTCTTTTAAATCATCAACGCGAACATATGAGGAATCTGCATCTATAAAATCCGAAAAATTATAGTACGACCATTCTATCTCTAATCGATTGCTTTTTCCCGCTTGAACGATAGCATGATAGGCTGCACGGAAATTAGCAGTTTTCTCTGATGATACGGAAAGGTTATCTTCGTAAATATCACTTTTTTCTGGTTCTAATTTGTTGACAAACAAATACTTTCCTGGATTTAATCCAACTATTAAAAGCGCTGCCTGCAGTATTGTTAGTTTTTCAGAAAGCCGCCAAAATTTCAAACCATCACTATTTTCCATATATGCTCCCTTTTTTATCTGCACAATTTCGCTCTTTTTTAAAAACATCAAAAACGTTTGTTAACGCGTAGAGATTATGCACTTCTCACATTTCAACTCATCCCATACTTTAAATAAAAATACAGCACCCACACCCCTCCTTGTGATACACAAGAAAATGATTTGAATTGCTTCAATATAAGAAGTTTTGAAATGAGAGGAATCCTACTGAATTTTGGGCTTTCATGCAAGATATCAGGCAAGTTACAAGGCAATAAATGCCCTTCATAAAGCATAAATTTTTATGTGTGATCAAACAATTTAATATGATAATATCTCTTCATTTATGCACTCCCACCTTTATCTGTCCCTGCAATTACAGCACAAAAGATAATTCGTTACACGCTAACAAATCCACCTAAATGCAAAAGCTGTAACAACGCTAAAATGCGCATAAATATCATAAGAATACCGGCTTACATCTCCACAAGCGGGATCGAGTGGCGTAAAACTGTACAATAAAATGCCATACCCATAATAAACCGTGCTAAAGACTGTCGCAACACTGGGAGCTAAGGTGTATGATGATGCCGGCTTGCTCTTTTATGAAGCGTAAAGATTAAGAAGACTCAATGGAGTTTATATTATTTCATGGAAATTTTATCGCTCTACCCTTCTATACTCTTCACAGGGTCCCTTCGCGAAATGGGCTTTTGTCCCTTGAAAAAGGTCTCTTTTAAAGAATCATCTCAAATTCCAAGAGCTGTTACAAGTCTTTTGAACGCATAAAATGAATGATGACGCCAAGCCTATTTCTTTCCCTACATTCTCGAGCATCAATACATTGAAACACTTCATTCAAACGCCCCTTTAGCAAAATAAAGCACATTGTCTCTTAATTTTTTCACGCAATCATTTCTTTCATGTGACCATACTTCTTGATAAATCTCCTTTGCTTTCTTGACTTCCCAGCACTCTTTTTTCTCAGTGCAACCTTTTTGCAATTTTTCAGTTTTTAACTTTTAGATTGACTTTTGGTTTATTTTTCTTATGGTTTAGAACTATTCTAAAGTGCAGAGGGACAGAAAATGTTGAGATCGTTTTTTTCATTTGTACAACGTAAAGCTCTGTTCTTTCGTTCAGCACAAAAAATGATGCTTCAAGCGCTCAAAGTAAAAGAGCAGCATGCAGCGCTCTATTTGAAATATGCAAAAGCTCTAGAATCTTATTCCTCTAAGGAAGCGGCGGTTTTTACCGCCATGGGGCTTCAAGAGCTTGAAAATTATAAGGAACTTTTGTGCCTTACTTGCCATAATCGTGCAAACACTATCGGTTCATTATGTGACCGAACTTCTCTTGTAAAAAGCAAGAGTAGCCATCCCTCTAAAAAAACAACAGTGGCCAATAACACCGTAAAAAAACCTTCGAAAACGCAAAGACAAACACTTTTGACTTGGATTCAACCAGGTCTTGCAGGATTAATGGATGGCTCTGTCTCTACCCTTGCCCCCATTTTTGCAGCAGCTTTTGCCACAGGAGACACACATCAAACTTTTTTGATAGGGCTTTCAGCTTCTATTGGTGCAGGACTTTCGATGGGTTTCACGGAAGCAGCCCACGATGACGGTAAATTATCAGGGCGTGGTTCGCCATTAAAAAGAGGTCTTGCCAGCGGCATTATGACAACATTAGGGGGGTTGGGCCATACTCTTCCCTATTTGATCAACTCTTTTTATGTAGCGACAGTTATTGCATTTATCATTGTTTTTTTCGAACTAGGCGCAATCGTCTGGATCCAAAACAAATTCATGTCAACTCCCTTTTGGCGCGCCTCTTTACAGGTCATCATTGGTGGTGCTCTGGTTTTTGCCACGGGTATTCTTATTGGTAGTATCTAAAAAATCTTATCTGTAAACATAATTTAGATCTCAAATAAGCGCATGTCCTTAGGTATAAGCCATCATTGATGATGCCATTATTGAAAAATACCATTAATGGTGTCAGATGGTGTTTTGGAATATTCTAGATCAGCAAGCTCTGGGGACAACCTATATCAACAAACCTTTATCGACTTGGTTTTATGGATATCTTTTGTTAAAGTACCATTTCTTTCTAGACCTCATATTTTGGAAATGCCTTGATCATGTCGCACTCTGAAACCAACACCCCTCTAAACAATCACCCTGTCTCTTCTCAATCTTCACATGCCCAGACTTTATCCGTTCAGCGTCTTGCACACGGACAAGGTTTAGAACTTCCTCACTACGCAACGGCTGGTTCTGCGGGTCTTGATCTACGTGCAGCAATTGGAGAAGAAGAAACCGTGGTCCTCACACCGGGGCAACGCGCCCTTATCCCAACGGGTCTGATCTTTCATCTTCAACCAGGTTTTGAAGCACAAATACGTCCACGCTCTGGCTTAGCCTTAAAACACGGCATTACATGCCTCAACACTCCAGGAACAATTGATAGTGATTACCGTGGTGAAGTCAAAGTCCTTCTTATCAATTTAGGACAAGAAGACTTTTCTATCCAACGGGGAATGCGCATTGCCCAAACAGTCATCGCTCCCGTATCCCAAGTCAATGTTTGCGCCATTGAACCAGAGCAAAATACCCAAAGCCATAACGAGAGCCGTGGAACAGGAGGTTTTGGTTCAACGGGGCATACTTAAGAAGCTCTGAAAAATCGCTACTCTCAAAATATAACACTCGCTTATTCTAACCACTCTTTCACTGGAAGTCTTTCGGGCTTTTAAAGTGTAGAAGGAGTGCGCGTTTGCTTTCAAAGTTTTTTTACTAAACGGAACCTCTAAACAATCATCCTTACTCTTCCTCTGTCTCTTCTCAATCTTCACATGCCCTGACTTTATCCCTTCAGCGTCTTGCGCTTGGGACAAGGAAACTTCCTCACTACGCAACGGCTGGTTCTGCCGGTCTTGGATTTACAAACAGCAATTGGTAAAGAAGAAACGCTTGTTCTTTGCCCTTGGGCAGCGGGCACTTATTCCAACAGGTCTCATTTTTCATTTATCACGGGGGGCTTGAAGCACGCATCCATCCACACTCTGCCTTAGCCTTAAAACACGCCATCACATGCCTCAACACTCCAAGAACGATTGAGTGTGATTATCCGGAAGTGAAGTCAAAGTCCTTCTTATCAATTTAGGACAAGAAGACTTTTCTATCCAACGGGGAATGCGCATTGCCCAAACAGTCATCGCTCCCGTATCCCAAGTCAATGTTTGCGCCATTGAACCAGAGCAAAATACCCAAAGCCATAACGAGAGCCGTGGAACAGGAGGTTTTGGTTCAACGGGGCATACTTAAGAAGCTCTGAAAAAATCGCTACTCTCAAAATATAACACTCGCAACCACTCTTTCATTGGAAGTCCTTTGGGCTTTTAAAGTGTAGAAGGAGTGCGCATGTGCTCTCAAAGTTTTTTACTAAACGGAACCTCTAAACAATCATCTCTCAATTACGTTTCTTGCGCTATACAAAACTTCGTTATCACCGGACACCCCTCCCCCATAACAAAAACATTGGCATTAATCATTGAGAGCCCACATACCGCTTGTAATGTCTACAATCTATACATCATATTGATTTATAATAATTAATTATCTTGCAACTCAAATGAGAAATCCCAATACTGTAAGATTCTTTCATTGCAAATCTATTTATATTACATCAATAAAAAATATGTCTCTCACGTTCCAAACGTAGCTAGAATGTAGATAAAAAATGGAAAAATACCTATAATGAATACTTGTACTCAGCACTGTCACAACATTGGGAGAAAATATAAATACTATAATGGTGCTCACTTGCTCTTTTGTTAAGCATAAAGATAGTGAGGTTCAATAGATTTTTTATTATTTTACGGGGGGCTTTACCGTTATACCATTTATGAACACCGTCGCAAAAAGGGCTTTAAGATGTATTAAGACACACAACAATCGCGCCTGCTGTTTTTCTTGATCGTACCTCTTGAGGCAAGATTAGTAGAGCTTAATCTTAAAAAACCGATTCAATATATGAACCCCCTGCGTAATATCAAACCCATGCGTATTTGGTTTAATAAATCCACGAAAGAACCCTCTATCAATTTCACTCTACGATTTTGAGTCATATGCTTTGCTTCCTACAACAAAGGCTGTTTTTTATCACTGGTCAGAAGCAGCTCCTGAAATATTAGCGTTTACCGCAGTGCCCGTTGTTACGGCATCCACATGCCCCACAACGTTACCACCCGCTCCATCGACAGTAGCGTCCGCTACCCCTGTGGTTTTATTATTGATCACACCTTTTGAGGTAAGATTGGTAGAGTTTTGCAATCCTACAAGACCGATTTTATTATATCCAGCCATGCGTATTTGATTTAATAAATCGATGACAGCACCATAATCAATTTCGCTATCGGCTTTGATTAAAATTTTTGTCTCTAAATTTTGCGTAGTTTCCCTCAACAAAGCTTCTCTCAAAGCTGCTTGTTCTACAAGATGATCACCAATGTAAAGAGAACGATCTTTTTGCAACGTAACATAAAGAGGTTCATCAGACTGAACCACTGAAGGTACTTGAGTTATAGAAGGAAGCTGAACGGGAATGACAGATGTTGCCAAAGGTGCAGCAACCATAAAAACAATAAGCAACACCAATACAACATCAATAAAAGGGGTCACATTGATTTCGCTTTGCAACCCACTCTCATCTGTATCCCAATCATTATTCAGGCTTGCTTTCATTTTTTATGACTTTTCTGTTGTCTTTGTCTATCAAGTTCACGGCTCAAGAGCCTTTCAAGAGCCGCAGCGATATCGCCTAAATCATTGCGATAACCATTCAAAGCACGCATGAGGCTATTATACATAACAACGGCGGGAATAGCTACAAAAAGCCCAATAGCTGTTGCGAATAAGGCTTCAGCAATCCCAGGAGCAACCACATCAAGTCGCGTTGTTTGAGACTGAGCAATCCCAATAAAAGAATTCATAATGCCCCAAACAGTTGCAAAAAGACCAACAAAGGGAGCAATTGCGCCAATGGTTGCAAGAACAGTGCTTCCACATGCAACACGGCGTGTAGCAGCCAACAAGCAGCGTGACAAAAGCGAATGAACCCTTTCTTTTAAACCTTCATGAACATCGCGAACCTTAACATCGCGAACATCGCGGGAAACATCTTCATATTGATTGCTCTCCTCATAAAAGAGAATGTCTTCAAGCGTTTGTGCACTTTCCCTTGCACCGGTTCTTTCCCCAGAGCTTTTATTTATCCCTTCAGGAGCAGAAAAATGAACCTGTTGTGTAGAAAGATACACCTCTTTAAGGACTTCTTTGAGAAAAAACACACCAGCCCCTTTGCTTTCTTTCAAGCTAGCTGCCAAACGTGTAAGAGTCTGAGCATTAAGAACCAATTGAAGTTCATGACGTACTCTTCGTTTTGCCAAAGTGATCTCAATAATTTTCACAAAAGCAATTGTCCAAGACATAAGAGAAGCAAGTAACAAAATAATGATAACGGCTTTCACCACCCAATCAGCAGCCATAAACATAGAAAAAGGAGAAAAATCATGCGCTGTCAATACAGCAGACATATTATCTAAAGGTACTGTTTCAGATTCCATTTCTATCTCACATTCTTATGGTCTTATCTTTTTTATGAGCTGGATCGTCACCCCGCACAGCATCGCTGTTCCACAATGCCACTACCCTTTTAACGTCATTTTCGCATTCCTCTTAAGAAAGAAAACTTGATAAATCAAGTATAGTTTTATTCCACAAGCTCTCTCTTATTCTAAAGAAATCACTCAAGAAATTTTTCTCTAACAATTCAACAAGTTGATCTTAGCCAATCAATTTATTACATAAATTTGGCAAAATGATAGACTCGCAAGGAGTATTGCATATAATATTTTAATTTATAAGAATAATTTATCATCGTTTCTGTTGAATGAATCCCTCATATCGCAAAGCTTCTCTCATTTCAGCAGCTCTTTTAAACCCAACAAAATATTTACTTGCAGAGAATAAGCAGCAAAAATATCATAAAACTCTTGAAGAAAAGGATATGCACATCTCTAACAACCAGTGCACTGAAGTACCACCTATCCCAAAATAAAAATATACCTTACATTTAAAAAAAAGAACTATCGCAATATCTTAAACTGACCACAAGTATAATGGGAGTGCTCGTTTAGCCCCCAAATACATAGAGAGCAACGAACAACAATATTATTTTCTTTTTCTTCTGCAAAAGCATAAAAATGACATTACTTCTGCCGTAAAATCGCAAAAACTATGTTTGTTATCTGTCACAAGCCCAAAAATAAATCTTAACACGCTTTTAAAAAAACTTTTATAAAAAACTGCGCCACAAGAAACTAAAGAATGGTGCTAACTTCCTGCAAAAGCATAAGACAATTTTCAACGGATGCAATCCTTTACGGGTATTGCCTATCGTATAGGAAAGATTTATTTTATCAAAAACAGTTTTAAATTCGACAAAATGAAAGGAACCAAAAAAAACTTTTGGCGTTACTCAACCAGTGAAAATTTTCACTCCAATGCAAATGATCACTATGAACACACCAATACAAATATAATAAATCAAGAGAGGGAAAGAATATCATGGCTCAGAACAAAACAACACAGCACAATAAAACAGCCGTAGAAGAAAAAGACCTACAAGGACAATTAGAAAAGTTACGCACTGAAATTTCAGGGATTACCTCAACCCTGACAGATCTTGGTGCAAACAAATTTAACGCCGCCAAAGACAAAGCGGAAAAACTATATCATTCAGCGAAAGAAAGTGGTGAAGACATGATGTCTCAAGCAAAAGACAAAATCAGTGATCTTGAACAAACCATGAATCAATGCGTTCGCAAAAATCCTGGCAAAAGCGTTTTGTTTGCCGCAGGGGTTGGTTTTATTCTTTCTCAATTACTGCGTCGTTAAGCAATGCATAAGTTTATCGCTCCTCTTTTAAACCATCTTGTCGGTGGAGGGCTTAAAAGCACTGTCAAGCAAGTACGCCTTCAAGCAATTTGCTATGGGTTTATTGGCATTTCATTCTTCATGTCTTTGCTTTTTTTATGTATCATCGTTTTTATTGCGTTATGTTCTGTTATGAAGCCTCTTGCCGCTGCGAGTATCATGTTTTTAATTTGTCTTTCTCTTGCAGGATTAGGTCTTATCATCAGTCGGGTTTTCAAGGCTTATCAACGCTATGACCAACAAAAAAAGACAGAAGAACAACGCCAAAAACTAATGACAGATGCAACCGTTTCCAGCCTTGCAGCTCTCAGTCAACATTTCCCTTTTGCCAAATTGAGAGTTCCCATTCTGGGACTTGTAACTTATTTTTTGTGGAAAAAAGGTAAAAAAGACCGCTTTTCAAAGTAAAATATGTAAAGCTGTCACTCTAATCCCCCAATGTGCTTTCTTTTATAGCAAAAGAAAGCACATCTTTTCTTATAGTCTCTTTAGCTTCTTCAAGTGCCTGAAAGGAAATCCCTTTCATTTTCGCTAAAAATTCCATGGATCCGATTAAATCTCTTTCAGATTGCAATCCATGTTTCATGAACATAGCAACATGAGGCAATGCTTGCATTAAAAATTCTGGTTTGATTTGAAGCAATGTAGTATTTTTTGAAGATAGAGATAGTTCGTTTCTGCTTTTCTCTATTTTTTCATAAGCCTTTTTTTCATGACCGAAGGTCACGTCATCTATTTGAATGTGTTCATATTTTTCTGAACACTCATGTTTGTTACAATGACTATTCTGTTTAGGGGAAGGAAACGCGCTCTTACATAGCGCTGTAGTAAGCAACCTATATGCATACACGAGCTTTAAACACAACAATTTTTACTGAAGAGAGTTGTCCACCAAGGACTGTGTGGACTATGATTAACTTTTTTCTGATAAAGTTCGTAGTGGAATATTGTCTTGATTTTTAAATAGCGCTTGAGAGGACGTTTTATCAATAATGGTCAATAGGATTATAGCTCCCGTGATCTCTTCGCCAATCTTCTGGTTGTTGAAATTTGCTCGACCATAAGCCATTTTGTGCTTTTTGAGCAGCAGATTGTAGAGTTTTATAGTCTGCTGGAGATGGAAAATTATGCTGATCTTTTGTTAACACCATTAACCCTTCTGCAAGCCCCAAACGTGCCAGATCAACCCCATCCACAAAACATTGTGCATAATGAACCTGTTGAATGACACGTGCTTGCCGACAAGTAACCTTTTTATCGATTGTTTTTGAGACAAGCCACGCAGTAACAAAAGCACCGCACGGCCACTTAACTCCATTGCGTGAAGCAAATTGCCTCATTTCACAGCTTTCCACACCATATAAGCGGATATCACGGATAATCTTTTTTCTCCATCCATCATCCACAAGCGTAATCATTTTAAAGGTCACACCACTTGTAACCTGTATAGCACCTGAATAAACCGGCACATTTTCTTCATAAAATTGTGATGCGAGTGGTTCTGGATGTAACACCACATTTTGTTGGTTTGCATCTTGTTGGTTTGCATAATCTATCAATTGTGACTTCGGATTTTGAACAAGGTTTTCTATTGTCTTTTCTGGCACTTTAAAAAAAGAAGATTGCATAAGTTTTTCAGTATGTTGACTGAAATAAAAGTATCCCAAAATAATAATATAAATTAAGACAATATATTTAGGCGATGCTCTAAGATATTTTAAAAGTATCATTTTGAATATTACTATATTTTTTGTTTATTACTTAAGAAAAGATTAAATATTGTTAATTTATCGATAGAAAAATTTATTTTTTTCATTTATATAATTCCTGATTAATATTTTGAATATTAATTTTATGATCAACTTAAACATAAAGCGGGGAAATTTTCATGAAAAACATGAATAATTTGTTCATTAATGAACATACCTTACCAAAAGGTACTCTATCCAACACACAAAAGAAATGGTTAACAGCAGCATTGATGCTGTTTATTGCCTTCATCGCACTGAGTGAACCAGCATTTGCAGATGGCGGCTTCGGAAAAGTTGAAACTGCTCTTCAAAAAATAGTTGATGCTTTAAAAGGACCAATTGCAAAATCGATTGCAACCATTGCGATTGCTGGTGTTGGGCTTGCATGGATTGCTGGTTATGTTGAAATGCGTAAAGCTTTCTTTGTTTGTGTTGGCATCGGCATTGTTTTTGGTGCATCGCAAATCGCATCAATGTTTATGTCTTAATTCGCTTGACTCTAGCCTTTCAAAGCCATGAAAGAGCACGATAAGCTAACAGAAGATACGTTATTTCTTGCTTGCACGCGCCCTGCAATGATTGCAGGCGTGACGGTGGAAGCTATGGGATTAAATGGGATAGGAACGATGATATTGTTCATTATGACAGGCAATATTTTTCTTATCACCTTTGGTGTGACGACGCATTTCATATTCAAGGAAATCCTAAAGCATGACCATAACAAATTTCGTATTCTTCTGACATGGCAAAAGACATCTATTTTTGCCAGAAATTCGAGTCTATGGGGTGGGGGAAGTATTTCTCCATTACGATTAATTCGTAATTATGAGGAATTATAATGAATAGAACAGAGCGCAAACGTGAAAAGCAGCCAGAGGCGATCATTCCTTACGTGCGCCATGTCAATAAACACATCATTGCGCTGGATTCACGCGCTCTCATGTCCGTTATTAAACTTGAAGGGATTAACTTTGAGACAGCGGATATTATTGATCTGAATGTGCTTCACGAACAGCTCAATAATCTGTTTAAAAACATAGCGGATGAACGGATAGCGCTTTATAGCCATATTATCAGAAAGCGTGAAACTGTTTATCCGGATGGGACTTTCAGATCGGCATTTGCCAAGCAATTAGATGATAAATATCGCGACCGGATGATTTCACAGGAGCTTTATCGCAATGATCTTTATCTTTCGATTTTGTGGAATCCACACATTGATCAAACGGATAAATTAGTGGAGTTTTTCAAACGTTTAGGCAAAGCCAAGCAAGAAAAAACAGAAGTTGATGCAGAGTCCGTTCGCAAGCTTGAAGATATTACAACAGATCTTATTCAAAATTTAGAGCGCTATGGTGCAAAAAGACTAAGCCTTTATGAACATGAAGGTAATATTTATTCGCAGCAAAGTGAGTTTATCCACCAATTGGTGGGAGGTCGTCGTGAACGTATCCCCCTCACATGGGGGACGATAGCTTCGACTGTTTATTCAGACCGTCTCATTTTTGGAAAAGAGATCATAGAAATACGCTATGAGGCGGAACAACGGTTTGCGGGCATGTTTGGTTGGAAAGAATATCCAGCAAAAACCAGGGTAGGCATGGCGGATGGTTTGCTCACGCTTCCCTTTGAGTTTATTTTCACCCAATCTTTTGTTTTCAAGAGCAAAAACATTGCCAAGCAGATTATGGGGCGCAAACAAAACCAAATGGTCAATGCAGGAGACCGTGCGGGCTCACAAATTATGGAGCTAGATGATGCGCTTGATGATCTTGAATCCAATCGTTTTGTTTTAGGGGAACATCATTTATCATTGGCAGTTTTTGCTGATACGCCGCAAGAGTTAGCGGATAATCTTGCCAAAGCGCGTTCTCGTCTTACAGATGGTGGGGCTGTGATTGCGCGGGAAGATTTAGGGTTAGCGGCGGCTTGGTGGGCACAATTGCCTGGCAATTATGCTTATCGCACCCGCTCTGGTGCAATAACAAGCCGCAATTATGCAGCGCTTTCTCCTTTTCATTCTTTTCCGGTTGGAAAAATAGATGGCAATGTGTGGGGACCAGCGGTAGCCTTGATGAAAACCTCTGCTGGTTCACCGTTTTATTTTAACTTTCACTTTGGTGATTTAGGCAATACGTTTGTTTGTGGTCCCTCTGGTTCTGGGAAAACGGTTATTGTCAATTTTCTTTTAGCACAACTTCAAAAGCATGATCCCAATATGGTCTTTTTTGACAAAGATCGGGGTGCAGAACTTTTTGTCAGAGCGGGTGGCGGCACTTATATGCCCTTGAAGAATGGTAGACCGACAGGCATAGCACCGCTAAAAGGCTTAGACTATAACAATCCAGCAGATAGAGTTTTTTTACGCCAATGGATTATAAAGCTTGTTTCTTCTGAAGATCAAAAGATCAGTGAATCAGAAAGACAAGACATTACGGCGGCTGTTGAGCAGCTTGCCTTGTTGCCAAAAGAACAACGGACGATCTCTGCCTTACAAATGTTTTTTGACACCACGCATAGGGAGGGGATATCGGGTCGTTTAGAAAGATGGTGTAAAGGCAATGCCTTAGGGTGGGTTTTTGACAATCCTGATGACGACATTGGCATTGATGCAAAATTTATTGGTTATGACATGACGGATTTTTTAGACAATGATGAAATTCGTCCACCTTTAATGATGTATCTTTTTCATAGGATTTTGTCTCTGATTGATGGACGTCGTATTATCATTGTCATTGATGAGTTTTGGAAAGCCTTAGAGGATGATTCCTTTAAAGCCTTTGCGCAAGACAGGCTGAAAACTATTCGTAAACAAAATGGTTTGATGTTGTTTGCAACGCAATCTCCCAAAGATGCGATCAATTCGACCATTGCTCACACCATTATAGAGCAATGCCCCACACAGATTTATTTTCCCAATCAAAAGGGCAATCATGGGGATTATGTAGAAGGTTTTAAATTATCGGACAGAGAATTTAACCTGATACAATCAGAATTAAGCCGTGAGTCACGGCGTTTTCTCATCAAACAAGGACAAAGTTCTGTTGTAGCAGAACTGAATTTACGCGGCTTTGATGATGAAATAGCCATTTTAAGTGGCACCACCAAGAATATTGAACTCCTAGAGACCATTATGGATGAAGTTGGTGAATCTCCAGAAAAATGGCTTCCTATTTTTCAAGAAAGGTCAAAACAATGAAAAAACTTTTATTGGCAACAGCTCTTTGCGCAGCTTCATTTGGCTTTCAAACAAATGCCTTTGCACAAATGCCTACATTCGATTTACAATCTTTTACGCAAGGGGGAAAGCAACTTGAACAATTGAAGCAACAAGTTGATAAAGCAAAACAGCAAGTTCAACAAGGTGCACAACAGCTTGAGCAATTAAAGAGCCAACTCGATCAAGCGAAACAATTATATAACTCCTTGAATGTCAAGCCTGACATCTCGGGATTGAAAGACATGTTTAACAAGCAAGGGAGCAGTGGCGCCCTTCCTTCAGATTTTAACCACTTTCAACAATCGATGGGCAGTGGCGGCGGTGGCGGTGGCGGTGGCGGCAGCAAAAACACGCAAAAATGGCAAGAAGAACTTAAATACAAAGAGCCCGCGGGGGGCGCAGACTCAAAAGAGGCAGTAGATGCTTTTTACGCACAAGAAGTGAAAAAAGCCGAACAGCGCGTAGTAGGACAAGCAGCCAAAGGACAAGACGTCTACGAAGAAGCCAGTGAAACACAAAAAAATATTACCAAGCTCCTTGACGAACTTGGAAGTACTGAAGATGCGGGTAAAATTCAAGGCATTCAAGCACAATTAGCAGCGGTACAAGCAGACCTCCAAGCAAAAATACTACAAATGCAAGCTGCCATGATGATTCAACAAGCAGAAGAAAAAGCTGCAGAAAGACGTGAAATAGAAGAATTTAAAGCACGAACCAAAGCTTTGGCCCAAAAAATGCGTGGTCAATAAACAGGAAAAAAGAGGGGCTTGAATATGAACAAGATCATCATAACAACATTGCTACTTTGCACAGGGCTGATCACGGCTGGTTGTGAAAAAACCTACAGCGTAGAAGAACTTAAAAAAAATAAAAAACTGATGGAAGAAGTATTAGTGAAATGTTTGACGTCAGGGGATTTGAATTCGAAAAATTGTAAAAATGCAGAGCAAGCTGAATTTGAAACCCGTAAAAAATGGAGAGGCTTTGGCTCGACAAATGACGATAAACAAGAATCTGAAAAGAAACAGGACAATAAATAATGAATAAAGTTCTCATAACAACATTGCTACTTTGCACAGGGCTCATCACAGCTGGTTGTGAAAAAACCTATAGCGTCGCAGAATTTAAAAAAAATGAAAAATTGATGGAAGAATGGGGAGCAAGATGTGGATGGTCAGGAACTTCAAAAAATTGTGAAAACCTAAGAGTAGCAGCTTTAGAACTTGAAAAGGAACGCCGGAAAAAAGCTGAAGAACATAATCGCAAACTAGATGAAGAATTTAAAGCTAAAATGAAGGCTAAACTTGAAAAAATGGAGGCTGAGACTAAAAAAATACTAGAAGAACAAAGAGCGAAAGAACGCGCTGAAGAAGAACAAGAAGCAAAAGAAAAAGCCGAACGAGAAGCAGAAGAGCGCGCTAAACAACAACAGGACAGTCATTAATCATGAATAAAGTTCTCATAACAACATTGCTGCTTTGCACAGGGCTCATCACAGCTGGCTGTGAAAAAACTTATAGCGTCGCAGAATTTAAAAAAGATAAAAAATTGATGGAAGAATGGGGAGCAAGATGTGGATGGTCAGGAACTTCAAAAAATTGTGAAAACCTAAGATTAGCACAACTTGAACTTCAAAAGGAATATTACCATAACCTTGCAAATGAACTTCTTGAAGATAATCAAGAACAAAAAGAGTCCGAAAAACAACAGGACACCCATTAATCATGAATAAAGTTCTCATAACAACATTGCTACTTTGTACAGGGCTTATCACAGCTGGATGTGAAAAAACCTATAGCGTTGCAGAATTTAAAAAAGATGAAAAATTACGCTTAGAGTGGGATGCTAGATGTGGATTTGCAGGAACTTCAAAAAATTGTGAAAACATGCGGTTAGCATTTTTAGAACTTGAAAAAGAATATGAAGCAAAAGCAGCAGAAAGAGAGCGTCAAGCGGAAGAGAACGATCGCAAAAGATATGAAGAATTTATGGCGAAACAAAAAGCTGATCGTGAAAAAATGAGAGCTGAGACTCAAAAAATACTCGAAAAACAAAGAGCGGAAACACGCGCTGAAGAAGAACGAAGAGCAAAAGAGCGCGCGGCAGAAGAACAACAAAATAACCATTAAGACATAATGAAGAGCGGAGCATCTCAATGGCAGTAGAAAGCAAAGGCATATTCACTAAGATAGACAATATGTTGATGGATCCCCTTACAAAAACAATGGATAGCGCCATTACACATCGCTATTGCGCTTTAGCTGCTCAACTTAAAGAACCTTACAGACTATACAATAGATTTATGGCAAGATTATGTCGCTGCCCTAGATTTATCATCACTGGTTATAAAAAACCGATAACCTAGCATAATTTAAAAATTGTGCTCAAACCTTGTAAAACTGAAAGAAAGAAGGGGAATATCTATGAATAAAGTTCTCATAACAACATTGCTGCTTTGCACAGGACTCATCACAGCTGGTTGTGAAAAAACCTATAGCGTCGCTGAATTTAAAAAAGATGAAAAATTACGCCTAGAGTGGGATGCGAAATGTGGATTTGCAGGAACTTCAAAAAATTGTGAAAACATGCGGTTAGCATTTTTAGAACTTCAGAAAGAATATGAAGCAAAAGCAGCAGAAAGAGAGCGTGAAGATGATGAAAAGTTTCAAAAAATGATTAGAGATTCCGAAGCCGAAATGAGAGCCAGACTTCAAAAAATGGAAGCTAATACTAAAAAAAAATTAGCTGAACAAGAAGCGAAAGAGCGTGCTGAGGAAGAACGAAGAGCAAAAGAGCGCGCGGCAGAAGAACAACAGAATAATAATTAAGACATAATGAAGAGCGGAGCATCTCAATGGCAGTAGAAAGCAAAGGCATATTTTCTTATATCGACAATATGTTGATGGAGCCCCTTACAAAGACAATGAATGACGTCATTGTCAATCTTTCATCAAGCTTAGGTGCTCCGCTTAAGCTATCTTGTACAATTTACATTATATTTATGGGCTACAATATCATCTATGGGCGCTCTTCCATGCCCTTATGGGAATTTATAGTGACAACTTTCAAACTCGGCATCGTTGTTTCACTTGCCACAAAGGCTGCTCTTTATAATGAGTGGGTCAGTGGTATATTTTTCCATGATCTGCCGAATGCCATTTCAAATGTCACACAAGGAGCACATGTGGATCGAAATGTATGGGACAATATGATAGGCAAAGCTGGAGCACAGGTTTTGGACGCAGCAAACCAGTACACAGGTCTGACTCAAATGGGGAAGTTTATTGCGACATGGATTGCTGGTTTTATCTGCCTAGTTGCTGCTATCTTATTTTGTCTAGTCGGTTTTGTTGTTTCATTATTTGCTAAATTGGGTTTGTTTCTTGTCATATCAATAGGACCACTCTTCATAAGCCTCTATATGTTTTCCTCAACCAGAAAATTCACAGAAGCATGGTTAGGGCAAGTTGCAAACTTCATCATTTTATATGTGTTAGTCGTGCTGCTTGGTGGTTTATATGTCAAGATTTCAATGGACGTTTTTTCAGGAGATATTAAAAATATCTTCACTACTTTAATTCAGTTCTTGGTTGTTGGTATTGGTGGTATTCACCTTTTCCTCAGACTCCCTGATATCGCATCAGCTTTAGCCTCTGGGGGGGCTTCTCTTACAGGATCAGGACCAGTCGCTAAAACAACGGCTCAACTAACAGGTAAAGCTGCTAAAGCAACAGCCAACACGATAACGAAGGGCGTTAAAAAACTAGCATCACTATTAAAAAAGGCCTAAGTTCAAATGCGGAAATTTAAAAAAATTGGGGTCATCTTACCATTTCTCTTTCTCAGTGGCTGTGTGTCTTCACCAAACACACTGAAGTCACTCCCAAAGTGTGATGGATATTCTAAACGTCCACTCAACAGATCAATGTGGAATTGGGAAGGGAAAAAACCCACGCCCACGCCCATTATCATCAGTAACAACACCCCTTCACCCCTAAAAGAAGGGAAGCTGGAAACGCTTCTGGCACAAAAATTAACGGATGAAGAAATCAAATCTTACAAAAATTGCGGGCAAAAAGCATGAAAGAAAAAGACATAGAACAATACATTGCTGAAGCACGCTCGTTCGATCAAGATCGCATGCTCGCCTCACGCCGCACCACCCGCGTCTCGCTTGCCATTGCCGGCATCGCGGTTGCTGTTGCAATAATGTCTTCTCTCGCGGTCATCACCCTCACGCCCCTTAAAACCGTGGAACCTTTTGTCATCCGTGTGGACAATTCAACCGGCATTGTTGAAGTTGTGGAAGCCTTAAAAGAAGGTCCCACCAATGTCGACGAAGCAATCACACGCTACTTTGCTGCAAAATATGTCCGCTCCCGTGAAGGCTTCACCACAGAAGAAACACAACACAACTTCCAAACAGTCTCTCTCCTCTCTTCTTCTGAAGAACAGGAAAGATTTGCCAGCTGGTATGGAGCAAGAAATCCCCAAAGTCCTCAAATTCTCTATAAACACGCCGCCGTTACAATAACAATAAAATCAATCTCCTTTATCAATGACGATGTTGCCCAAGTGCGTTACTACAGAACCATTCATGACAACGAAACCAAAAAAGAATTCATCACCCACTGGGTTGCAACACTTACCTTTGAATACATCAATGCCCCTATCTCTGTCCAAAACCGTTTGATAAATCCTCTAGGGTTTATTGTTAATGAATATAGAACCGATCCGGAAGTGGTCAACTGATCATGACAAAAAAAATTCTTTTTCTCATTCTTAACATCGCTATTACCCTTTCTCCTATAGCCTTGAGCCATGCCAGTATTTTTCCCACCCGTGCGCCAAGCGATAGCCGCATTCGCTTTATCAACTATGATGCCTATAATGTCACAAAAATTATTGGCTCTATACGCTCATCGGTACAAATAGAATTTTCTCCCAATGAAGAAATTGCCCATGTGGCAATTGGCAACAGCGTTGCATGGGAAGTCGCCCCCGCTGGCAATATTCTTTTCCTTAAAGCCCGAGAAGTCCAACCCATTACCAATCTCCAAGTCGTCACCACAAAGCTTGATGGCTCAAAGCGCTCCTATCAATTTGAACTCATGGTCAAAGATGGGGAAATTTCATCTGGACAAGAAACATATTTCCTTGTGAAATTTCGCTACCCACAAGAAGAAGCAGAACAAAGAAGACTCGCAGCCCTTATGCGACAAGAAAAACAACAAGCCCAGCGTATTGATAATGTCTTCAACGCTTCTGAAACCTATGGACCACGCAATTGGGCTTACACCGCTCAAGGATCAAGCACGCTCGAACCCGCCTCCGTTTATGACAATGGCAAAACAACAACATTTACATTTCCCGACAACCAAGAAATCCCTGCCATTTACATTGTCAGCAATGACGGTACAGAATCGCTGGTTCCAAAAACCACAAGAGGCAACATGGTGATTGTCCATGCCATTAGCGCACGCTTCACCCTAAGACAGGGAAAAAACGTCCTATGCGTCTTTAACGAAGCCTATCAACCAAAAGGCACAAATCCAAATACCGGAACAACCTCACCATCTGTTGAACGTAAAATTGCATCAGATCTTTAAATAAGCGGGAATTGAAGGGGACAACTTATGAGTGATAAACCAATCATCGAAGATCGAGGATCTATTGGGGATGGCAAAAACAATAGCGCCAAAACCGCCGGCAAAAAAATAGTTGTCGCAATCGCCTGTATAGGAATCTGCGGCTATGTGCTCTGGAACATCTTATCCACCCCCACAGAACAAAAAGACACCGCAAAAGCTCATAAAAAACAAGCACAAAACTTTCACAATTCCCTCGCCCCTTTAGAGCTCGCGCCCTCTGACCCGCGTGCAAACATAGCACCAATAACCTTACCACCCCCACAACCACTCGCACAAGAACCCAAAAAAGATGACCCACTACTTGATGCCGCAAGACGTGCCCCTGTTTTAGCTTTTGCCAAAGGCTCTAAATCTCAATTAAAAGACATCGTCAACACCACTCTAAACCCCTTTGACAAACTCCATGCCCTTGAAAATCTCGCGAATGCGCAAAATTCTCCTGCCCTTCAAGACACACAAAATTTTGCAACCCTATTAAAGCCTACCAAAACAGAAGAAGCAAAAGCAAAAGCAAAACTCATCGGCAATAGAAACTTTATCATCGCCATGGGAACCTCTATTCCCTGTATCTTAGAAACCGCATTAAACAGTGAGCAACCAGGCTTTGCAAGCTGCATCATCAACCGTGATATCCTCTCTGACAATGGGCGCGTTGTTTTGCTTGATAAAGGAACCCAAGTGATTGGCGAATACCGCGGAGGGATAAAACAAGGTCAATCTCGCCTCTTTGTACTCTGGACAAGAGCAAAAACCCCAACCGGTGTCATCATCGACCTTGCCTCACCCGCAACCGACAGTTTAGGCAGAGCCGGTTTTGATGGCAACATCAACACCCATTGGTGGGAACGCTTTGGCTCTTCCCTTTTGTTGACCGTTATTGATGGTGCCACAACCGCCCTAACAAATAAAATAGTAGGCAATTCCAATAAAGAAGGTTCAAACAACTCTGGAGGCGGCGGTTTTGAAGGCGCAAACAACACTGGAAAAGATGCCGCCAGTATTGCCCTTGAAAATCAAATCAACATCCCTCCTACCTTAGAAAAATTTCAAGGCGAACTCGTCAACATTTTCGTAGCAAAAGATCTCGATTTTTCCTCTGTCTATAAACTAACCGTAAAGAGCAAAAGAAACCGCTCTACTCCCAGCTATTCCTTTTTTCATTCTCAAGTTCAATAAAAGCCAATAAAGTCACATTATGCCATCAGCAAAAAATGCAGAACGCGCCTCCATCGTCTTAACAAAATTAAAGATCTTAGATGATTTCCTCAATGATGAAAATTTATTTGAAATTGTTGTCAATCGCCCCGGCGAAGTAATCGTTGAGGGTCCCAATGGTTGGCAAACCCACATCTTAAAAGAACTAACCTACAGCGAACTAGAAGGGATTGCAAAAGTTGTTGCTGCCTACACAACACAAAAAATCAGTGTAGAAAACCCCGTTCTCTCCGCAACACTGCCAAACAACGAACGCATACAAATTGTTATGCCTCCAGCAGTTGCAGCCAATACCATCAGTATGACCATTCGTAAACCTTCATCACGCACTTTTTCTCTTGAAAGTTTACATGAAAACAATCTGTTTTCTGTCGCCCAAAACACCAGTTTCACACCCGCGCAACAAATGACAGAACGGTTATCCGAACTCTCTGATACAGACAAAGAGCTAACAGATCTCTTTATCGCCAAAGACTTTTGCACCTTTTTAGAAAAAGCCGTTATTACACAACAAAATATCTTAATATCGGGCAAAACCGGTTCTGGGAAAACAACCCTCTCTAAAGCTTTAATTGCAAAAATCCCTGAATATGAACGAATTCTCACCATTGAAGACACGCCAGAACTTGTCGTTCCGCACGCCAACAAAGTCCAACTTTTTTATTCAAAAGATAACCAAGGCTTAGCAAAAGCAGGCGCAAAAGAACTGCTTGAATCAGGCTTACGCATGCGCCCCGACAGAATCCTTCTACAAGAGCTGCGTGATGGTACAGCCTTTTACTACATCCGTAATGTCAACTCTGGTCACCCCGGCTCCATTACCACCGTCCACGCCTCAACAGCACTTGCAGCCTTCGAACAAATGACCCTTTTAGTCAAAGAAAGTGACGGTGGTGGTAATTTAGCACGCGATGATATCCGCGGCTTATTAATCTCGATGATAGATGTCATCATCCAATGCAAACGCCTCGAAGGAAAATTTCGTGTAACAGAAATCTATTACGATCCTTTCAAACGCCGTGATGCTTTTTAAAAACTGTCGAAATGACTTAAATAACTCATTCATATCTTTCGCAAAGTATACATCTTATCCTTTTGCATTCTTTTCAAAAATTTTAAGCGTTTTCGCATTAGAAATAGACATATCAAACGGCAATCCTCTTTCATCAACAACTTTAGCTAAGGAAATTCGTATGAAATCAGACACCGTAAGTCCTAAACTTGCTAATATTTCACCGGCTTCTTTTTTCAACTTCTTATCTATATTTGCTCGAATAACATCTTTTGAATCTACGGCTATGCCCATAGTAAACCTCCTTTAGTTACCTTCTTATGTATGGCTCAAATGAGTTATTATAACAAGTTTCTAATGTTCTAAATTTCTTTATCGTGTAATTTCTTTTGACATTGTTTGCGCTATCACATTATTTAGCTCTTTCGTATGTATCTGTTGCAAAACTTTAACTGCTGTTTGAAGCTCTTTCACAAGCTTTTTATCTTGAGGCTGATTTGGCGTGATTGCTTTTGACAAGTCAAAGTCTTGTTTATGAATAGCATCCTGTCCAAAACGTTTATCTAAAGCACTTTTCAGCTTTAAAAATTCTTCACCAACCTGCTCTGGTATCTTTGAATAACTATCACGACCAGCTTCAACATTTTTCATAAAAGTCACTGCTTCTTGTGAAAGTGACGGAACCTCTACTTTTAACTGTTCACGCTCCCGTGTAACACTAACCATCAGCGTCTCATAAGAATTCTCATAAAAGGATTGAAGCATTTTAATAGAAGAAATAGCAAGAGGAACATGATAAAGCGCTTCTTTTCGTTCTTTTCCTGTAGCCTTCAATTTATCGATAAAACGATCTGATCCACGCAGTTCGCCCGCTCTATCAGGTGCCCTATCCAAAATATCAGAGAGTTTATCGCCTTTCCCTGCTAAAATCGTTTGCTCAATCCTAAGCGCAGCCTCTTGTGGATCTTTATAAATAGATGCTAAATGACTGTTTAACTCCTTAAACATATCAATGTAAGATTTTTTATTTCTAAGAGCGCTTAGCACCTTCTGTTCTAGATTAGAGTTATCCGTATAAGCCGCAAGGTATGGCTCTCGTTCTGTTGCTTTTGCAACAACATTCAAATCATTTTGTAATTGTTCAAGTTCTTCTTTTTGACGTTTAGCAAAACTTGTCTTTTCTCTATCCCAAGGAGTTTCAATCTTCTCTTTTTGTTGTTCCAAGCACTCTTTATTAAGATCAACGCAAAAAGCAATATTTTTGCCAATACCTTGAGAAACATCATCCCTTTTATTTTCTGTAAACTTGGTAAGGTTCTTATAGATGAGTGCAGACAGATATTCTGAATTACCAAAATGTGCTTCAATTGACGCACGTGTCATTTCTTGTCGCTCAATACCCTTCCAGTTGATATGATAACCAGCTTCACGAGCAAGTTGCACCATAAATTCGCGCTGAGTACGCCCATTCCCCTCTCGAAACGGATGCAACGCATTCAACTCGCCCATGTAATATCCAGCCCTTTGGCTAAAGTCATAAGCACCAAGACCACGCAGATACTGTTCTTTTGCAAGCTTTTTTGTAATCTTCGGTGCATAACTTTCAATCTGATTATAACTAGCAAACATACTATTGCCTTTGGCAATATCCACTAAACGAACTTGTCCCGCCCATTCATATATGTCGCCAAACAGTCTTCTATGAATCTCTTTCATGTAATCCAGATCAAACTTACCACCAATAGGAGTATGTACAAATTCGAAAGATTTTACATAAGAAATCGTAGATTCTACGCGCTGCAGTGTGGCTTCATCTTTAATACCAAGCCGATTATACATCACACCAGTTTCAGGATCAGTATAAGGATCACCGCTCCCCTTATACTTCCCCACGTTTTACCCGCTCCATATAATCTTTGAGGATATCACTTGTTTCAAGCTCTCCAATAATAACACGTTCCATTTGCGCAACGACTTTTGGATCTGGCTCTAATCCCTCTAAACGTTGGCTTGCCAATGCATTTTCAGCATAGAAGCGACGCAGCTTAATTTCCTCTTCACTCAACATATAAAACCCTCCTTTGCTTATATTTATTATAGCCAAACAGACTACAGAAACAAGATTTTATTCCTTATCTTACCCGCGTTCACATCTTTTGATTTTGTACGCGCTATCGCATTATTTTGCTCTTCCACATGTCTCTGTTGCAAAAACTTAACCGCCGTTTGATACTCTTTTATGCAATCTTGATCATGAGACTGTTGTTAAGGATTTTTTTTGATAAATCATAATTTGTTTGCATAGCAAGCCAAGCACGTGCTGTGCTTACACCAGACATTTCAAGCCTAATAGCAAGATTAGCACTCATAGCGGCTTTTCCATTTAAAACTCTAGAAAGTGCCACTCGAGAATACCAAGCCGCTCTGCTGCTTCATTAACGGATAAACCAAGCTCTTTGATCACATCTTCACGCAATAATTCACCGGGATGTGAAGGATTCTTCATCATTGTTTGGATCTCCTTTTTAATGATAATCCAGATAATCAACCATTTCGACATCTATGCCATTAAAGCGAAATATTACGCGACAATTTCCATTTACGGTAACTGACCAATAACCTTTGAGAACGCCCTTTAGTAGATGTAATCAAAAAGACGGAAAATTGAAATCATTTGGCGATATAGCAACTTCAAAGGCACCTAGAATACGCTTTAATTTTTGAGCATGGGCGGTGCTAAACCCTTTAGTCGTACCAGTATTATAGCAGGCTTCAATCCTTTTATGTTTAAATCTTAAAAGCATAAATTAATATAGAGTGTAACCCTCCAAGATACAAAAAATGTTCATAATTTTTACATCACAGGGCTTTTTTTACTTTATAAACATTAGAACTGTCGTGAAAAAATTGATCATTCTCATTTCTTTCTCATTATTCTACTCATTATCGGAAAAGTATAAGTTTATAATTAGGGAAGCTAAACGTAGTAGGAGCGCATCATATCCCCAATTGGCAGCTGCACTTAGAAACATAACGACGATATAACCAATGACCATTGCTGTTTGATGTTCATAAGGATCTGCCCCCACTGTATATCCAGCAAAAAGAATGAATAACACTAATAAACTCCCCCCTGCTATAAACTCTGTTAAAATAATAACTAGTTTACGAACAAGCAAAAGAAGGCATGGTTTTAATATCTTACGAACTATAGAACACTCTACGCGTTATATTTATGAGAACTCTATTTTTCTCTTTTTTATTTAATTGATTAGTAGATAGAGTATCCATTACCGTTATTACATCACTAACATAGCTACCATACCTTTTTGTAATTGCCAACATCCCGCATTACAATAAGAGCTTTATCAAAAGATGATCTGATAATTTTCTCAAAAAATTCAAGATTCCTCAAGTGCAGTACCCATGCGTACATCATGATGGATAATAACATCCATCAACTCTGTCACGACCGTGTCCAATACTTCTCGTGCATCGCCTTCAGCCATAAGGCGGATAAGCGGCTCAGTTCCAGAAGCGCGGATCACCAGCCGTGCCTCTTTTCCCAATTGTTGCGTTGCTTTATCGATTGCCGCTTTGACTGGATTTTTTTTCAGTACATTTTTATTTTTAATCGTTACATTTTTTAAAATTTGCGGCACAGGTTCAAACCGTTTACACAATTGGCTCATAGGGCTTTGACTTTCTTTCATACAGGCTAAAATCTGCAATGCAGCCACCAAACCATCGCCCGTTGTACCAAAATCACTAAGCACGATATGCCCAGAAGCCTCACCACCAACATTATATCCCTTTTGGCGCATGGCATCGACAACATAACGATCTCCAACATTTGTCCTTACAAGGTGCAACCCTTTACTGTTCAAGAAACGCTCCAGTCCAAGATTTGACATAATCGTTGTGACAACACCATTGCACCGTAATCGTCCCATTTTATGCCAATTTTCAGCAATTACAGCAATCAACTGATCTCCATCAACCGTTTGTGCTTTTTCATCAACAATGAGAACACGATCTCCATCTCCATCAAGAGCAATCCCCACATCAGCACGCACTTCATGCACTTTTCGTTTTAAAGAGCTTAAATCGGTTGATCCACATTTTTGATTAATATTGGTACCATTAGGCTCATCATGAATAGCAAAAACCTCAGCCCCCAATTCCCATAAAGCACGGGGAGCAGCTTTATAAGCAGCTCCATTGGCACAATCCACAACAATACGCAAAGCATCTAAGCGAACATCACGCGGCAAAGTTCGTTTAGCATATTCAATATAACGATAAATATCCCCCTCAACCCGTTTTGCATAACCAATTTCAGAAGAACTTGCTAAAGACTTTGAAAGATCTGTATCGATCAATTGTTCAATTTTCGCTTCCATATCATCTGAAAGTTTAAAACCATCAGGACCAAAAAGTTTAATTCCATTATCATAGAACGGATTATGAGAAGCAGAAATCATCACCCCAAGATCCGCTCGCAAAGAGCGGCAAAGCATTGCAACAGCAGGTGTTGGCACTGGCCCCAATAAAAAAGCTTCCATCCCCGCAGCAGTCAACCCTGAAACCAAAGCATTTTCCAACATATAGCCAGATAATCGTGTATCCTTGCCAATCACCACACGACGCGATTGATGTTGTGAGCGAAATAAAACCCCTACAGCCATCCCCACCTTCATGGCAAAATCGGGTGTCATAGGAAATGAATTGGCTTTCCCCCGAATTCCATCTGTACCAAAATATTTTTGCACCATGCCTCTTTCCTTTAATATATAACTCTTCCCTTGGCTTTTCTTTAAAACCCTAACAAGCCCCCTTGGTACAATAGGCCCCCTCCCCATATAAAATCAGATCATTGGTCTAAACCTTCATGCATTTAGACAATCAAGAACCCTATTCACCATCTACACATCTAAACCCCTCTCAACCAATTATGTTTACACCCTCACACATACAAGCAATATTATCTCCTCAAAATGCTTTACACATCTCTTGAACACAACCAAAGGATAATCTCACACATTTGCTAAATCCGTAAAGAAACCCAGCACCTAACCTCAAACCTTACCAAATCCGCAAGGAAATCTATCGCCTAGCCTCACACCTTGCTAAATCCGTAAAGGAAAATACCACCTCGCCTTATAGCCTGCTAAAACTGTCATCATACAACAGCTTTGCTTAATTTTTTGCTTCCATATTTTTGCAAATATTACATTAAAGGCGCAAGCTTTGCTTGCGCCTTTCTCAAAGAATTTAGAAATTTTCCTAAAACATCGTTACTCAAGCGTTATTAAACAGTTCTTATTTTTCTTTATCATCTCCCGCAGTACTGGACTTCTTTTCAGCATTACTTTTAGAGCGGTTGACTGATTTTGTGGTACCTTTTGTGCTTTGCGCTTTTTTCTCAGTCTCATCCGATTGCACTTCTTTAGACTGAGCCTCCTTAGGCTCAACATTACCGGATTTTGCTGTTTTTTTCCCAACAGCTTCCTCTGCTTTACCTGCCTTGCCTTTATCGGTCTCTGCTTTATGAGGGGCTGCTTCAGCATCTTTTTCATCTACCACTGTTGTCTCTGTCTTCATTTTTCCAGTTTTTGGAACAGAAGATCCCCGTGGCGCAGCACCCTCATCTTTCTGTGTGCGTGAAGGAGGCTTTCCTGCAATAACTTCGTTAATTTCAGCTCCCGTTAAAGTCTCATATTCCAACAAACCTTGTGCCAAAGCAAACCATTCTTTTCTTTTTGTTTTCAAAATGTTAGTCGCATTTTTATAGGCATCATCAATAAGCTTACGCACTTCCATATCAATCATGCGCGCTGTTTCTTCAGAGACATTTTGTGTTCGCGCAACAGAATGACCCAAAAAGACTTCATCTTGGTTATCGCCATAAGCTACATTTCCAAGCAGATCAGAAAATCCCCACCGTGTGATCATTGCGCGCGCCAATTTAGTTGCTTGCTCAATATCAGAAGAAGCACCGGATGTGATATTTTCCTTTCCAAACTTTAATTCTTCAGCCACACGTCCACCCATCATAATGGCCAAACGAGAAATCATCCATCGATAACTCATGGAATAGCGGTCACCTTCAGGCAATTGCATCACCATTCCCAATGCTCTTCCCCTTGGAACGATTGTTGCTTTGTGGACAGGATCAGCAACCGGCACATTAAGAGCCACAATAGCATGTCCTGCTTCGTGATAAGCAGTGAGTTCCTTTTCCTCTTGTGTCATAGCGGTTGAACGACGTTCAGCCCCCATCATCACCTTATCTTTGGCATCTTCGAATTCTTGCATCGTGACAACTCTTTTATTACGGCTCGCAGCCATAAGAGCAGCTTCATTTACCAAATTCATCAGGTCCGCACCGGAAAATCCTGGTGTTCCCCTTGCCAAAATTTTTAAGTCAACGTTAGGTGCTAAAGGCACGTTGCGCACATGCACTTTCAAGATTTGTTCACGCCCAGAAACATCAGGATTTGGCACAACAACTTGTCGGTCGAAACGCCCTGGTCTTAACAACGCGGGATCAAGCACATCGGGACGGTTTGTTGCAGCAATAAGAATAATACTTTCATTGGGCTCAAACCCATCCATTTCGACAAGCAACTGATTTAAGGTCTGTTCACGTTCATCGTTTCCACCACCAAGTCCAGCCCCCCGATGACGTCCAACAGCATCGATTTCATCGATAAAGATAATGCAAGGTGCGTTTTTTTTAGCCTGTTCGAACATATCGCGCACACGGCTCGCCCCAACACCAACAAACATTTCAACAAAATCAGACCCTGAAATGGTAAAGAATGGCACATTAGCTTCACCTGCCACAGAACGTGCTAGCAAAGTTTTACCGGTTCCTGGAGGACCAACAAGCAAAACACCGCGTGGAATACGCCCCCCTAAGCGTTGAAATTTTTGTGGTTCACGTAAAAATTCAACAATTTCTTGAAGATCTTGCTTTGCTTCTTCAACGCCAGCAACATCTTTAAAGGTAACACGTCCTTGCGCTTCATTAAGCAATCTCGCTTTTGATTTCCCAAATCCCATTGCACCGCGTGATCCATTTTGCATTTGCCGCATAAAAAAGACCCACGCCCCCACGATAATAATAACAGGCAATAAGGAAAAGAGAAGATTGAGGAAAATGCTATTTCCAGAGCTTTCAGGAATAGCTTTAACATTAACGTTTTTGCTTTCCAATTTTTGTATCAAACCTGGATCACGAGGAGCATAGGTTGAAATAGCTCTATGTTCAATGGTTTGTCCTGTTAATTTTTGACCTTGAATGGTCACAGATTTCAACTCATTATTCTCAACTTTTTGCAAAAATTCAGAATAGGAGACTTCTCCACCACCAGAACGCTGACTATCTCCATTAAAGAGAGAAAACGACACAATCAAAATGAAGGCAATAACTCCCCAAATGAGGAGAGAGCGGTAATTGGAATTCATATTCAGCCCACTTAATCAAATATAGATTTCAAACAGTTCCCCTTAACATATAACCTTGTCAGCCCCTTGCCAAGGGATGAGAAGCTGTTTATTTTCTTTTAACGTAATTTTCCTTTATCTTTTCACCTCAATATTAAAAAAAGGTTCCACAATATTTACCACAGCAGCATCTTCTCGTGAAGAAAGCCAATCGAAAGGTGCCATAATCCGCTTGATTATAACATGTTTATGAACAACTGCTTGAGAAATCAACTCTGGAATATCATACCCTTTGTGATTTGAGATCATCAGCAGCGATTGTAAAGAGGGAAAATGAGGCTTTTCAAGCTCAAAATCGCTATTTTTCAATAAAAATTTCAGCTGTTCTAAATTTGCGGCTCCAATCTTTATAGCCTCAGATCCATGATTTGTGATCTGATAGCGCCCATCCCATATAAAAGTTTTATCTGGCTCAACGATAGCCTCTTTCATATTCCGCCCTTCACGCCACAAAGAAATTCCGTACTTGTTATATTCAATAACAGAGCCCGCATAAGTAAAACGCTTCTTTTCTGGAGAATCGAGACAGAGTTTTTGAACAAGCATGCTTAATTTTTGATTGGGAAGCAAATAAAATCCCCCTCCCATCAACACCGCAAAGAGCCCCACCACAAAAGGAAAACTGGAATGTTTCTGTAAAAATAGCGCAGGCTTTGCTATGAAACAACGCCCATGTTTAACAGTAATATCCAGCGCTAAGATCAAATCAGCAATATTTTTCGCTTGTTGACGACGCTGCAATGCGGCTTCATTTATTTTTTGAGCAATATAAGCCAATTTTTCAGGATGAAGAGATTGACGCACGCGCACACGTTCAAAATTGCGATCTTCATTGGTTGGATCATCAATCCATGTTTGTCCTTGTAAGCGTAAATAATTCCGTAATGTTTGGCGTTTTACACCAAGGAGCGGCCGAATTAAACGCACTTTTCTATGCAACAACGCCTCACGCGGAATACAGGATAAACCACGCTCATATAGGGGACCATAGTTTTTTTCGGCAATATTTTTTCCCGTTTCTCTGGCATGATCCTCATCATGTATACCTTCGGCTTCACCGCGCAAAACACCGGCAAAACCACTGGAATAAACCTCATCACGCATGGCACCAACTTCACCGTGCAACGCACCTCTATTTTTTTGGAGACGTTGATACCGCATTTGATAGGTTTCAACCTGATCATTGAGTGTATGGCCCGTCATAATAACTGATGCGCCTTGTTTTTGTGCTTCTTTAACCAAGAGATCATAGCGTGCAACACGAGCACTGGAAGCAATATGCGTCTTTGGTTTTTCACCTTCCCACCGCACAGCAATATGTTTAATGTGATGGACTCGACAAATTTTCGCAACAGTTTCTACTTCACGCGTTGATTCTTTACGCAATTGATGATCAACCGTGACAACAATCATTTCTGGAGGAACTGAGAGAGTTTCCAAATGCTCTTTGACCAAAAACATCAAAGCCAAAGAATCACTTCCCCCTGAGACGGCAAGAATCAACTTCTGACACTGAATAAAATCCGATGTTTTAAAGAGATTTCTTGCCAGTCTAACGCACACCGAAAACAACCTCGCTATTTATTTTGCAGGTTTACAAAAAATAGACTCTAATGTTTTTTGATGTTTTGATTTTTTCAAAAAATGAGCACAATCGTCTTTATTTGGCTCAAGAGCGATCATACTTCTTGCTAATTTCAGCAAAATCTCGGAGGTATAGAGCTTCTTTTTATCTGCATACCATGCGGTAAGATAAACTTGCGCTGCTTCATGATAGCGTTTTTGTCCCAACAAAGATTCAGCCAACCAAAATAAAGCATCATCACTCAAAGAATCTTTTTTGTAACGATTTTGAAAAGCGCAAAAGCTTTTTTCAGCATCAACATAGTTGGCAGAACGAATAAAATCATACCCTTCCTTATACAAAGCTTTAGAAGAAGAAAGATTGTCACTCTGATGTGCTTCAATTGGAGCACTTACTTCATGCACTTTGTTAAAATGTTGACTGTTTTCATGATCATGGCTCTCCACCTTAGCTTCCACAGCAGCAACCTTTGTCTGATCACCTGTACTATGCTCCTGCTCTATCTCTTCTTTTACAGTCTGAGATTTTTCATCCACAGCGGACTTTTCAAAAGAGCAAGAATAAACAGACGGGGATTTTTTATCAAAAAGCCCATAAAACTGCTTGTTAACATTTTTTAGATTGTTATGCTCAAGCACCATTCGTATCTTATGCAAAAGCTTATCTAAATCATAATCTTTAAATAAAGCCTGTTGATTCTCTAAAATAATCCCTTGGTGCTCCACAACACTAGTGGCTTTTTCCTCCGCGCTAGATGCTGCTTTATCAGCTGCTTCAGGTGCTTTCTTCACTGCATCGATAGCCTTATTAACAGTGTCAGTGGCTGTTTCCACCGCGCTAGATGCTGCTTTATCAGCTGCATCAGGTGCTTTCTTCACTGCATCAATAGCCTTATTAACAGTATCAGTGGCTGTTTCCTCCACGCTAGATGCTGCTTTATCAGCTGCATCAGGCGCTTTCTTCACTGCATCAATAGCCTTATTAACAGTATCAGTGGCTGTTTCCTCCGCGCTAGATGCTGCTTTATCAGCTGCATCAGGCGCTTTCTTCACTGCATCAATAGCCTTATTAACAGTGTCAGTGGCTTTTTCCTCCGCGCTAGATGCTGCTTTATCAGCTGCTTCAGGTGCTTTCTTCACAGCATCAATAGCCTTATTAACAGTGTCAGTGGCTTTTTCCTCCGCGCTAGATGCTGCTTTATCAGCTGCTTCAGGTGCTTTCTTCACTGCATCAATAGCCTTATTAACAGTGTCAGTGGCTGTTTCCACCACATCAGATGCTGCTTTATCAGCTGCATCAGGCGCTTTCTTCACTGCATCAATAGCCTTATTAACAGTGTCAGTAGCTGTTTCCTCCACGCTAGATGCTGCTTTATCAGCTGCATCAGGCGCTTTCTTCACTGCATCGATAGCCTTATTAACAGTGTCAGTGGCTTTTTCCTCCGCGCTAGATGCTGCTTTATCAGCTGCTTCAGGTGCTTTCTTCACAGCATCAATAGCCTTATTAACAGTGTCAGTGGCTTTTTCCTCCGCGCTAGATGCTGCTTTATCAGCTGCTTCAGGTGCTTTCTTCACAGCATCAATAGCCTTATCAGCAGTGTCAGTGGCTTTTTCCTCCGCGCTAGATGCCTTATCAACTTCATCAACTTTATCCGTATCATGTGCAGGATATTCGGAAGCCCTTCGTGCCGCACTTTGAACAAGTGAAGTAGAACAAGCTATAAAAACCGCCATATAAAAGAGTGTTTTCCAATTGATTTTACGATACATTCCTTTTTCCCCTTAAGAGCTTATTGAATAGTTGAAACAAACAATCTTCTTTTTAATGACTATTCATGTCACTCAACGTTGTCACAGCACGTCGATTTTGATTCCAACAGGAAATATCATCACAGACCGCTACAGGTCTTTCTTTTCCGTAAGAAATTGTTTGAATCCGTTGTTCAGACACACCTAGAGACACCAAATAGTTTCGTACAGCAACAGCACGGCGCTGTCCAAGTGCCAAGTTATATTCACGTGTTCCCCTCTCATCAGCATGACCTTCGATCATAATAGAATAATAAGGATAATGAAGCAACCATTCCGCTTGGCGCGTTAAAATACGTTCAGCATCAGCATCAAGTGAAGAAGAATCGAGACTAAAAAACACGCGATCACCCACATTAACCGTAAATTCTTGTCCTGAGCCTGGTGGCACCTGATTCAAACCAGCATCATTCATATAAGCGCCATTCATACCGTTAAGTGCACCGACATTTTTTTTGCCACACCCAGCCAAGCATAGTGCGAAAAAAAAGAGGACAGCTAAGGAATGAGAGAAGGTTTTTTGGGTAGAGCGCATAGTCCGTTTCTCCTTGAGTGTCGTAAAGAAGGGTAAATTCTTAAAAATATTTTCAAGAATAACCGTTAATTCCTAATGAAGACGAAATTTTTCTGTTTTTTTGGTCATCATTTTTATTTTTGAGTCTCTGCCAATTTTTCTTCTCTCCAGCCACTCCTCTAACATTTCCATAAGAAATGTTTCCCTTATACGTCATGGCTTTTTATGCATCATCTTGATCTTGACGATTTTTTTGCAGCGCGTTCAGCTTTGCAAAAACTTTATCAGCATCAAAAGTCTTATGCAGATTTTCTTCACTCTCATTTTCCTCTAGGGCAGCGTTTTCCGTCACAGAAGCGGGAAGCAACGACCTATCTTCTTCTGCAGCAACAGGGCGATTTTTCGCCGCACGCTGGAGCTCAAAATCTAAATCGATTTGCGAACACAAACCAAGTCCTACAGGATCAAGAGGAACCAAATTTGCACTATTCCAATGGGTTCTAAGGCGGATTTGTTCAATTGTCGCTTTTGTTGTCCCAATCAACCGTGCAATTTGTGCATCTTTCAACTCAGGATGGTTCGTAACCAACCATAGGATACCATTGGGACGATCTTGGCGTCGAGAAAGAGGGATATAGCGCGCCCCTTTGCGTTTTTTTTCAGGAATATGCACCCTAGATTGAGAAATTTTCAAGCGTGCGTTTTGATCAGCCTCCACCCGTGCAATTTCACTGCGCGTCAATTGCCCAGAACTAATCGGATCTAAACCTTTAATACCATAAGCCGCATCACCATCGGCAATAGCTTTTACTTCCAAAACATGCAATTTACAAAATTCTGCAATCTGATCAAAAGAAAGAGCTGTATTATCAACCAACCAAACAGCTGTTGCTTTGGGCATCAAAAGTTGCGTTGCCATTTTTTATAAATCCTCTTCTGCGCCTCTTCTATGAGGCCGGTTACCGCCCACTCAAGAGCACTAGAACTTTTTATATGTTAGGTCTCTCCAACCACTCCTAAAACAAAGCGAGGCATGGAATAAACCATTTTGCCATGAGATTACATTCTGTTATAGCGTTATTTTTGCTCAACGACAAGAGATCTCTCTTGTAATGATCCTCAACTAAGGTGTCTTTACCTTTAAGATGAATTTTCTTATAAAGGGTTTATTCGATTACTTCACCTCATGCTGTGGCACATTTATTCTGGTGGGATGCGTGTTTTGTCGCCTTAAATTCTAAAGAGTATCCAACTGGAAAGAAAGCCCTAAAATAGGAAGGAAAACTATGGCTGGCCATTCACAATTTAAAAATATTATGCACCGTAAAGGGCGTCAAGATGCAATGCGCTCGAAAATATTTTCTAAACTTGCGCGGGAAATTACCGTAGCAGCAAAACAAGGTGCTCCTGATCCAGCCATGAATCCACGTTTAAGGCTGGCTGTTCAAAATGCCAAAGCACAATCGATGCCGAAAGATAATATTGAACGCGCGATTAAAAAAGCTTCAGGTACCGATGTCGAAAATTATGATGAAGTACGCTATGAGGGCTATGGACCAGGTGGCGTTGCCGTCATTGTTGAAGCTTTAACTGATAACCGCAACCGCACCGCTTCAAATGTGCGCGCCGCCTTCACAAAATCAGGAGGAGCCCTAGGAGAAACAGGATCGGTCAGTTTCATGTTTAATCGGATTGGTGAAATAATCTATAAGCCAGAAGCAGGGACAGCCGATAACATCATGGATGCAGCAATTGAAGCCGGTGCTGAAGATGTGCAATCAGAAGAAACCGGACATCATATTACCTGCGCATTTGAAGATATTGGTGAAGTTTCCAAAACACTTGAAGCAAAACTTGGTGAAGCAGAATCGATTAAAACGATTTGGAAAGCCACCACCCTTGCACCAATAGATGAAGAAAAAGCTTTGTCCGTTTTACGACTGATTTCAACATTAGAAGAAGATGATGATGTACAAAATGTTTATGCCAATTTTGATGTCAGCGATGAGATTTTGGCAAAATTATCTGTATAATTCCTATCATTTGCACAAGCCCTCTCTTCATTCATGAGGGCTTCAAAAGCATCTGTCACCTCGCCTCTTTATCCGCACATATAAAAGCCCCGCGTCAATAGCGGGGACTAACCATTGGTGCAACAAGAAAACCGCCATTAATTCCAGAAAACATAACCCAAAAAAGAAAGCATAAAAAACTCTGTAGTCTCACGCCTTTCTTACATGCCCCAAAGATTATCCCTATAACCCCTCTCTATTTAATCTTTTTGTTCTTTAAGATTAACCTCCCCACCCTCAAGTAATGAAGATGATCTGGTCTGTAAACAATTCGGATTTTCTTGACGTATTCCTATAACGAATCACTCATGGAATTCATTTGAAACTTAAGGCTCAAAAAATACACACTCCCCTAAATATTCGCCATGCACTTAAAAAACACTTAAATATCTCAAGGAAGTTTATATGCCTTATATCGCCACACCTCAAATGACAGTGTTTTTACAACATCACAGAATAAAAATAAGCAAATGGAAAGCCAGAGCTGATTGTTTAGCAAAGTATTATCCAAAAAGCCGGTATATCTCTCTAATCCGTTGCGGATAAATTTTTGACTTTATAGCATTAACTTTATGGCATCGTATGTTTCATAAAATAATGTCATTTATCTTAAAAATCTGTCCTTTTGCTATTACCGATCAATCAATATTCTGACCTAAAACAACAGCGTACTTGAATAAAACACATCAGAGAGCAGCAGAAAAACACCCTTGACAAGAGTCTGGACTCTTCGCAAACCAAATCAAAGAGGAAGTCAAAAAAATATAGAGAGACACTTTGAATAAAAAGTTGAAATCTAGAGACCTCAGAATTTTCGACTATATTTTTTCAAGATGTTGTTTTTGAATTTTTTAAGCATTTTCCCCCAAGGAAATTCTATTGTCGATAAACAACCGTAGATGATAGATGAAATCTACATAACTCCCCATGCCCACTATAATCGATTCCTTCTTTTAAATAATTAAAGACAATTGAGATTGTGTAAACTTGAAACTGTATAGACTATATTCCTTCTATGTTCTGTTTTTAAGCATTTTGTTTTACTGTATATTGAGCAATGGCGACCATGCTGGATCCGAAGCATCATTGGGGGTGGGTAATTGACGTTCATTGCGTCCTGTAATGTCAATCGTATAGATTTTTGGTCCCATACCGGGATTTTTGCGAAAGAACATCAGCACACGACCATTGGGTGCCCAAGTTGGTCCTTCATTGTGAAACCCTGTGGTTAAAATTCGTTCTCCTTGTCCATCAGGGCGCATAACACCGATAGAAAATTGTCCGCTTAATTGTTTTGTAAAGGCGATATAGTCACCCCGTGGAGACCAAATAGGTGTCGAATAACTCCCCTCGTTTGAAGAAATACGCTGAATATCACTCCCATCCGCATTCATTTTATAGATTTGCGGCTTTCCACTACGATCTGAGGAAAAGACGATTTGTTTTCCATCCGGTGAATAAGAAGCAGAAGTATCAATAGCAGAAGTTGTTGTAAGTCGCGTCATCGTACGGGTTCGTAAATCCATGGTGTAAAGATTTGCACTGCCATCATTTTGTAACAAACTCATAATGACCTTTTGTCCATCAGAAGAAAAACGCGGAGCAATTGTCATGTTATTAAACGTTCCGATCAACTCTCTTTGTCCCATTTCAATTTGTTGAAGATAAACATGAGGTACTTGATTGTCCTCATAAGCCATATAGGTCATTTCTTGTCTTTTTGGGGAAAAACGTGGTGTAAGCACCAATTCACTTCCATCAGACATATAAATCAAATTTGCGCCATCTTGATCCATCATTGCTAAGCGTTTAATGCGTGCATTTTGGGGGCCTGTTTCATCGATAAAAACAATTCGTGTATCAAAATAACCACTTTCTCCTGTCATCTCACTATAGATCTCATCTGCGATCATATGTGCCACACGCCGCCAACGTTCTGTCGCTGTATAAAAACGCCGTCCTTTCAATTGTCTTTGTCCAAAAACATCCCATAAACGAAAATCGACCCTCAAACGTCCATCGATTTCTCTCATGACTTGCCCCGTAACTAAACCTTGCGCTTTTATTTTCTGCCAAGACGCAAAATGCGGTTGTTTATTAGGATTAGAAATATTTTCAAGAAAATTTTCTTTATTAAGCGGTAAAAAAAGCCCCGACCGCTCAAGATCGGCTGTCACCACAGCAGATATTTTCAACCCAATCGAATCATTGGAAATAAAGTCTGTAATTGCAATGGGAATGGGATTAAAATCAGCGCTCGAAATAGTCCCTTTCAATTGCGCATAGCCCGATGAAATACTTGAAAGCCACAACCCACAAGTGACAATAAACCAAGCAAAAACTTTATGTCTCGTTATAGTCATCATGGAATGTGTCCTTTCGTTAAGCCAATTTATTTTTTCTCATTTATCATCTGATTTCTTGGAGGGGATCAACATTAAAGTCAAAACCTTGCCCCCATAGATCATATTGATCACGTGGGAGATCTGCATAAGGTTGGCATGAAAAGACAGCGGCGTACACCTGCCTTATCATAATAGCTTGTTGACTCTCAAGACCGCTTACGGGATCAATGATAGGATCGCCCACAACCATCCCTTCACGATCTAAATAAAATCGCAACCGCACAACCGGACGGTTTTTTAAATCGCCACCAAGCGCCACAAGTTTAAGCTTCTGTTGAATACATGCCCCCGCAATATTGACCAATGTTTGTGCCATTTTTGTGGTATCATCAATGTTTTTTCTTGCGCCCAAAGCTTCTGGTGTATGAGAACGTTTTGCTCCCCCTCCTTGTGACCGCGCACGATTGAGCAAATTATTTTCCTCCAGTGCTAAAATATCTTCAATAGTCTGTTTTTCTTGGTTTTTCTTGTTAAGCTTTGGCGTCTTTTGATTCAATGCAGCCGCATTCTTCCTTGGAAATTCTTCGTCAAATTTTGGTTTAAACTGTGGAAGAAGAGATTTTTCTGGAAGTGTAATTTTGGGCGCTTGATGAACAATCTGTTCTGCTGGTACCTTCTGTACCGTTGGAGCCAATTCTTTTGGCGATATCATCTCTTCATTTTTGTGCGCAGGCTTGAGCGCATCTTCCGGCGCCTTAAAAGGCATCTCAGGTGCAACCTTGGGGGTATCCTCCGGCGCGCTCAAAGGCATCTCAGGCGCAACCTTGGGGGTATCCTCCGGCGGCGCGCTCAAAGGCATCTCAGACGCAACCTTGGGGGTATCCTCCGGCGGCGCGCTCAAAGGCATCTCAGGTGCAACCTTGGGAGTATCCTCCGGTGCTCTCAAAGGCATCTCAGGTGCAACCTTGGGGGTATCCTCCGGCGCGCTCAAAGGCATCTCAGGTGCAACTTTGGGAGTATCCTCCGGCGCGCTCAAAGGCATCTCAGGCGCAACCTTGGGTGTATCCTCTGTTTTTGCTTCTAATAATTCTGGTTTTGTAAGTTCGGGTGCAAATGTTTCTGACGTGTTCTTGCTTGGTGGTAGCGATGCTGTTTCAACAGGACGCAGTTTTTCCTTTGGTTGAAAAGGTGCTAGACTATCTATTTGTCCCTCTCCAATATGGCGTGCATCTTCTTTCTCTTGTGGTTGCATAGTTGGTTTAACGGCAGGGATTGCACGGATGGGAGCCTTCACGGATCCTTGTTGAGAGGACAACTCGTCCACTAAAGGAGCAAGAGTGATGGGAATTGCTTCCAATGGTTGTGGTAAAGAGACAGAGCTTGTAAACTGAACGGCTCCCCAACTGAGAAAAATGACATGGACCACAAGGGATAAAGCCAAGCCTCGTTTCATGCTATGATAGGAGTCTTTGTTCATTCTTTATGCCTTATTTATGACTTATATTTTTTCATTTTTAATCACTCTGAGCTCTATTAAACACTTTAAAAACAACAGGTTATGCGAAAATTTTATTACTTATTATTTATTGTGCTAGACTTGCTAACGCAACTTGAGAAAACCCCGCTTTTTGAATATCCGCCAGCAGTTTTAATACTTGCTGATATTCAACAGTTTTAGCAACCCGCACAAAAACCCGTTGATCTTTTTGTGTAGCATCTTCTTCCAGAAGAGTTTTAAGGTGTGCAATCAGTGCTTGTGACGTTTCATAATAATCTTGATTAATGGCAAAGCGCCCTTGCGCGTCAAGTGAAACCGTAAGGGGCGTTTTTTGAGCTCGTACGGGACCCGCTTGACTATGAGGCAAATCTAGAGGAACACCGTTCACTAAAAGGGGGGCAGAGACCATAAAAATAATCAACAAGACCAGCATGACATCCACAAAAGGAGTGACATTGATCTCACTCATCAGTTGGCTTCGTGAATGATAGCGCCTGCGTGTATTTTTTCGAGAAGAAGAAGCAACAGAAATTCCCATGGGATAAGCTCCTTTTTATAATGAGGAAGGTGCTGTGCGTGTTTCATCAATACGCCGCGATACAATTGTTGAAAATTCATCGGCAAAATTTTCTATTTGTGCAATGATGCGCGCACTTTCATGAGTCAACTTGTTATAAGCAATAACGGCTGGAATTGCTGCAAACAAACCAATAGCGGTTGCTAAAAGCGCTTCTGCAATCCCTGGCGCGACAATGGCAAGTGATGTATTTTGAGAAGCTGAAATAGAAAGAAAAGACTCCATAATACCAATAACTGTTCCAAAAAGTCCGATAAAGGGCCCCGCAGATCCCAGTGTCGCAAGAAAACTTAATTTTGATTCTATTTTTTCACTTTCACGTCCCAGCGTCAAATCCATAGCCTTATCAATTCTGCTCTGCAAACTTTTCGATGTATGGGTCCCTTTTTCAAGAGATTTTTTCCATTCAATCATCGCCGCCATAAAAACGGCGGATATACTATTGGTGTGTTGACTTTTACATGATGCATAAAGATCTTCTAGCGCTTTGCCTGACCAAAATGTACGTTCGAACTGCTTTATTTCACGCCGTAATCTCCGATACGTAAAAATTTTATCAAAAATAATTGCCCAACTCCAAATGGAAGCGAGCAGCAACCCGATCATAACACCTTTCACGATCCAACTCGCTTGCATAAACAAATGCAACATTCCAATTGTTTCCGGATTCGTTAGTTCACCATGCGGCATAATTTTTGTCCCTCTAAATAAAAGGTGTATTTTTTAAAATTCTATAAAACAGATTATTTTATAGTTTCTAAATTTAAGTAAAAAACCTTAGTTTCACATAAATTCATGTGCTAAAACAAGACTTGTTTCTTAAATTTCTTTAAAAAGTGATGACGAGAGACATCCCTCAACACACGCCCCCCCTCATTTCACAACAGCATTTATGAAAAATATAACGATAAAGCCTTCCCCATAAATGCTATAAAAACAAAAGATATAAAAATGCATGATATCAAATCTATTATGCACCACCACCTTTACGCTCATGAAAAAAAACTAAAACATCATACACGTTTTAAGCTCAAAATGCAGCGATAAATCTTAGCACTTGAAAAGATTCATAAGAGGCATTTTTATTCCTTTCTCAAGTGTTTCTGTATTGTATCCACTCACCAACCCCGCTTGTGACATGTAAGAAAATGTTTTTGATTAATTCACAGCAATAGGGCTTGAAAAGAAAAAATCTTACAAGTTTCAGAATTATCCAAAAGTGACAACGCAATGAATTATCATTATAAATAAATATGTTATAATCATGAAAGATTACGCTTTGCCTCAGACTATTGTTTCTCTCATTTTTCATCGAATTTAATACGGGGATACCCTCGGGCACAAAAACGACAATAAACCACCATAAAATGCCTCACAACAATGCGCCTCACCCATGCACCCCTATTGTAGTCCCATATAATCTATTGTAAGTCTCATATAGTCTCATTGTGTTGTGAATTCGCCCCTTTCAATGCCCATCATCTCTCTGACACCATGGTATAACGTACAAGCTTCTATGACGTAAAAAAAGCCTTTTCACATCTTTACTTCATGAAAACCGGCTTCTTCGCTCTCTTTGCTCACTTGCGATATTTGATCGTTATTGCATTGAGAATGATCTATAAGAAACATTTTTACAATTTTTTCAATGATTTATATTGCTCATCTTATGATGTATAAGCAAATGATTTTAATTGTTTCAACATGAACAGATTTGAAATGAAAGTATTTTACTCTATGACTCTATTGGGGTTTGTACCCGTGAGAAGTGATAATTTATCTTTCTAAGTCAATCTATTATATAAAATAATATACTTTTGAAACTTTAAATCCAGAATACATTTCTGCTTTGTATACATTAATCTCTCACTCATTCACTGCGTTTAGGAGCGCAGATAAAGTCATGCATTATGGATGAAAATGGATGGGACATGCGCTCTTGTGATGCCAAATGACAATCCAGTAAAAAACAAATCAAATTGCTTAAAATACTCTTTGGGTGTTTTGAGAAAATTTTTGACCTAATAGCTTATTATCACTTTATTGCAATATTGTGCTGGGTATGTGCATTTTTATAAAAATAAATCTTAATCCATTTTTTATTTCTTTTTTGTTTTGTACTTTTCTGCTGTTTTCTTATGCCAACGAACCTTTCTTCAAAAGAAAGAAAATATCTTGAGTTTATAGCAGAAAATGGATGATGAGACATTGATTTTGAATCATAACATGGATGAGGCGTGTTTAATTTTGTGGGATATCATCTTCAATTTAGTGTAGTTATTGTAGCAGAGGTGCTTTCTTTTGATGTATCATGTGACCTTGTTGGGAAACATTTAGGCTATGATAAATGTATGGTCTTAGATTGTAGGTTACTTTACATCCCCTGATCTCTCCTGAAGCTGCTCGCTCAATGAATAACACTTTTAACCAAGCATTTTTGCAAAAAGTTCTTTGGGTAAACGTCGCGGTTTTGCCTCCTCATTAATCAGAGCAATTTCAACTTTAGCTGTTACCAACGTGGTCGCCTCATGCAAAATAGATTGCTCCATAAAAAAGCGTGCCCCTTGGATATGAGTAACACGTGTTTTAACAACTAAAAGATTATCAATTTTAGCTGGTCTTGAAAAATTAATTTCCATATGACGCACAACAAAAAACAGTTTTTCCCCCTCAACCCCTGCTGCTAACATCTTATTATTAAAACCGGTATCCCGTAAAAACTCTGAACGTCCTCGTTCAAAAAACTCAAGATAACGCGCATGATAAACCACTCCGGAAAAATCTGTATCCGCAACATAAACGCGGACCTGAAAATTATGAAAAGCATTTGTATGATTGCTCTTAAAAGGAGTTATTTCTGTCATTGGCTTCATGTCCCATAAAATCATCTAATATAGCAAATTATTTATCAATCAAAAGATTGAACACATTTTTGTGTTGAAGTTGTGAAAAGAAAAAGCCCCCCCTTAATCGTGCAAGACCTTTTTGGTCAGAATATACTAAAAGAAGCACGTCTCTTGTATTTTATGACCTTGCTATAAAATATTCACATAGTTTCTTTTAATAAAGAGAATATCTTAGTCATCTTCCCCATCCCATAAAGACGTCTGAAGTGATGAATTGTCTTGAGCATCAGAAAGTTGAGAACGCCTTTGTATAGAGGTTGTAGAGGCAGGAGCAGAAAGCCCTAAATGGCTCCAAGCCTTTTCAGTTAGAATGCGCCCACGAGCGGTTCTTTGAATAAACCCTTGTTGGAGCAAATACGGTTCAACAATATCTTCAATGGCATCGCGTGGTTCTGATAAAGCAGCAGCAATTGTTTCAATCCCCACCGGTCCCCCTAAAAAAGTTTCCGCAATCAGGAGCAAGTAGCGGCGGTCAAGCGGATCAAGCCCAAGATGATCGACCTCAAGGCGCGAAAGCGCTTCATCGGCGATTTTTTGGTCAATTTGTTTTGCCTGTTTAACCAAAGCAAAATCACAAACGCGCCGTAAAAGCCGCCCAGCAATACGAGGAGTGCCCCGTGCTCGGCGTGCAATTTCATGAGCACCATCATCACTGATCTTGACGGCAAAAAGCCGTGCATTACGCTGCACAATATATTCCAATTCTTCTATAGTATAAAAATTTAGACGAATTGGGATGCCAAAACGGTCTCTCAGCGGTGTGGTCAAAAGCCCCAAACGTGTAGTTGCCGCTACCAAAGTAAATTTAGCCAGATCAATTTTCACCGAACGTGCCGCCGGCCCCTCCCCAATAATCAAATCAAGTTGATAATCTTCCATAGCTGGATAAAGAATTTCCTCAATCGCCGGATTTAAGCGATGAATTTCATCAATAAACAAGACATCCCGTTCTTCGAGATTGGTCAAGAGAGCGGCTAAATCTCCTGCTTTAGCGATGACAGGTCCTGAAGTAGAGCGAAAATTAACGCCTAATTCTTTTGCCATAATCTGTGAAAGCGTTGTTTTTCCTAACCCCGGAGGTCCTACAAACAAAACATGATCCAGCGCTTCTTGCCGCGTTTTTGCTGCTTCAATAAATATTTTTAAATTAGCCCGTGCCGCTTCTTGACCAATAAAATCATCGAGAACTTGTGGTCTTAAGGAACGATCTGGATCGTTAGGAAGGGGAGCGGAACCCAGAAGGCGTTTATCTTCATCTTTATGCATTGTTACCTTGATTTTAAGTAGGAGAAGAAAGCAATTTGAGACTATGGCGGATCAGCAGGGCAGAAGAAACAGTTTCCTCCTCAAGAGCGTTCATCGCAAGAGCAAGAGCACGGGATGCTTGCTCCCGTTCAAACCCTAGCTTCATCAACGCGGAAAGCGCGTCATGCGCAGGTTGATTGGTCATCTCACGCTGAGGAACCGAAACAGTCTTGAGCGCTTGTTCAAAGGGGAGTGTTTTACTTTTCAGTTCACCCACAATTCTTTCACTGACTTTTTTACCAACGCCCGGCGCTCGACTAATCATCGCAACATCGTTTAAGGCAATAGCTTGTGCGAGTTCATCTGGCGATAAAGTACCCAAGATTGCCAAAGCAACCTTCGCCCCTACTCCAGGAACATTTTGTAGAAGACAAAACCACTCCTGTTCAGCTCTTGTAGCAAAACCAAAAAGGCGGATTGCGTCTTCCCGAACATGCGTTTCAATAAAAAGGCTTAACGCCTCCCCAACAGAAGGCAAAGAAGGACGCAGCCGATTTGACACAAAAACAACATACCCCACACCGTGCACATCAAGAAGGATATGATCATCAAAGATATGTTCAAGGGTGCCCTTTAATTTGCCAATCATGTTGCCACCCCACTCATATCGCCATCCTTGCCTGATAAGATCGGTCAATACTCTTACGATGCATACTATGACAAAGAGCAAGAGCAAGAGCATCAGCCGCATCACTGCTATCAAATTCAGCACGTGGGAGTAGAACTTTTACCATCATATGGATTTGTTCTTTAGCACCGTGTCCAACACCAATAACTGATTTTTTCACTTTGTTGGGCGCATATTCAAAAACAGGAAGAGTTGCTTGCGCAGGAACCAGCAATGCAATTGCACGTGCTTGCCCAAGTTTTAAAGTTGCTGTAGCATCTTTGTTAACAAACACATGTTCTACAGCGGCTTCATGGGGCATAAATTGATGCACAACCTCTGAAAGACCTTTGTGGATCTGACATAATCTGGAAGCCAGCTCACACTTTACATCAGAAGAAACCGTCCCTGCTGCAATAAACTGAAGACGATTACCAGCAACATCGATAACGCCCCACCCTGTACGCCGTAATCCGGGATCAATGCCTATAATACGAATCGTCTCTGCCATAAACTACAGTCTATACACTTTTCCCCCCTGTGAATAAAGATGTGAATAAAGACAAGACCACAAAGAAAACAGCAGCACAAGACAAAACCAGTCAAAAGATGGTCATGCCCCCCAATTTATACAATTATAAAACGCAACGAACAGCATCTTTATGGAACATACTTTATGAAGCATAACTAAAATCAATCAAAACCATTCACACATCACAAGCAAACACCCTATAAAGCACCCTATAAAGCATAAAAATTCCCTTTCTGTATCATTTCCAATGCCATAACAGTTAAACATCGCAAGCGAGCAAATAGAGAGTGCTGGATTGTACATTCATTAAGTGTAAAGAGGTTATGCAATGGATGCTATACACTTTGCGGAAACTTTTTACGTTATAACATGACGCTACCATAATAAATCAATACATTGATTTATAGAGATAATTCATTATTTTGTATGTTGAATAAGAATCCCGAATATCGTAAGATTTTCTCATTACAAACCTCTTTATATTGAATCAATCAAAATCTTTTGTCTGCACATCACACGTGGGATTTCCGTGTGAAGTGAAACTGTACAAGAAAGGACTAAACATGCCTCTAATGAACCATCTCAAGAGCCAAGAACTTGTCGCAACACTGGGGACTGGCAAATATGATGATGGTGCCGGCTTGCTCCGTTGCAAGCGTTAAGATGAGGGAGCTCAATGGATGTGAACAAGAACTGAGAGGTGTTTTTGAATATGCCCATTACACCACAATGTCATTGCATAGAGGGGACATTGCATGGGGGCACAGAGAACCCCAGAGGCATTTATTATATGGCACTTTATTTTGGATGTTTTATTTTACGCGAAGAAAATAACTTCCATTCAAAACAAGAGAAGCCCAAAAACTGACACAATGTGTATCATCCTCATTAAGACACGCTCTACAGCAACTTTATAGGCATAAGTTATAGAGCATAAATAAATTGATATACAAGCCCCAGCTCTATCTAGCGCCTGATCATTATCATAGCCAAAACAAAATCACACGATATATCAACAGAAAGTGTTCCAGCTGCAATCAATCAAAGCCGATTTCCACAAGACCAACCATACCCCATCCCATGCCATAATTCGAAATCAATACCTCTCAGTTATAAGCTCAAGATATTTCCTACGCTCAAATAGAAATTAGGCAGAAAAAAGCACTCTAGATTGGTTTTAGTTGTGACATTTTGGTTGTAAAAAATGGGTAGATTGCTCTAAATATCGCAAGAAAGAAGCAAGGCGCTATTCTTCTCAAAACACCCCCAAAAGCTGTTTTCAGTAATTCGATTTGTTTTCCCACTGGATCGCTTAAACTACAGCCTCCCCTTATTTACCAGAGCGCTTAAACTACAGCCGCATATCTAAACGAAAAAAATGCGCGCTTCTAAACGCAATGAATGAGAAACAAATTGGCGGAAAATTTCTGGCAATTCATGCCAATGAAAGGGAAAAATTCCAATATTGGTGTATGAAGTGACACTTTTACAATTGCTTTTTTATTTGTTCTGATGACATTTCCCCTTCGCGCAAAGCAAGGGAATACCTCTAAGAACGCCCAAAGGCTGTTTTGAGCAATTCGATTTGTTTTCCTACTGGATTATCATCTTCTAAGGCACAGGAGGCTGCAGTTTCCCACCCAGCACGCATATACTGTATGCGCGCTTCTAAACGCAATGAATGAGAAACAAATTGGCGGAAAATTTCTGGCAATTCATGCCAATGAGGGGTTTCAAGTTCCAATGTTGGTGTATGAAGTGACACTTTTACAATTTCTTTTTTTATTTGTTCTGATGACATTTCCCCTTCGCGCTCTGCCCGAAGAAGAAGGAGTTGAGAAGCGATTTGCATCAGTCGTGTACTTAAATACATAGCCTCTTTCGCATAGATTGCAGAAACTTCTGCCGAAAGGGAACGTGCCACTAATTTCCCTTCTGAATCAATATACGCTGCGGTTTTTTCAATCAGCGCCATTGTTTCTTCATAGAGACGATTAAAAGCATTTTCAAAAGCATTATGCTCAATCATGATAATAGGTTCATCATATGGACGTTTATGTACACTCACGCTTTTATACTCCAAGTATCAGCACAAAATTACACCACTCAACGAATAGAGTATTAAAAAGTTTCTTTTGTTGCTGTGTAGAACGCTTTTTTTTTAAACTGCTACCTCTTTTAATTTTTTTGCGCAACGCGCTTTTTATACTAAGGTTAACGCACCCAACAAACACTACAGGACCGTTTTTCTTATAAACGGATCAGTTTTCTTGAAAAGGACCACTGCCAAGATCGCCGTCTTTCACAATAATAGGCGACTCCAAATTGCAGAGCAATACCCGTTATTATTAAGAGGGTATCGGAAAAAAACGTTCCTGTCATCACTGTTTTTATAATTTGTCCAAACATCGCAAAAATGGTTCCCGTTACAAAAACCGGTAAACTATGTTTTCCTAAGATTGCTAAAGGATGTTTCTGAGAGACATAAAACCATTTATTGATGCAGGGCAAAGAAAGAATAAAAAAGGCTAATGCAAGAACATGGAGTAAACGTGGCAAGCTTAAAAAGGTTTTATTAAAGTTCAACAATGGGGAAGACCAGCCAAGCCACCCCAAAATACCCCACCAGTTTAAGCGAACCCATAACAGTGCCAACAAGAGATAAGCTGCCGCACAAACAATCCAAAAAGACTGAAAAGCGATTGTTTTTCCTTGTTTAAGCGCTAAAGTACTGGTCAATCCTATGACAAATAAGAATTGCCAAGACAAAGGATTTAAAAACCACTTTCCCTCTAAGGGATAAGAAGGAGGAGCAATTTTATAAAATCCGCAGATAAGATACAGTGTAAAGGAGCCCAAAAGCAGCCACTTTGTCTGTTTACAACTCAAATAAAGGATAAAAGGCGCAAAAAACATCAAAACGATATAAAGAGGAAGAATATTATTATATCCCAATTGATGCCCAAAGCTTAAGGTACTCAAAAATGCGATACTAGGCTCTTTAAAAAAGAGTCCCACATTGTTCATTGATAAAAGTTTTTCTGTTCGCCATAATAAAAAGGCAGCAAAAAAAAGACTTAACGTGACAAAGGTAGTAAAAAGATATGCACCATAGAGCTGCAAAGCTCTGTACCACAGTTTTCGGATAATAAAAGCAAAGGATTTTTGCTGTAACCGTCCATGAAAGCTTAATCCAAGAGCAATCCCTGAAAGCAAAACAAACACTTCTGCACAATCAGAAAAACCGAAATTTCTATGGGTAAAAGACTCATAGATCGTTCCGGGAATATGGTTGATGAAAATCGTCAATAAGGCTAAAGAACGAAAAACGTCAATACGCGTATCACGGCGAAAAGGCTCAGTTTTATGCTCAAGAACACCTTGGTATTTCATCAGTGGACTCCCACACGCCACAAACCCCTTGAAGTCCCATAAAAATGGTGGTTACCCTTATTGCCAACAAGCATCAACAGGATGAAATTTTAATTTTTAAGAGTCAAGTTTCATTTTAAGCGTTTATTTTTTAAAAGGCAAAATTTTTTTAAAGGTAAAAGAACGAAAAGAATCCATACATGTATCACAGCAAAAAGGCGACATATTATGCTTAAAAACACTCTCATTTCTCATAAGCAGGCTCCCACACACCCACAAATCCTTTAAATTACGTGAAAATGGTGGTCACTTTCATCGCAAATAAGCATAATAGAATGAAACTTTAATTTTAAGCATTATTTTTCTCTAAGAAACAGGGATTTGACATGACAGAACAAAAAAATAAACCAATTGATCCACCTCTTTTCCCTCAGTTGATTTTAACACTCGATGTTCGGCGCAACACCCCACACACATTTTTGCAGCAAATTTTGCAAACAAAGTCTTTTGCATGCGTCATCCTCTATGATTCTGAAAAGTTGAAAGATGATAGCTCTTTTTTACAACAACAAGCGCAAACTTACGCAGAAGATATTCAACATCATAACGCAGCCCTTCTCATCGCTGATGACAGCCGCATTGCTGGGCGCATAAAGGCTGATGGATTGCACATAGAAGATGATCTTAACGCTCTTGAAAGCCTCAAAAATCAGCAAAAGGAACAAAAAATTATAGGCTTTGGCAATTTACGCAATCGCCATAGTGCTATGCTTGCAGCGGAAACAGGTGTTGATTACCTTCTGTTTGGCAAACTCGGTGCTGATAAAAAACCCCATGCGCACCCCCGCAATCTCCAGTTAGCAACATGGTGGGCAGAAATTATGCAAACCCCCGCCATTATCCAAGCAGGAAGCGATTTTTCAACCTTTGATGAAGCCTTAAAAACTGGATGTGAATTCATTGCTGTAGAAGAAGTGATTTTGGGAAACGACAACCCCTTAATACTGCTTAAAACAATGCAAGAAAAATGTGAAAACACCCCCTTGTAATATAGGAGGAGAATTTATAAATAAAGTGTTAATAAAAATCCAAACACTCACCACTATATTACTTATATAGAACACACAATAACAGATAAAGAGGATACCTCGAAACTCAATAAAATTGCTTAATAATTCAATCAAATTGATGAAAAATCTAGCGTCTTTTTTTTCATATAATATATAGAAAAAAGGATCATAAGAACTTTCTCGTTCAATGTCTTATAAAGACAAAGCATTATGATTGGGGAAAATGGTCATTTTCAATATTGGTACTGAATACCAATAGCTGACGATACAAATATGCAGGGGACATAAAAATGCAATATAGCGGAACACTTGAAGATCTTAAAAACATAATTCGCAAAGCTGGATATCAAATCAAAGAAACTAAACCTCTATCACATCCATCCCCTGAAGGATATCAGATCAAAACCTACGAAGGAGGCACTATTAATTGGTTTAAAAGCACAGGAAAACTTCAAGTTCAAGGCAAAGAAAACATAAAACAAAAGCTAACAGAAGATTTAGCAAAGCATCTAGAAGAAACATCAACGATTCCTTCCTCAAAAACTGCTTCCAATCCTTCAAATAAAAAAATCTTTATCGTTCATGGCCATGACCATATTGCTCTAGAGCAACTTGAACTTATTCTTCGCAGGCTTGGGCTCGAACTATACATCTTAAAAAATACTGGTGGTAATGGTTTAACCCTCATTGAAATTTTGGAAAAAGAAGCTTGTAACGATTCTATAGGATTTGGTATTGTGCTATTTACTCCCGATGATATAGGCTATGCTAGATCTGACAAGGAAAAAAAAGAACAATTTCGTGCACGACAAAACGTTATTTTCGAAATGGGCATGTTAACCGCTGCACTTTCTCGCAAAAATGTCGCTATTCTAAAAAAACAAGACCTTGAACTCCCTTCAGATTTTGGTGGGCTTAAATACATTCCTTTTAATGAACACGTAAAAGAAACACTTCCGGATCTTTGTGATCGACTATGTGAAGCCGGCTACAATTTAGATGCAAAAAAAATTGCTACAGCATCACGTTAAATTTGAATAATGCTTATGTTTATTTTTTAAAGCGCACGCCCAAAACCACAAGACACCCCACCACATTCCACAGACACACATCCTATAGCACAGAGAAACGATCACCCCCCAACCCTTCCTCAAACAGCAAGCGATTGTGCAAATTTAAATGAAGAGACCGCGTGTGAATTCACTACCGTAGAAGAAATCATTTTAGTCTCTTTGATAAACGCTGGGCTGTTGTCATAATTTTGGTAATTGTTCCAGAAAGGTTTAAGAGGCAGATAGCCTCTGATTAGATTAAAGAAAAATAGGAAATTCACGTCGGGCATGTACTACAGCTACAATTTCGATTTGATTTGCAGCTACTCGATACAATATAAGGTAATTTGGATGCGCTACAATTTCTCGTAATCCTAATACCTTCTCACTCTGTCTGTATAAATATGGATGTTCTGCCAATGGCAATACGGATGCTTCCAAAAACCTTTTCATTCGGCGCGCAGCGGATGGATTTTCGCGAGCAATGTACGTTAAAATCTGACGCAAATCGTCGCGCGCCGAAGACAACCAAACAATCGGAAGCATCACTTTTCCTGTTCAGCTTCAAGCTGACTGATTATAACTTCCATTTCAGCCATAACCTCATCATGCGGAATAGGAGGATATGGATTTGCAAGACTTCTCGCTACCTTATCGCGCAGCCATGCAGTGTAGCTGCTTTCCTGTTCAACGGTTTCGAACTCTGAAATTAGCGGAGAAAGGGTAGTCTTCATATGTATGTCCTTTCTATTCCTGAACATTGAAGATAATTACTATTGGTTATGTTGTCAATATTAGCGAATTGAAAATGTTTAACTTTTAAGCGTCCAAAGTTCTTTTTATCTTAAAACTTAAGGCTTTTTAACCCTCTCAAAAAACACGGATCTGATATCATGATTTTGGTAATCGTTCCAGAGAGGTTTAAGAGGCGAATAGCCTCTCATTAAAAAACAAATTTTGTAAGTAAAAAACTATTTTTATTGTAAATTTCCTGAAATTACTTTATGAATTAAAAGATGTTTTGGTCGCATACGCAACGACCAAGAGGGTCTTGAAAGCCCGAAAATCTAAACATGAATTTACCCCACTTTGTGGGTATCCCGGAATTCCGGGAGTTTTTGCTATGTCCAGGTGCTTTAAGCACTAAAAGCAAAAAAAGCTGATTAGATTTCAGTACTTTCAAGCTCCCGGAATACTCATGCGAGGGCGCTCGCAACCGGCGGGGAAAAATGCAATCTCAGAATCTTGATATTGACCTTTTTATTGGCAAAAAAATTCGCTTAAAACGAAAAATGTTGAAGATGTCTCAAAAAACATTAGGTCAACATTTAGGCGTCACTTTCCAACAAATCCAGAAATATGAAAAAGGCTTAAATCGTGTCAGCGCAGGGCGTTTAATGGAAATTTCTGATATTTTGAATGTTCCACTTTCCTTTTTTTACGCGGATATCTTAACAAAACAACAGCCCCCATATCATCATGATGAAATCGCATCGAGCACAGAGGAATATCTGCTGCTCAAAAGATTTAGAACTCTCACAACGGTAAAAAAGAAAGCCTTTTTACAGCTCATCGCTGATGAGAATGCAAGCTAACATAACGCGATAGTGTGTGCTATTCAAAGTCCCCTTTGTGAACGCTTTATTGCTTGAATGCAAAACATGCCACCCCTCCATTTTAAGAAACGACACGGTAAGAGACACTATTTTAATTTTTATTGTAAATTTCCTGAAATTACTTTATGAATTAAAAGGTGTTTTGGTCGCATACGCAACGACCAATAGGGCTCTAAAACCCGAAAACTCAAACATGAATTTATCCCACTTTGTGGGTATCCCGGAATTCCGGGAGATTTTGCTATGTCCAGGTGCTTCTTAGCACTAAAAGCAAGGTGCTGATTTGAGTTCAGTTTTAGACTCCCGGAATACTAATGCGAGGGCGCTCGCAACCGGCGGGGAAAAATGCAATCTCAAAATCTTAATATTGATCTTTTTGTTGGCAAAAAAATTCGTTTGAGACGAAAAATGTTGAAGATGTCTCAAAAAACATTAGGTCAACATCTAGGCGTCACTTTCCAACAAATCCAGAAATATGAAAAAGGCTTAAATCGTGTCAGCGCAGGGCGTTTAATGGAAATTTCTGATATTTTGAATGTTCCACTTTCCTTTTTTTACGCGGATATCTTAACAAAACAACAGCCCCCATATCATCATGATGAAATCGCATCGAGCACAGAGGAATATCTGCTGCTCAAAAGATTTAGAACTCTCACAACGGTTAAAAAGAAAGCCTTTTTACAGCTCATCGCTGATGAGAATGCAAGCTAACATCACACGGATAGCGCACTATTCATAAGCATTCATACGTATTTTAAAAAGCAGCCCCCATTGTAAGCATTTTTTCATTTTAGGAGGAGATGCCCTTAATATAATAGAAGATAAGCATTTTTACACACGACACCCCTTCATTATTATTATTTTTAACAAAACTGTTTTAAACAGTCTGGCTCTCGTCGACATTTATGCTATTTTTTTAAACTTACCCAACCCTACCTTAACTAAGATGAAAAACTGAGAAATAAAAAGTAATATAGAAATGAGATTCTTATACGGCTTGTAATGATGAAAGAAAAATGTGAAAATTCTGATCGGTAATGAGGAGAAAACACCATGATCAAGAGAAGCGTGAAGCTGCTTATCTTAGGCGTGATTGGACTTGCAAGTTCTGCTGTCAATTCAGCTGGAAACACTGAAGAATTCTCAAGTTCTGAAGGCTCTTTCAATACGATTCAAGAAGCTTCAAACACTCAAGAACCTTTTCAGCCCTTAAAAGCTGGAGACTATGATCAAGCCTATGACTATTACATCCAAGGTTATTATTTAAAAGCTTTTCGTGAAGCACTCCGACGTGCTGAAAAAAATGATCCTTTTGCACAAACTCTTCTTGCCAGAATTTATATGGAGGGATGTGCTGTCCCTATTGACGGTGCGCGTGCTGCTTTATGGTTTGAACGCGCCGCAAAACAGGGGGAACCCCAAGCACAACTACGCTATGGACTTATGTTGTTTGATGGTCACTTTATAAAACAAAATCAAGAACTTGGTGAACAGTTCATTCAAAAAGCTGTCAATGCAGGCGTCAAGGAAGCCTATTTTTATTATGGACAACTGCTTCTTTATAAAGCCTCACAGGAAAAACAAGCTCTCCCCGGTGTTTCTTCCCAAAGTCGTGAAAATGAAGCAATCGAGCAAGCCTTAAAATTGTACTTAAAAGGTGCTGCTCTTGGGGATGCTGAAGCTGCTTTTTCTGCTGCAAAAATTCTTGCCTTAGGTACGTTAACACGACCCAAGGATGATCGCAATGCCCGCAAACTCATGGAGGTAGCGGCTCAAAACAACCACTTAAAAGCTCAACTTCATTTAGCACAATGGCTTATACAGGGGCGTGGAGGAGAAACAGATTTTCCCCGTGCTTTTCATTTACTTCAAAGAAATGCTATCAACATGATAGCACCAGCACAGATTTCTCTTGCTAGGCTTTATCGAGATGGCACAGGAACAAAAGGCGATATAATAATGGCAGCGGCATGGTATATGCTTGCAAAGGAGGCAAAAATGCAAGCCCCTGATCTTGAAATGATGCTCCAAGGCATGGACAAAACACAACTAGAAAAAGCGCACAAAGAAGCAATAAAGCTCCTTCCTGTTTTTTAAAATACTCCTCTCTGCTTCAAAAAGATAAAATTTATAGAAATTCCGGAAGATTTTGCACTGTCTAGGGGCGATAAGCCCTAAAAGCAAAATGCTGATTTGAGGTCAGTGTTTTTAGACTCCCGGAATACCAACGCGAGGGCGCTCGCACCCCGTCGGAGGGAAATGCAAACCAAAGATCTTTATAACGACATTTCCATTGGTAAAGAAAACGCACTGATGTCATCAGCTTAAGCAAACAATATCCAATAAGCAAAAGAACTAGGCTATCACGCAAATTCCAAAAGCTCTATTTTTTCATTCTTTTTGCTTGGATGAAAAACACGCCGTCTCTTATAAAAAAACTATTTTTTATTGTAAATTCCCTAAAATTACTTTATGAATTAAAAGATGTTTTGGTCGCATACGCAACGACCAATAGGGCCTTGAAAACCCGAAAACTCAAACATGAATTTACCCCACTTTGTGGGTATCCCGGAATTCCGGGAGTTTTTGCTATGTCCAGGTGCTTTAAGCACTAAAAGCAAAAAGGCTGATTTGAGTTCAGTATTTTCAAGCTCCCGGAATACCAACGCGAGGGCGCTCGCACTCGGAGGGGGCTTTAAAATGCAAGCCAAAAATCTTGATAACGACATTTTCATTGGCAAAAAAATTCGTTTTAGACGAAAAATATTGAAGATGTCTCAAAAAACATTAGGTCAACATTTAGGTGTTACTTTCCAACAAATCCAGAAATATGAAAACGGCTTAAATCGTGTCAGTGCAGGGCGCTTAAAAGAAATTTCCGATATCCTAAATGTTCCGGTTTCCTTTTTCTATGCTGATATCTTAACAAAACAACAGCCTCCATACCACCATGATGAAATCGCATCAAGCACAGAGGAATACCTGCTGCTCAAAAGATTTAGAGTTCTAACCTCGATAAAACAAAGAGCCATTTTACAATTACTCTCTGAATCAAAATGAAAGCTTTTAACATTATGATATAGGGCGCTACACTCTCTGTTCTTAACTTGCCTCCCACACCTCAAAGGACAGAAGTCCCTTCCCTATCCAGTTGATAAACAATCCGTCTTCTCAGAACAGAACTCTTTTAGCTTCCCATTTCATGTGGTTCATTTCACAAGATTATCCGGACAAGCCCCCCCTCATATATTCACCACACATTCTCATAAAAATATCACATGTGCAAAGTTTGATGCCTTACAGCACCACACCTCAAACGATAGTATTTTACAGCAAACAAAATAAGCATTCATGCGGATTTTAAAAAAATAGCCCTCAAAAAGCAATGCTTGAAATTTTTTTTGGTCAATCTGGAACAGCACCTAACGCATCATTTTATAATGGTGACAGAGGACGTGATCTTAACATGCAAACGCAAAAAATTGCTTTTTTATCACAATCACCAAAAGCAGCTGTTTATTAAAATATACGCCGCAAGAAGCACTTCAAGCAACCTTTACAGCTGAAACCATTATTCATTGATTAATTAACCGATTGATTAGATACCGATATGTTGTTAAGTAGCTATAGGTAAAGTTGCTCTTAATTTCTGGAATAGGAGCTTCGCAAAAAAGAGCAACAATAAGTAAGGGGAATTAACGATGTTAAAATATTTATTGCTGTCACCGGTTGTGTTGGTGGCAGGTTGCGCATCTGTAGGCAATTATTCATCAAATTATGTTGATCAAAGTCTTACAAAGCGTCAGGCACAATTAGTCGCTAACAAATTTATTAGCGGTAACAAAGGGTTTTTACCACCCGCTACAACCACACTTCTTATAAAGAAAAATAATACAGCAGACAACTTTACTCCTGTATTTATCAATCTGTTGCGACAGAATGGATATAATGTGATTTATACAGATCAACCCCAAAAACAACAAAACATGGGTGTGAATTTGAGTTATAGAATAAGATTAAATAGTAGCACTATAGTGTCTCTTTTTCAGTATAACGTGAACGGAGAGCCGCGTTCTTATATAAATACTCATCCCAAATGAACCCGCTATTTCATGTAACCATTCTCTATATTTTAAACGTAAAAACTTAAAAGCTCTTGCGAAAGGCAAAGAGATTTGCAGCTTAATAAAAAACCTCATTTTTAGCCAGAGTGGATAAATTTTATTATAGATTGTGACAATACAAAATAGTGTAAGTTACAGCTTTAAGATTTAAGGAAAGAAGAATACTAAAAATAATGAAAATGCCCCACACCCTAGCAAATTATTACGCGAAGATGCAAATGCAAAACTTGGCTTATCTGTGATTGAAGCAGCTGAATAGCTTTCTATATCCCGTGTAGCATTTTCTAGGGTATCGGTAAAAATCCTTATAACGACATTTTCAGTGGGAAATTCATTGGCAAAAAAATTCGCTTTAGACGAAAAATGTTGAAGATGTCTCAAAAAACATTAGGTCAACATTTAGGTGTCACTTTCCAACAAATCCAGAAATATGAAAAAGGCTTAAATCGTGTCAGCGCAGAGCATTTAAAAGAAATTTCCGATAGCCTAAATGTTCTGGTTTCCTTTTTCTATGCGGATATCTTAACAAAACAACAGCCCCCATACCACCATGATGAAATCGCATCAAGCACAGAAGAATACCTGCTGCTCAAAAGATTTAGAGTTCTAACCTCGATAAAACAAAGAGCCATTTTACAATTACTCTCTGATCAAAATGAAAACTTTTAACATTATGATATAGGGCGCTACACTCTCTGTTCTTAACTTGCCTCCCACACCTCAAAGGACAGAAGTCCCTTCCCTATCCAGTTGGTAAACAATCCGTCTTCTCAGAACAGAACTCTTTTAGCTTCCTCTTTTATCTTCCCATTTCATGTGGTTCATTTCACAAGATTATCCGGACAAGCCCCCCTCAAATATTCACCACACATTCTCAATTAAAAACACCTCATGGTTTTACGGAACTTATATCATTGCCATCAATGATGATATTTTACGACACAACGGGATAAATTCCCCCAAAAATTCTAAAAAATTTTTGTGCAATTTTTTAAAAAGCTTGCGTCTGAGCGCTTTTTATGGTCTTGCAAAGAACTGAAAAGCAAAAATACATCAAGGTCCTTTTTTACTTAAGCTTTTCTCTTTGCAAAAAACATGAGAAAACCTATGGAGCACACAGGACCATGAGAGAGCCACAAGGCTAATCAAAGGAATTTGAGCCCGAAAATAACAAAAGAGCTCACTGTTAAAGGCAGCAAAGAAAAGCGCCATAACGACAACAAAAGAGTTCTTTTTGCAAGAATAGAATTGGATAGAAACGATGAAAATTAATGGCAATGAAATTCGCCCTGGTAATGTGATCGAACATCAAGGAAGCTTATGGGTTGCTGTTAAATGCAACGCTGTAAAACCAGGAAAAGGTGGTGCATTTAACCAAGTTGAAATGAAAAATTTAATTGATGGTACAAAACTTAATGAACGATTTCGTGCTGCTGAAACGGTTGAACGCGTGCGCCTTGAACAAAAAGATTTCACATTTCTTTATCAACAAGGGGATGCTTTGGTCTTTATGGATTCAGAATCTTATGAACAACTTGAACTTCAAAAAGATTTTGTTGGTGAACGTGCTGCGTTTCTCCAAGATGGGATGACTGTCACAGTTGAACTTTATCAAGAAAAGCCTATTGGCATCTCACTTCCTGATCAAGTTGCTGTCACGATTGTGGAAGCCGATCCTGCCATCAAAGGACAAACGGTTACCTCCTCTTATAAACCCGCCATTCTTGAAAACGGGATTCGTATTCTTGTTCCCCCCTTTATGAATGCTGGTGAACGTATCATTGTAGACACCAATGAGTTGATTTATTTGCGTCGCGCAAATGAAAAAGATAAATAAAGGAATAAAAAATGGCCCATTCTGCAGTCATGAATGTCATGGTGCAAGCTGCAATGAAAGCAGGACGCTCGTTGGTGCGTGATTACGGTGAAGTGCAAAATTTGCAAGTGTCTTTGAAAGGACCAGCAGATTATGTCAGCCAAGCAGATCGCAAAGCGGAAAAAATTATTTTCAATGAATTAAGCAAAGCGCGCCCCAAATTTGGTTTTCTAATGGAAGAGTCTGAAGAAATCATTGGCGAAGATTCCCAACATCGTTTCATTGTTGACCCTCTAGATGGCACCACAAATTTTCTCCATGGCATTCCTTTTTTTGCTGTTTCCATTGCCTTAGAAAGTCAAGGGAAAATCGTTGCTGGTGTCATTTACAATCCCGTAAGTGATGAACTCTTTACCGCAGAACGCGGGTGTGGTGCTTTTTTCAATGACCGACGCTGTCGCGTTTCTGCTCGACGCAGACTAGAAGATTGTGTCATTGCCACAGGTATGCCTCATTTTGGTCGCCCAAATCATGGAACCTATCTTATTGAATTACGCAATGTGATGGCGGAAGTTGCCGGACTTCGCCGTTTTGGCGCTGCTGCTCTTGATTTAGCTTATGTTGCTTCTGGCCGAACCGATGGCTTTTGGGAAGATAACCTGCAAATTTGGGATATGGCTGCTGGAATATTGATGGTTCGCGAAGCCGGTGGTTTTGTCACCGATAAAGAAGGCGGAAGCGATATATTTCGCAAAAAAAATATCATTGCTGGCAATGAACACATTCGCATCAAACTAGAAAAAACCCTCAAAAAAGGCATTTAGACCTCAGAAGTAGTGTCATTTTAAAAGGCAATGCTAAAAGTGCAACTTTGCAACATCCCCATAGAGATATCCCTCATCACGCAACCTTATCTCTTATTGAATTGCGCAAGTAATGAGGGAAGTTTCTGGACTTCGCCGTCTTAACGCTGCTGCTCTTGATTTTAGCTTATGTCGCCGCAGGAAAAACCGATGGCTTTTGGGAAGATAACCTACAAATTTTTGATAGAACTACCGGCATACTGATGGTTCGCAAAACCGGTGGTTTTGTCACCGATAAAGAAGGCAACAATATATTTCGCAAAAACACATCATTGCCGGAAATGAACACATTCGCATCAAACTATAAAAAATCTCAAAAAAGGTATTTAACTCTTACAGTTTTTTACAAAACCCTTAGAACCTTAAAAAACCACATGAAGAGAGAGTTTTAAATTTTCTTTACATAAAACGATAGGAAATAACTGATCAGATAGTGACAAAAACATCATCACAAATAAAAAATATACTCGCTATACCCCCCACAAAAGCAATCCTCAACAGCTTACCTTATTGACGTTTCTGTTATTCAAATCCCCCTCCAAACAAGCTAAAAAAGGCAATTATCGCATCCAAAACAAAAACACAATCCATTTCCTCCTCAATATATGCTCTTTATAGTGCGCTATCCATTGATCGAAAAACTCTCCTCTCTCATAAAAACTGCCGCATATGTTTGAGAGTTTTCACGTCTTTTCCACCACTACATAATAGCAGAGATTTCAGAAAACCCACTGATCTATAGGGCTGTTCCCTACCCCTTTATTCAACCGTTTTACAAATAGTTTATCAAATGCCGACGACATTTATAATAATGAAAATCTTTGTTTTCCAAAATTGCTTTCTGCACTTCACTTGCAAGCTGTTCTTTATCTTTTTCAATAGCCTCTTTCAGCGCCTTTACCTTCTTATCCCCAAAGATAACTTTTAATTTTTCTTTTAACTTTTTTTCCTCAACAAGCTTCTCCCAAAAGATCAATCGGTTATCACATGTCTCATTTGATGATTTCATCCACTCTTTAACGCCTAATTTGTAAGCTTCTTCAAATGTTGGATTCCCTTCAACAATGGAAAGATTTTTTGCTCTATTTGTGTCATTCTCTTTACAAGTATTGATTACATCTCTAACTGTGACAGAATGGCAACCATTATCAAAGGCAACATAGCCATTTTTCACTGTTTTAATAAGCTTCTTATAGTAAATGAAAGTTTCTCTTGCCGCCTTATAATCACTGGAAATATCACACAACAACAACAACACATTCTTTTTACAATATAATAATAAAGTACACTCACCAGACCAAGATTCCGAAAGCTTTAGCATTTCCTCTATCTCTTTGTGTTCTATACTTATAGATATGTTGTCCCACAAAGTATCTGTAAATTTTTTCTTTTCATCCTCCCCTGTAAAGTTTTCCTTTTGGTGCTGTTTGCATTCAGCTGTAATCATATCATCAAGAACATATAACCACCAATGAAGTAATAACATCGTAGGTTGACTCCGTTTTTTGTTCGTAAGAGGATCTACAAACTTTTGCAGAGTTATTCCATTCCTTCTCATTAATCGCACTGCTTTTACAAAAAATTTCCTAAAATACGAGGTATCCAAGAGACTACATATTTTTTTGTAATGTTCATAAGTAAGTTTTTTTCCAAGTGCTTGCTTGTACAATAAACGCACTTTGTGCTCCCCTCGAACACAAATATCCTTTACCAATGGAAGCCGATCTCCACTGAATTTCATATCTTCCCTAGGATTTTTTATCCCCAGTACGTCTCTTTCCCATAGCCTTACTCCCTCATCCCATTGTTTCAACCATTCCTGCGATACTTTTTGAGTTTTTGCAAAAAGTCTTTGTTCCCCTTGTGCAATAATATCTTGATATCCAACGCAATCTTGCTCTTTTGGCTCAAGTTGTTTAGTTAAATGCTTGTTTTGATAAATTGCCAATGCAAGCATTAAGCTTCCTCCACAACACACTATCATTGCAAAACCAAACAAAAAATCCACTGAGTATCCCAAATACCACGACTTCCCCATCAATATGATGCGGAAAATTATAACGCCGAATCTTCTGCTCCCACATTCTTTCCCTCATTTCCAAATGACCTTAATTGTAGCTATTATGAAAGCTATTGCCCATTTTATGTCTTCTTCCATTCTTGCTCTCTTTTATTCTCACCAACATTTAACGCAGCTCTTTTATCGATTTCTCGATATTGTATCATTGTGTGTACATCTGATTTGAAAATCACTACATATTATATTTTAATAAAAACAATACACAAAATATAGATATTTTTGTTGGTAAAATAGAACAATTTGTATTTAATAATGCTGTTTTAGTGATTTATGTACTTTAAAGAAAAGCCTTATAAGCCCTCAAAATGCATGATCCATGAAATATTGATTTTCAAAGTAATAAAAACCTTAACTCAACCAAACAGCAAAACAAACTGCGTGCTTTGTTCGCACTGTTTTATAACATCGATAAAAAGCGCCTCTCTGCCTATTTATCAGTTCTTCTTTAAGTAGCCCAGCACCATCATACTCTTATGTCAGCGCCCCCGTTGTGACAGTCCCTACAACTTGTGACGATTCATGAAGAGGACTTATTCTTTCTAAAGTGTTTTATTCACGCGGGCTCTCTCTGCTTGCCACATACAAGAGACATGGTTTTGATTGATTTAATATAACTAAATTTGACATGAGAAAATCCTATAGTATTAATAATCTCTCATAAAAAACAATGAATTATCCTTATAAATCAACGTGACAGTGCTGTTATGAAGAGAACTCCTTGCACATCTTAATAGTTCATAGAGATTAACTGGGTGTCATTTTATATTCTGTACACAGATGAAGTATTTTTATAAAAATGCTCCGTCTCACGCAGAAAAAAGGACAGCCCGTTAAGACTTTAAAAAGAAAAACCTCTCAATGCTTGCCCTCTTTTTTCCATGAGAGATTCAAATTGATAAGCCTGTCTGAAAGGAGTGCTGGTTATGTCCTTAAAGATACTGCTCTTGTATCAAGATCACTTACTCCGGTGAAAATTGGAGTTTTGCGAGGTAAGCATAGACGCCATTTTTTGCCACAAGTTCTGCATGGGTTCCTTCTTCCACAAGAGCGCCTTTATCCATCACGAGAATACGATCAGCTTTTAAAATTGTTGCCAAACGATGTGCAATTACCAAGGTTGTACGATTTTGCATCAATCCTTCTAAGGCGTCTTGCACCAACTTTTCACTGTTTGCATCTAAAGCAGATGTTGCTTCATCAAGTAGCAACAGGGGTGCATTTCTTAGAATTGCCCGTGCAATACCAATGCGTTGTTTTTGCCCCCCAGAAAGCATGGTACCACGTTCTCCTACTTGCGTATCCAAGCCATCTGGTAAAGCTTGAATAAATTCAAGTGCATTAGCCGCCTTAGCGGCAGCAAGGATTTCCTCTTCATGGGTATTTTCAGTTCCAAAAATAATATTATCACGCAATGTTCCATCAAAAATGGCGACATCCTGTGGAACATAGGAAATTGCGCTGCGTAAATCTTGTAAAGAAAGGCGATTAATTTCCATGCCATCCAACCGAATTGTTCCACTTATCGGGTCATAAAAACGAAGGATCAAAGAAAAAATGGTGCTTTTTCCTGCTCCTGAAGCCCCAACAAAAGCAACCGTTTCGCCTGCCTTCACAGAAAACGAAAGCGAGCGTAAAATTTTCTCTTGAGGTCTAGAAGGATAGGTAAAATCAACCTGATCAAAAACAAGTTCGCCTCGAACAGGTTGTTCCAATGACAAAGGATTTTTAGGAGCTACAATAGTAGGTTGTTCTTGTAGCAATTCGGAAAGCCGCTCAGCAGCGCCTGCTGCTTGGATTAACTCTGCCCCCAGTTCCGATAATTGCGCAAAAGTAGAAGCTCCAAAAACCGCATAAAGGACAAATTGCCCTAATGTCCCACCTGTCATCGTTCCATTCAAAACATCGCGCGACCCAATCCATAAAACAGCAACCACACTGCTAAAAACCAAAAAAATTGCAAAACCCGTAAAAAAGGAGCGCAGGATCACGGAAGCACGTGCTGTTTGAAAAGCACGTTCTATCAATTGTGAAAAACGTGTTGCAACGAGTTTTTCTGCGGTAAAAGCTTGCACAGTGCGAATAGCACTGACCTGTTCTGTAGCAACAGCATTGGCATCTGCCAGACGATCTTGCGCCGCACGCGTACGCGAGCGAACTTTCCGCCCAAAAACCACCAAGGGAATGGCCACAACAGGAATAGCAACCAAAACCAACAAAGACAATTTAGCATTGGTAATCACCATCATCACGACGGCTCCGATCACTATAATCAACTGACGCAAAGCAGTAGAGGCGGTAGAACCCACAGCTAATTTTATTTGTGTGGTATCTGTTAGAAGCCTTGAAACAATCTCTCCTGAATGCGACCGATCAAAAAAAGCAGGAGAAAGTTTCATAATATGAATAAACACATCACGCCGTAAATCGGCAACAATCCGCTCTCCCAATGTGATAACACAATAATAACGGCCAGCAGAAGCAAATGCGAGAAGCAAGGCTAAGATAAACAAAATTCCGAAGTAAAAATTGATATGTCCATGGCTTGAAGTAGAAAACCCATGATCAAACATTTGGCGGATAGCCACAGGCAAAGCTAATGTGACAAGAGCAGCAACAGATAACGCTAGAAAGGCAAAGATAAACAACCAACGATAGCGCAAAAGATAAGGAAAAAAAATTGCAAGCGAAGAGAATGAAGATTTTTTAGGGGAAGACTTTGTAGATTTTTCTGAATGATTGAAGAGATTCATAAGGTTTCGCTCACTATATTGAATTTATAACACTTGATACAATGATGCATCTTGAACACTTGTTTTTTTATGCATGCTCAGCTATAGGAATAAATACTTTAATCAATGTATCAAAAAGACAAAGGAAGCGCACTTAAAAAATCGAGCAAGTGCTGTTTCATTCTGTAAACGCAAAAGGTTTTTACGCATGAAAGCGAATATTCATCCCAACTATCACACAATTACCGTTGTTATGACGGATGGAACCCAATATAAAACGCGCTCTACTTGGGGAAAAGAAGGCGATACTCTTAATCTAGATATTGACCCAAGAACGCATCCAGCATGGACAGGTGGCTCCCAAACACTCGTAGACCGTGGCGGTCGTCTTTCTAAATTCAAAAATCGTTTTGGTAATATTGGCATGTAAAAGCCTATTCCTGATTATAAAGAGCACAAGTTTTAAAAAATGATTGCTCTATTGTAAGTGATTGGTTTTTTTATGCTGTAAAGAGTGCACTTTAAATATTAATTCAAAAACGCATCCAACATAAATAGATGGGATCTTAGGCACTAATAAATCTTGGTGGCTGCGTTTTTTAAATTTAAAAATCAGTTTGAAATACGAGCATAAATCCTTCCTCGTAGAGTATAACGACCTGAAATAAAATAATTGCAAACCATTCTTCTTTTTTTGGAACTGAAAAATACCCGTGAAGAGAGTATTCTTGTCGCCGCTAAAGCGGCTAATGCGCTTGAACTGATTCAAGCTTTACCAGATAGCTTGATACGTGAATAGGAGAACGTGGTACCATGCTTTCTGGGGGACAAAACAACACATTGATATTGCACGTACAATTCTAAGAAATGCACCCCTGTTGCTGCAAGCCGGCACCATCATTATATTTGCCAGCTCATGGGTATTGCTACAGCCCTTGGCACTTGAGACGATTTATTATAAACATTTTAAGTCCTTCCTTAATATTTTTTTATTCACGCGGTCTCTCCCCACTTGTAACGTACAAGAGACATGGTTTTTGTTGATTCAACATGGAACAGGTTTGAAATGAGAAAATCCTGTAATATTCGGGATCCCCATTCAACATACAAAACAGTGAACTATTATTATAAATCAAAGTGTTGCTGCTTGATGAAGCAACATCTGCTTTAGATGCAAACAGTAAAAAGTTGGTGCAAAATGCCTTAGAAGGATTAATGCAAAATCGTACAACCTTGGTAATTGCACATCGTTTAGCAACAATTTTAAAAGCTGATCGTATTCTCGTGATGGATAAAGGCGCTCTTGTGGAAGAAGGAACCCATGCAGAACTTGTGGCAAAAAATGGCGTCTATGCTTACCTCGCAAAACTCCAATTTTCACCTGAGTAAGTGATCTTGATACAAGAGCAGTATCTTTAAGGGCACATAAACAGTACTCTTTTCAGACAGGCTTATCAATTTGAATCTCTCATGGAAAAAGAGGGCAAGCATTGAGGTGTTTTTCTTTTTAAAGTCTTAACGAGCTGTTTTTTTCTGCGTGAGATGGAGCATTTTTATAAAAATACTTCATCTGTGTACAAAATATAAAATGATCCCAGTTAATCTTTATGAACTATTAAGATGTGCAAGGAGTTCTCTTCATAACAGCACTGTTACGTTGATTTATAAGAGTAATTCATTGTTTTTCATGAGAGATCATGAATACCATAGGATTTTCTCATGTCAAACCCTCATAGTGAATCAAACAAAATCTCTTGGCTTGCACATCACAAGCAGAGTTAGCGTGTGGAGTGAAGCTTTACAAAAAAGAACAAAATGCCTCTCTTATCCCTTTAAATACCAAGGGCTGTCACAACATTGGGGCGCTGGAAAGAGTATACGACTGGCAAAGAGTATAATGGTGCTCGCCTTACCGAGGAAGCCCTTATGCGGCCCACTTGATAGGCTGGATACAAGCTCTACCCTAAAGACTGATCACACTCTTAAAAAAACTGAATATGAAAAATTTTTCATGCCCTCTATCACCGCCCTAAACAATAGTGTTTACCGAAAATCATGACAAATTGTAATTCACAAATAGGCTTTTCTCATCTGCAAGAGTATCCTTTTATTCTCTTTCAAAAAAACGAACACTTTTTGAACATTGTTTGCAGATCCGTACTATTGAAAAAGAGCAAAGACTCTTTTAGCGCTTTTGGGCTTCTTATAACTTTTGTGAGCGCGTATAAGCAACAGCTTTTATAATAAACCAGCTGTTGGAAAAATCGTAAAATTTTATCAAATTTATTGTTTGTAAATATCACCACAACCACTGTTTTGCTCTTGCAGACACGCATCCTCAAAACACTTTCTCTTTGCTCACAAATTGTCTCTCCAGCTCTTTCTTCCAGTCATAGCCTATAAAAATAAGGATAGCGTACTTTAATTGGACACCATCTTCCCACACCACCACCAACGCCATCATTTATATTTGCAGCCCTCAACTTTATAGCCCCCCCTTGTCGTGCTTTAAGAAGGCACATTAACGATGGTAGAAACATGTACAAAGAGGATATATTTTTAAGGTATTTATGTTTTAAAGCTTACACCAAATCATAATGTTTTTGTATAGTGAGCTAAGCGTCTGCAGAACTAACACCCTAACCCTTTCAAACCGTTCAGCTGTTTCAGTCACAGATAAGCCAAGTTCTACAATTATATCTTCAACCACGAGTTCACCGAGGTACAGAGGATTTTCCACCATTTTTTAGCACTCCCTCTTCAGTGATCCTCTGGATAATTAACTCATTCAGCATCTATACCAGCAAAGCGAAATATTACGTGCTAATTTTCCTTTACAATCATTAACCAATAGCCCTCAAAATGACCTTGTAGTGAATAGAGCTAAAAGGATAAGTCATTCAAAGTCATCTGGAGATATAGCTATATCAAAAGCACCTAAAATACGCCTTAGTTGCTCAGTATAGGCGACCTTCCCCCTTTTATCGTATCAGCTTGTAGAAAACTTTAAGTCCTTTATGTTTAAATCAAAAAATCATAATTGGATTATATTGCATAAAAATGCTTTTTCTGATTTTTCCATTTAACACACGATAAGGTACCATTTAGGCACCATGAGAAGCTTTCCCCTTATATCATGATTTCAGAGCCGCATGAGAAAAACAAAATAAGCCGTTTGGGTGTCTTAAGGTCAAGGATGCCGTTAGACGCAACCTTTAAAGGATTTCCTTGAGCTTAAGGACCAAGGCTTGTTAGTCCTCTCATTAAACGCAGGTCTAATGTTACGATTTTGGAGAGCGATTATTAAGAATTTGAGAGGCAGACAGCCTCTCATCTTGATTTATACACAAACGAATTGCACTCTATTTATTCAAAGAGAATAATTTCATACTCAGGAGGTGCTAAACGGAATAAGAGAGCGTCGTAACCCCATGCAGCATACATGCAGCAAATAGAAAAAACGCCTTCACCAATTGCTAAGATTAATGTGAACGATATACCGGCTTCATCTGCTGTTGCTTCGCGGCGTTGTAAGTAGTATCCGACAAAAAAGAAAAAGCACGTTAATCCGCTCGCACCCGCAAAGAAGCTTAGTACGGCATGAACCGGTCTACGCATGCGGAACAGGATAAGAAAAATTATGAAAGTAAACACTCCAAATATTACAGCGAATACTCTACGCACCATATTGCACAATTTTCGCATCATAATTACAGAAAAGCTCTGTTCTGCGTATCGATTTTTTCTTTTTGTGCTTGTATTCTTAGAAGATATGCTGTCCACAACTCCCCCCATTTTAAACCAAAATGCTGTAAAATTAGCTATTTGTAATTATATCATCATAAAATACAAGAAAAATTTATTCATTTTAACGAAAAATAGGTGTTTTATTGAGATGCAAATCTATTTTGTTAGCAAGAGTTATTCAATCCGTTCGTCAATAAAAAGCCACCCACCTTGCAGAGGAAGCTATCCTGACGCACAAAAACTTCATAAGCTGTATATTAAAATCCACTCAGACATCGCAACTCTCTAATCTACCCGCTTAATCCACCTTTGAAACTGCAATCAAATGAATTCTGCTGATGACAAGTAATGATAACATGAAAAAGAAAAAATATCACAAGATCAAACTATTCAATACAGTCTTAGCTTTATGATTTTCATTCAAAAAGCAAGTGCCCACCCATGAACGACACCATACTAAGATGCTGCGCATTCACAAATTTCCTTTAAAGCACCATCTCCCCTTCCCGAAATCGGACCTCTTGCGCAATCTTATCTTTTGATAGTACCCATTAGAGACTTTTAAAAGGTCCAAGGAGAAAACTCTCTGAGAAAGCTTTCAAGCCTGAAACGCCCCCGCCATTTTTATCATGATGAGGGCACCCAAAATCACGCAGAAACATGTAAAACCTCTCCGCATTTAGGTATAAGGCTTGTGCTTCAAGCGCAGGCTTTTTCTCGTTCTGTTGTCCATTGTCCCAAAGCCGCAAGATGATTCATCAAAGCCCGATGACTAAATGCCTTCTGTGCAACAGCAATATTCTCATCTTTTCCAGCCCATGCTTTTAAAGCAGCTGCTTGCAATGCCCGTCCATAAGAAAAAGTCAATTTCCAAGGCAATGCGCCCAAAGAATTCATGGCAGATAAATGCGCCGTTGCTTCCTGATCAGACTGTCCTCCAGAAAGAAAAGCAATTCCTGGAACAGCGGCAGGAACAGTCTGTTTAAGCACCTGGACGGTCTTTTCAGCAACTTCTTCAACAGAAGCGTTGCGGGCATCCTTTCCATCAATCACCATATTGGGTTTTAAAATCATCCCCTCCAAAAGAACACGAGCTTCAAACAATTCTTTAAAAACGGTCTGTAAGACAGCTTTTGTCACCTCAAAGCAGCGTGTAATGGAATGCCCACACGATGGTCCATCCATCAACACTTCGGGCTCAACAATCGGCACAATCTTGAACTCCTGACACAAAGCAGCATAGCGTGCAAGAGCTTGTGCGTTTTGTCTTATTGCGCCTCTTGTTGGCAAAGTGTGTTCATCAATAGCAATTACCGCACGCCATTTAGCAAAACGTGCTCCCAAAGCATAATAGTCTTTTAGCCGCTCACGAAGACCATCCAACCCTTCGGTAATTGTCTCTTGTGGAAAAGCGGCCAAGGGTTTTGCACCGGTATCAACTTTAATCCCTGGCAAAGCGCCTGCATCCCGAATAAGATCCGTCAACATTTTCCCAGTTGATGCTTTTTGCCGAATGGTTTCATCAAATAAAATAACCCCAGAGATGGCGCTTTCCATTGCTTCTTTTGTACTAAAAAGCATTTCACGATAAGCACGGCGTCTATCTTCATTGGATTCAACACCAATGCTTTCAAATCGCTTTCCAATGGTCGCCGTACTTTCATCTGCCGCCAAAATACCTTTACCCGCATGCACCAAAGCAAGTGCAATATCTTCAAGCCGTTCATTCATAAAAAATTCCTCTTTATTTTGTCTTAAAATTTCATTTTGTCTTAAACTTCCAAAAGTGCGCAACACTATCAAAACACCCTTAAACGACCGTATAGTTTTTCTTTAACCTTCTTCTTCAAAGAAGCCCTCTAAGCCTGCATAAGGGCAAGAATGCCAGGCAGAACCTTACCTTCCATCCATTCTAAAAAAGCCCCTCCAGCAGTCGAGAGATAAGTAAAATCATTGGCAACACCAGCATGATTAAGAGCAAAAACTGTATCGCCCCCTCCCGCAATTGAAACCAACTTTCCCGTCAAACTACGTTCTGCTGCATGGCGTGCAACTGCAATGGTCCCCTTATCAAAAGGAGACATTTCAAAAACACCAAGGGGTCCATTCCACACAAGAGTAGCAGCTTTATCTATTACAGTATTGATATGCGCAATAGAGCGTGTCCCAATATCCAATATCATGCCATCTTGTGGAATATCTTCAATGTCATAAAGACGATGCGGTGCATCTTTTTCAAAGCGAAATCCAACGACAGCATCCTGAGGAAGCAGAAGGGTACATTGACACTCTTGCGCTTTTTTGATGATTTTTTTTATCGTGTCCATCAGCGCATGTTCACACAGTGACTTACCAACAGACACACCTTGCGCTGCTAAAAAACTGTTAGCCATGCCCCCACCAATCACGAGATGATCAACCTTTTCCACCAAATGATTGAGCACAAAAAGCTTGCTGGAAACTTTCGCTCCTCCCACAATGGCAACCACAGGGTGTGTTGGATTGCCAAGTCCTTTTTCTAACGCCTGCATCTCACCTTGCAAAGAGCGCCCTGCATAAGAAGGCAACAAATGCGTTATTCCCTCCACCGAAGCATGGGCACGATGAGAAACTGAAAAAGCATCATTGACATAGAGATCCCCATTATGAGCCAAAGCTTCCGCAAAAGAACAATCATTCTTTTCTTCACCAGCATAAAAACGAACATTTTCAAGCAGTAAAACACCCCCATTTTGTAATGACTCAACCGCAACCTGCACCACCGAACCGATACAGTCAGGAACAAAAGAAACAGGCTGATTAATGATCTTTTCCAGCACTTGCACAACAGGACGGAGTGAAAACTCTGGCTCTACCTTTCCTTTGGGGCGACCACAATGAGAAAGCAGAATAAGTTTAGCACCCCGCTTTTGTAGCTCAACGAGTGTCTCTTTATGTCGCTCTAAGCGTGTCGTATCACAGACCTTGCCCTGCGCCATTGGCACATTAAAATCCACCCGCACAAGAACACGTTTTCCAGTGACATCAACATCATCAAGTGTACGAAACCCCATCACTGCTTCCTCTTCACTTTCCATTGTTTCAAATAAAAACGCATCCAACAACCCTGCCCACTTTTCTTTCCACTTATCCCCTCTTTGCTTTTACAAGAGATCCACGACAGCCCATCTCTCACCCTCTGCTTCTGAAAAGCCAAAGCTTTCATCATCAAATGTACAAAAGCCCACCATTGCTCTTAATCTTCATATCCCATTGTGGCAAACAAATGCATTGGCTCAACTTGATCTCTATTAAAGCTTCCTTTTACTTCTAGGCAAAAGAATTTACATCTCCTAATTTTCTGACGTTTTCTCAAAGAGTGTCTCGTTCAGATCTTACTTTTTCAAAGTTTACTCTTTCATGCAGCTTTTAAAAGCACGTATTGACCCAGTATTAAAACAAAACACACCATCAATTTTTCAATAGTTTCTTCTCTCCAGCGCATGAGAACAACAGCCTCTATCTGTTGTTCTCAAAATTGTACAAAAATGAGACTTTTTCCTATAAAAAGGAGGACCCTGAGGTCCTCTTATATTGTCTTAGCAAAAGCCACAGCCGTATCACTCATACGGTTAGAAAAGCCCCATTCATTATCATACCAAACCAAAACGCGACAGAGCTTACCATCAATCACTTTTGTTTGATCATTGTGGAAAATAGCTGAATGAGGATTATGATTAAAATCACAACTCACGAGTTTTTCTTCTGTATAATCCAAAACGCCCTTCAAAGGACATTGTGCAGCAATAGCAATGGCTGTATTAATTTCTTCGATTGTTGTGGAACGCTTAGCGGTAAATGTCAAATCAACCACAGAAACATTAGGGGTCGGAACACGAATCGATACACCATCAAGCAATCCCTTTAATTCTGGCAAGACCAATCCCACAGCTTTTGCCGCTCCTGTTGAGGTAGGAATCATAGAAAGAGCTGCCGCACGTGCACGATAAAGGTCACGATGCATTGTATCCAACACAGGTTGATCACCCGTATAAGAATGGATTGTTGTCATAAAGCCCTTTTCAATGCCCACCGTGTTGTGCAAGACTTGTGCAACAGGCGCCAAACAATTGGTTGTACAAGAAGCATTTGAAACAACGCGATGCTCGCTGCTTAAAGATTGATGATTAACCCCATAGACGACCGTAAGATCTGCTCCTTCAGAAGGCGCAGAAACAAGAACACGCTTTGCCCCCGCATCCAAATGAGCACTTGCTTTATCACGCGCAGTAAAAATGCCCGTACATTCTAAAGCAATATCAATATCCAAATCTTTCCAAGGCAATTGAGCAGGATCACGCTCTGCGCATACCTTTATTAAACCACCCCCCACATCAATGGCATCCCCTACCACCTTAACGGTCCCAGGGAAACGCCCATGAACTGAATCATAGCGCAACAAATGGGCATTTGTTTCCACCGATCCCAAATCATTAATTGCGACCACTTCAATATCTTTCCGTTCACTTTCCACAAGTGCACGTAAAATATTGCGACCAATACGACCAAACCCATTAATTGCAACACGAACTGTCATTTCACATGTTTCCTCATCAATTTTTTAAGCACAACATTTAAAACACAATAAATGGGTATTTCACCAATCCCAAATCATTAATTCCCACAATGTCAATATCTTGATCACTCACTCACTTATCCACAATAATGCACAAGATCATCCAGAACACTGCACAGAATATGATACCCTAAAACCACCCCATTCATGACAACACAAGCTGTCATTTTGTTTTTTCCTCTTTGATCTTTCCAAGCTCTTTTTCAACAGTGGCGACCACATTCTCACAAGTAATACCAAAATGCGCATAAAGGGCATCAATTGTTCCACTTGCCCCAAAGCCCTCCATACCAATAAACACACCATCACAGCCAATAAAACGGTCCCATCCTTGGGCGACAGCAGCTTCAATGGCAATTTTAATCGGCGCATCTCCAATGAGAGCACGCTGATAGGAGAGAGATTGTTGAGAAAAGAGTTCAAAACAAGGCACAGAAACCACACGCGTTGGAATGCCTTTTTCTTCTAACACCGCATGTGCCTCCACCGCAATTTGCAATTCTGAACCAGAAGCAAACAGCGTCACTTGTGCATCATCGCTAGCTGTTAGGAATTCATAAGCACCGAGCATACAGAGATTTTCTTCTTCATACTCTTGACGCAAAAGCGGTAGATTTTGTCGACTCAAAGCCAAGGTAGAAGGCGTTTTGCGTGCTTTCAAAGCCAATTGCCAACACTCAACTGTCTCCATAGCATCAGCAGGGCGGAACACAAGATGATTAGGCATTGCGCGCAGGCAAGCCAAATGCTCCACGGGTTGATGGGTAGGACCATCCTCACCAAGACCAATGGAATCATGAGTCATGACATAAATCACCCGCAATCCCATCAAAGAAGAGAGCCGCATAGCGGGACGCATATAGTCAGAAAAGCATAAAAAGGTTCCCCCATAAGGAATAAAGCCGCCATAAAGGGCAAGACCATTCATCACGGCTCCCATTGCATGTTCGCGAATTCCATAATGCAGATAGCGCCCTGAAAAATCTTCAGCAGAGATACTTTTCATCTGGCTGCTTTTTGTATTATTAGATCCGGTTAGATCAGCCGAACCACCAATGGTCTCAACAACGACTTCATTGATCACTTCAAGAGCCATTTCCGAGGCTTTACGCGTAGCAACAACGGGGCGCTCTTCAACCAGTTTTTGTTTATAAGTATCAATAGCGCCATCAAATCCACCCACGAGATCGCCTCGCATCAATCTTTCGAACTCCACACGCTCTGAGACAGGAAGATCAGCAAATTTTGCTTCCCACTTTTGACGTTTTTTAGCAGCATTGAGACTAGCCAAGCGCCAACTATCGAGAATATCGGCTGGAATAACGAAAGGCTCAGCCTCCCACCCTAAAGCGATACGGGTTTCAGTGATTTCTCGTGCGCCCAAAGGAGCTCCATGAACTTTATTGGTACCCGCTTTATTTGGCGCTCCAAAACCAATTGTTGTTTTACAAGCAATCAAAGTTGGTTTATCGGAATTTTGTGCCGCCTCAATAGCCCGCGCAATTGCTGCTTGATCATGCCCATTGACTTTATGGGTCTCCCAACCAGAAGCTTTAAAACGCGCAATCTGATCAGTACTATCAGCAAGTGAAATCTCTCCATCGATGGAAATATTATTATCGTCCCACAACACAATCAACTTATTGAGTTTCAAATGGCCAGCAAGGGAAATCGCTTCTTGAGATATCCCTTCCATAAGGCATCCATCACCCACCAACGCGTAAGTGTAATGATTGATGAGATCACCAAAACGGGCATTTTGCAAACGCTCACCAATCGCCATTCCCACAGCATTTGCCAACCCTTGTCCAAGTGGCCCAGTGGTTGTTTCGATTCCTGCAATATGCCCATATTCTGGATGCCCAGCAAGTTTAGACCCTATCTGGCGAAAATTTTTGAGATCCTCAAGAGAGAGATCTTCATAACCAGAAAGATACAAGAGAGCATAAAGCAACATAGACCCATGCCCCGCCGATAACACAAAACGATCACGGTTAGGCCAGCGAGGATTTTTAGGATCATGAGCAAGAAATTGTGTATAAAGGACCGTAGCAATATCGGCTGCCCCCATTGGCAAGCCCGGATGACCAGAATTTGCTTTTTCAATCGCATCAATAGCAAGAAAACGGATAGCATTGGCCATCTGATTCTGTTGGTGGGTATTTGTCATGAATAATCGACCATTTCGTTAAATACGTTATTCTGTTGCTTTTTCCGTATTCTCTTAAAATTCTCAAGGAATACTATTTTTTAACCATTAGCGTGAAACTTTTTGCCACCACTTCAATAACATTAACAACATTCCCCTCACGCGTCCTGTATATCCATGTCATTTATGCCAATACGCGCAAAAAATCCAGCTTTTAATTTATATCTATCCCCTGCTTTGCTTGCTAAAATATCCTACATACTTAAAAATAAAATGCACACAATACAAAATTGAAAGTGATTCGTTTTTGCATAACACATTGATAAAGGATACAATTACCTAAAGGATAAAAGCAATGAACCAAGAAACGACGGTTCTACAAGATGCTCTAGAGCACCTAGAAAAAGCACTTAGAACTTTAGAGATCACAATAATAAACCGCAATGCCGTTATTGATAAAAATAACGAATGGGAAGAAGAAATTCAACGAATGAATGCTGACCGTAGCCATCTTGCCCAAGCGCTTGACAAAGCTGAAGCCCAAATTGAACGCTTAGAGTCCGTAAACAAAGAAGTTTCCAAACGTCTTATTAAAGCAATGGAAACAATTCGTGTTGTCATTGATAGATAAAGGTTTGAATGTATGGAAACTGTTTCCGTTACCATTGATGGTAAAATTTATCGCATGGCTTGTGATAAAGGACAAGAACGTCGTCTTATCGCGCTTGCTGCTCAATTGGATCAATATATCACACATTTAAAGAACAATTTTGGTGAAATTGGCGACCATCGTTTATCGGTTATGGCTGGCATAATGATTATCGATGAAATGGAAGAAATAAAACGAGAAAATAAAAAACTACAAGAAGACTACAATGCTCTTTTACGACTCCACAACGAAAGAGACCGCACCATGGGGAAAATTATGCGTGACACCACACAACGCATTGAAAATCTCACCAACCAATTGCTCAAAGATGATCAAAACAGCACAAACTTTCAAGAACAGGAACAGGAAGATTTCTAAAAGTACATCAGCGCGTAACAAACCAGTGATTTTACTTGTCCGCTACACCTCACAGGATAAAAACTCTTAAACCCACACCAGTCTGTAAATGGTCCAGTTTTTTATAGAGAGGATTCCAGCTACTCACCACTTATGGGATAAACTTAAAACTCAACAAAAAAACCCGACTCTGAATATTTCACCCCTGCACAAACACCTCTTATATCAAGGAGGCAACCTTATATCACCATCCTTCAAATGAGATGCCTTTTAACAGCGCAACAAGATAACAAAACCAACATCATTGTAAAAAAAGTCATATAAATGACAACAGCAACAAACAAATAAAGCATCCTTCGAGAAAAAGAACTATATTCATGTTCCCTATGAATGCATACCAAAAGTCCTTACCCCTAGATAATATCAAGCAGATTTAAGATATATTTAAAAAATAACCTTATCTATTATACCGTAAAGCACCGCCATTTGATAATATAAGCACTATGGAGTCTTTGCACCTAGAATGTCCATCAGATGAAACCCTCCTAAGAAGAACCGTATCATTTATAAACCAGCGTGAACTTTAGTATTTTCATCCTTTAGAGCAAGAAGAAAGCCAAACCCGAAGATTATGTTAATCTGCGACAACTTCAAACATCATAAACTACAATAATAGCTCTTGAAAACATTCTCTACCAACATCTTTATCCTTATAACAAACAATCCATCCATATCTCTCTCCCCAGTCCTCAAAATCTCCACGCTTAATAAAAGAAAGAGCAAACCAGCACCATCATTATAACCGGCCCCCAATATTGCAACAGCCCCCTTGGCTCTTAAAACGATTCATAAGAGAGGCGCCTTTCTTGTACAGTTTTTACCCACAAGCCCCCCCACTTGTGACGTACAAGCATGACTTTTTAGGCACATAATTTTAATTTTATTCAATTCTGTTTGCAAAAGTTTAAAATGAGAAAAATTTCAAGGCTCTCATTCAAAAAGCAAAAGAATGAACTCTCATTATTAATGAACATCTCGCTCGTATAAACATCAATAAAGCAATCCCCACTATGCCTGCCTCAATGAAATAAAAGGGAGTCTCCCATTAAATGCCCTACCGTAAAAGCAGCTTCCTCAGAACTAAAACAAAATCAACAGACAACATCACCGCATCTGCTCCCATCCCCAAACCTGACAACCTAAAGCAACGCCTTGCTATCTTTACAATGGGAGATAAAAGAATAATAGGTCTATGGAAGCATTCACAAAAAGCGCACACGCGTTGTGTTTAAAGCCTGTTCAAAGGCGCATGAAAAAACACCATGCGTAAACGGCTCAAATCCCTTTCGTTCCATCTTGAGAGACAGAAGCAATACGCAAGAGATTTGTCGCTCCAGGCGTTCCAAGGGGAACACCAGCTGTCACAAGAAAGCGATCTCCCCCTTTGCAAAAACCTTCCTGAAATGCAATGGCTGCTGCACGATCAACCATATCCTCTAAATTCCGTGCATCTTGCGCAACCACACAATGAAGCCCCCAAACTAAAGCTAAACGCCGTGCTGTTTCCACAATGGGAGATAAAGCAATAATCGGTCTATTGGGACGTTCACGAGAGGCGCGCACCCCCGTTGTTCCTGAAGCCGTATAGGCAACAATAGCTGCTAATTCAAGTGTTTCAGCAATCTGACGCGCGGCAAGAGAAATCGCATCTGTTCCTGTTGATTCTGGTGCTGGATGTTGTGCCCCAACCTGAGCTGCATAAGTGTGATCTTGTTCGATTTGCCGCGCGATTCGATCCATCATAAGCACGGCTTCTTCAGGATAACGACCAGAAGCAGATTCAGCAGACAACATCACCGCATCTGTTCCTGCATAAACTGCTGTAGCAACATCCGACACTTCTGCGCGTGTCGGAACAGGAGATAAGATCATTGATTCGAGCATTTGTGTTGCCACCACAACAGGCTTTCCTGCTAAACGACAAGCTTTTATGAGCTCCATCTGAAGTGCAGGAACCCTTTCCAAAGGCATTTCCACTCCAAGATCACCCCGTGCAATCATAATACCATCGGATACATCAATAATTTTCTCTATATGCTCCAAGGCTTGAGGCTTTTCGATTTTAGCCATCAAAGACACCTTGCTTTTCGTCAATCGACGTACCGCTATAATATCTTCTGGACGTTGAATAAAAGAAAGAGCAACCCAATCAACAGGCTGCTGTAAAAGAGTCTGAAGATCCTCTTTATCTTTTGACGTCATCGAATCAAAAGGCAAAATTGTATCGGGAAAACTGACACCCTTTCGATCAGAAATACGGGTTCCAGCAACCACGCGACACTGTACAGAATGACCATCACAAACTTGCGCACGCAGTTCCAGTTTTCCGTCATCAATCAACAACCGATCCCCTGGTTTAACTGCCGAAAATACATCCTCATGAGGGAAAAAAACACGCTGTGCATCACCTGACACATCGCGATTATCTAACGTAAAGCTTTGCCCAACACGCAAATCTTCTTGACCCTTAGTAAAACGACCCACACGCAGTTTTGGCCCTTGAAGATCGACTAAAATACCAATGGGTCGCCGAACTGTTTTTTCAACTTCTCGTATAGACTTGACCAAATCAACCATCATATCACGGTCAGTATGGCTCATATTAAGACGAAAAACGTCTGCTCCTGCCCTAAAAAGCTTCTCAATCATTTCACTGGAAAAAGAAGAAGGACCAAGAGTCGCTATAATTTTCACTTTACGTGCACGTTTCACGGCGGAGCATTTCCTGAAAGAGAAGGGACAACAGAATTGTTTAACAAAGACTCATCCGTCAACTGTACCATCCAACTGGTTTGATTTCCGGTATCGATTTCTTTAAATTCAGCCTTTTGATATCCTCGAGGGAAACAATCATGAACCCCTTGAATGGTAAATTGGCTATCTTGCACACACATGGTTACAGAGCCTGCCCAGTTCCCTTTTTTTTGTGCCCCTTCCGCATAAAAATAATAAAACCGTGAAGCAAGTGGCCCCTCAATTAAGGTTTTACACTCCGTCACGGGTACCGTCCACCAGCCTTCGCTCACCCACCCTGAAAATGTACGATATCCAAGAGCAACCCCTACAGACTGTTGGGTTGTATTACAAACCCTAAAGTCAGCTTTTGCAAAAACAACAAGGGGAAACAAGAGCAAAATGCTCAAGAGAAAAACCTTTAATCCTTTTTGAAACACCCAATATCGTTTTTTTAAAATCACAAAACTTCCTCTATGATGTCAAATTCTCAAAACAAATTACACACTTCTTTTTCAAAAGCTTTTCAAGTCTAAAACGTATATTTTTATATTTTTCTTTTTATAGCCCTTTTATCAATGCATATATCTTAAAAATTTTACAAAATATTTAAAGTCAATTTGTAAAAAAACAGTGTAGCTTGATTTACTTTTTGTTTTTCAAGCTTTTTCAACATAAATTCGTCGTCGAAAAACAACTTAAAATATATAACTTGGAGAAAAATACAATGAACGATACAGTAACCGATCAAACACACGCTATATCCGTAAACCAATTACGCTCTTTTATCGAACGTATTGAACGACTAGAAGAAGAGAAAAAAACCATTTCTGATGATATTAAAGACGTTTACACTGAACTTAAAGGCTCTGGTTTTGATAGTAAAGCTGTTCGAAGCATTATACGGTTGCGTAAAAAAGAAGAGCACGAACGAATGGAAGAAGAAGCAATCATTGAGCTTTATAAAAATGCGCTTGGTATGAATTAAAATCATTGATACCATTGGAAATTTTCTTAAGAAAAGAAAACGCAAAATGCAAAAAAAAATGAATGTATAAAAATTTCACCCAACAATAAGCAGTTTGTGTAACTTGTAACGAGACTATCGGTCACAGAATACACAATATTGCAACAGCCCTCATATTAAAAGGATTTATACAGAGCATTTTTATCCTTGTCCTCCAATCATTTTTATCCACACAAACCCTCACTTGTACGCCAATCCAGTTTGTGATGTGCAAGAGAGGTGATTTTTATGATTAAACATCTATAGATTTGAAATGAGAAAGTCTTACGATATTGAGGACTCTCTTCCTTCAAATTGAAAAAATGAATGATGATGATAAATCAATTCATTATCTACGAAAAGAAACATATAAAGTGGTTAGCGGTTGAAATCCGCTAAATGAGAGTCTGAACTGTTTACAAAAGAAGAGGTGGTTAAGGATCTTCGTCTTTTAGGATAGGCAGAAATTCGGCATATTTACACATTTGATAAAAAGCCCCTTGATAGAACTTTTAACAAAACTTTATTCGAATCTATTAACGGGCTCATACAGATCATTGATTCGAGAGGTTAGAATGTGGTCTCTCCATTTTCCAGAAATCATCAAATAGTCTTTGGCATAGCCTTCTTTTTCAAAATGAAGGCTCTTTAATAAACGTTCGCTTTTTATGTTCTCAGGTATATAATTTGCCATCACTCTATGCAGATGATAAACATGAAAGATATGCCGTATTAGAGCCAATAAACTCTCAAACATGAGACCTTTGCCTTGTTGTTTTTCATCAAGAGAAAAACCAAGATGACAAGCTTGAAAAACACCACGAACCACATTTGTAAAATTCACAACACCAATGACTGTTTTTTCATTTTTTAATCGTACGGCATATCGGTATGCTTGTCCTTGTGCACTTTCATAAGCAAATGCATTAGCTCGTATTTCCCAAGCTGTTAGGCTGTGGTAACCATCAGATCTAACAGGTTCAAAAGGACGTAGATGATTCGCATTACGGAGGTAATAAGAAGACAGTTCAGCTGCATCTTCTAAACCGATCAATGTGGAAATTGTTCGCTTTGTTTTAATTGCCATCATTTTCTCCTCCTCGAAATGTTACAATAACACGTTGATTTATCCTAACAAATCATCATTTTTAAACTTAAATCATAACGTCGAATACAGTAAGCTCTCCCCATCACAACACTTCTCACGTTAGAATCAATGAAGATCATTTGCTTTTCCGTCAGAAGCGGGGTTGGTGCATTTAGGATATAAGGTAAAGATAAGGGAATGTTTCTTATGAATGCTCTCAAGTTCCAAGGGAGCTGTAGCAACATTGGGGACTGGAAAAGTATGCAATGGAACTGGCGTGCTTCCCTATACGCAATTTTGAAAAAACTCACGGCAAAGATAGTTTTGTTTCTTTGCCTTGTAAGCTCAGAGCATACTTGTTTTGCGCTATCATATCACTGCACCCGCATACAAAACCCAATGACCATCGCCTTGAAAAGCTACATGTTACAGTGCGATCTAAAAAGTTTCTGCCATAACTCATCAACAACACTGTTCCCGCTAAATCAGCCACAAACTCTTGTAACAAATCCAAGAAAAGCGATGATGCAATACAAATCTTTTAAAATTTTTTAGATATTACCGTGAACACGCTTCCATTTCTTCGCGTAAAATTTCAAGTTCTAACCATTCTTCTTCTTTTTGTGTGCAAGTATTTTTCTTTTTTTCCAACGCTGTTGATAAACGCTCAAAACGCTCTTTATCACTGCGATAAAGGGCTGGATCAGAAAGCTCTTGTTCAATTTTTTTGATTTCATTTTGCAAAACAGCAATTTCTTCAGGCAATCTTTCCAATGCATAAACCTGCTTATAAGACAATTTACCTCGTGGTTTTTTCTCCCGCACTATCAAGCTATGATCTGTTGATGAATCCTGCTTTGAAAACTCTCCCACATGAGATTTTGAAGGTTCTTTACGCTGCGATAATTCTGTTTTTTTGCGTTGTAAACTCAGAGCATGCTGGTTTTGCGCCATCATATCACTATAGCCGCCCGCATACAAAACCCAATGACCATCACCTTGAGGTGCCAACATATGCGTTACAGTACGATCTAAAAAGTCTCTGTCATGGCTGACCAATAATACTGTTCCCGCAAAATCAGCAATAAATTCTTGCAACAAATCCAAAGTTTCCATATCCAAATCATTGGTCGGTTCATCAAGAATCAAAAAGTTTGCAGGACGTGAAAGAAGTCGTGCAAGCATGAGGCGTGCTCTTTCTCCCCCCGAAAAATCTTTAAGGGGAGTGCGTGCTTGTTCAGGCAAAAATAAAAAGTCTTTCATATAAGAAACTACATGCCGCTCCAGCCCATTGATCACAAGAGTATCACCTCTTCCTCCCGTTAAATAATGCGCTAAAGTTTCTTCTTCATTTAAAATACGTTGCTGATCAAGCAATGCCATAGAAAGGTTATAGCCATGCCTCACCGTTCCACTATCCACGGCTTCTTGCCCAATTAATGCAGAAAGGAGCGTTGTCTTTCCGATACCATTGGGTCCTACCAACCCGATTCGATCACCACGCTGAATACGCAAAGAAAAATCTTTCACGATAATGCGATCACCATAGGATTTTGAAATTTTCTTTGCTTCAAGAACCAATTGCCCAGACTCATGACTTTTCGCTGCTGTCAAAAGTGCATTTCCAGGCTGCCCTTTATAGGTTTGATGACGCTGTCTTAAGTTTTTTAATTCGCCTAAACGCCGTACGTTACGCTTACGCCGTGCACTCACGCCATAACGCAACCATTGTTCTTCACGGGCAATTTGGCGCCCCAATTTATGCTGCTCAATGGCTTCTTCTTGCAACGCCTTATCACGCCAACTTTCAAATTCTGAAAAACGCTTTTCCAGTCTTTTGGTTGTGCCACGATCAAGCCATACCGTTGACCGCGTAACATTTTCTAAAAATCGCCGATCATGGGAAATCACCACAATCGCTGAACGCAAAGACGATAAAACAGCTTCCAGCCATTCAATGGTTGGTAAATCGAGATGATTGGTTGGTTCATCCAAGAATAAAATATCGGGTTTTGCAGCAATGGCCTGTAACAATGAAACACGCCGCTTTTCGCCTCCCGAAAGCGTTTCCAATTTTTCCGACCCCGAAAACCCTAAATTTGTGCGAAGCGTATTGATCCACTGAACATCAGATATATCGTCCAGCCCCGCTTCCATATAAGCGTTAATATCTTCAAATCCTGAACAATCCGGATTTTGTGAGACATAACGGAGCGTCACTCGCGGGTGGCGAAAAATTTCGCCACCATGAGGCTCTAATATTCCTGCGGCAATTTTTAATAGGGTTGATTTTCCACAACCATTACGGCCAACCAGCGCGATACGCGCCCCCTGCTCAACCGATAAACAAGCTTGATTGAGCAAAGGCGTTTTTCCAAAATTTAAGAAAATGCGGTCAAGCCGCAGGAGCGGCGGCGCCATTAACGAACGCGGTGCGGACAAGGTGCTTTATACATCACCCCTCTTGCATCACGGTAAACACACAATTGCCGTACAGGGACTCTTTGTGCACAAGGTGCTTGGTAAACATGCCCTCTACGACCACGATACGTGCACAATTGTGATACCTGTCTTTGTTGTTTTCTTTGATTTGCAGCCGCACCTGTTACTGTTCCAGCCAAAGCACCAAATGCTGCACCGGTAAGTGCTGCTCCAGGAGTACTTCCAGCAATAGCAGTTCCAGCCAAAGCACCAATTGCTGCTCCTCCTACGCCGTAACGTGCAACGCGTTCATCGTTTGTGGTACAAGCGACTGAACTGAAACCAATGGCTGAAACAACAGCCACTTTAAAAATTGATTTTAACATATCAAAACCTTTCCTTCTCAAGATCAATACATAATATATCGTTTATGTCGGCACTTAATCACTAGGCCCCCCCCTGCCTTATTCAAAATATATTGGAAGAGCTTTATGGAATAGGCACAGACGCTAACAATATAGCTTTTCCAGAACCTAAATGGCAAGAAAAGGTTCCCAAAATACGGTTAGAAAGTGTTAAAGAAGAGCCAAATGACACATTTTTGTCACAAATTGGCCATTTTACCCCTGCAAGAGTTAAGCCTTTTAAATCAGAAAAACCGATAATACTAAACAAACATCCCTTAGGCAAATCATACGAACAAGGTCTTGGCAAAACCGGCCAGCCTTCTTCCAAACCGCTTGTCAACAACACTGAAATGCCCCTTTCAGCCATCACCAATGCTTGCGTCATATGAGAAAGGCTATGATCACTTCTTTCACCTCCCAAAGCACCGCACAAAATAAGCTTTTTAGCACCATTTTGCAGCGCTCTTTCGCAAGCTAGAGCACTATCTGTCATATCTTTATCAGAGGGAAAAATCTCACGCGGAACATGACTATATTCGCGTATTAAATTCTCATCCGATGAATCAAAATCGCCTAACCACAACTCAGGCAACACATTAAGCGCTGCCGCATGACGCATACCACCATCAGCAGCAATCACCCGACTGTTTTGAATTTGATTAAGCAAGCGATCAGTGATACAAACATCTCCATTTAACAATATCGTAAATGTTGTCATGCCATACTTTGCCTTTCACAAAATTTCCTTTATAGCGCACCCTTTTATCAGTGAGAGTCATTTTTTATAAACAAAAAGCGTGATATAGCCAAACGAATCCTTATCCCTGATGACTCTCTTGAAGAAACATACGATACAAAGATACAAATGCAATTTGCCAAATTACTCCGCAGAAACAATGTGCACCATGATCCAACGCACTCCATTTTTCAACGCAAGTTTCTTTTTCGCTCACGCCTGTATAAAGCAACTTTCATAAGTTTAACGTTTCTCCTTTCGGCTTGTCATACGCCCCTCTCTCAAAATGATAGGCTTTCTTCCACTTCTTCTAAAACGATCAAACGTACCAACAATCACAATATCTATGTCACATTAAGCGCTCTGCAACACCCACGTATTTTGCAAATGTATGGCGGCGCTTATTATGATGTAAAACTTGAACACCTTTTAGCAAAGATTGTCCGTAAACTGACAGTTGCATCCCATAGTTCTCATCAAAGCTATTCTGTAACCATTTTAAACTCAGAAAGTATTAACGCATTTGCGCTCCCCAATGGCGCGATCTACATCACTCGTGGTATGCTGGCATTAGCCAATGATTCTTCAGAAGTTGCAGCCATTTTAGCCCATGAGATAGCACATATTAGAGCCAATCATGGCATTTTACGCCTGCAAAAAGAAGCCCAATTAAAGATGGCAAATCACATATCTTCACATCTTCTTTCTTCTATTGGCAAAAAACTTCATAACCCTACGCAAAACAAGCAACAACTCGCACAATTTTCCCGCAATCAAGAGCTAGAAGCTGATTCCCTTGCACTTGAAATGCTCCAACAAGCAGGATATGATCCATTTGCTTCACCACGCTTTCTTCAAACAATGGAAGCCTATAGTGCTTTGCGTAATATCTCCGGCACCCAAAATGCCTCTCTAGATTTTCTAGCCTCTCACCCAACCACCCCTCAACGCATTCGGCTTGCGATAGAAAAAGCGCGTAAAATAAGTAAAGGGAATAGTAAAACAACCGATCGCGATTCTTTTCTCAAAAGCATTGATGGCATGATTTTTGGAGGAGGATTTTATACAGGTTTTGTACGAGGCAACCAATTTATTCACCCACAGTTGCGCATAGCTTTCTCTGTTCCAAACAATTTTACAATAGAACATTCAGCACACACTGTTTGGGCCAGTGGACCAGATAAAATTGCGATTCGTTTTGATGCTATTCCGCATCCTGCTGGAATATCTGCGAGTGATTATTTGAAAAGCGGCTGGATTATCGGGCTAGACCAATCATCTATCCGCCCCATCACAATTCAGGGACTCCCCCATCAAGAATTTACGCGTCAAGGATTCCAAAGCCAAAGTTTACTTGGAGCACGAGCCCATGCTACCAATGAGCAATGGCAATTTGATGTAGTTGTCATTCCATTCAACAACCACATCTTTCGTTTTCTGACAGCCGCCCCACATAATTCTCAAAATTTTGTAGAGGTTGCCCAAAAAACGCTACAAAGCTTTCATTCTCTTTCATCTTCACAATTAAAAAAACTGAAGCCCTTAAAAATCCGTGTTGTCCGCGTTAAACAAGGAGAAAACGTTGCAAACCTAGCCAATAAAATGCAACACACACCAGATAAAGAAAAACTCTTTCGCATCCTCAACGCCCTCTCACCAACACAAACTTTATCCGCAGGTACAAAAGTGAAAATCATTACAGAATAAGCCTTTTTTCTCATCTGCTACAGTTTTGATTCTTTTCTATCTGTATGACTCCCTCCCCCTTAAAGCATATTCACAAATGAAGAGGGACATTTCAAAAACCAATTTCATCATACCTTCATACGACTCCGTTTGATACATACTTCCTCGAACTAATATCACCCCCAATCTTCCTCTGTTCATCAATAGCACCAAACACATCCCCAAGGAGGCATATCCCTAGACAAATCTGGCAATCCTCTAAATCCAACTTCATCATACTCTCATATACCCCCTTACTTATACGTTCTCTCTCTTCCTCCCACAAAGCCTTTCACTGCTTATATATCGTAAGCATCTTCTGAATGAACCGTAAGAAGAGCAGAACGCAATTTCTGCAAAGCCCGAGCTTCAATTTGACGCACGCGCTCTTTTGATATTCCTAACTTTTCACCCAAAACTTCGAGAGTTGCACCCTCTTCATTTAAGCGACGAAAGCGAATAATTTCCAACTCCCGTTCATTGAGAATTTGTAACGCGTCGTAAAGCCATTGTGTACGCCGTTGACCATCAATTACTTGCTCAATTAAAGCATCAGGAAGAGGACTATCATCCACCAAAACATCCATCTTAGCAATGGGATTATCACTGTTCTCAGAAACAGAAACACTCAAGGAATTATCAGAACTGGAAAAACGAAAATCCATCGTTTCAACATCGCGCACGGAAACGCCAAGCTTTTCAGCGATTGTGCGAAAAATATCCTGTTTTGACAAAGCACTATCATCTTGTATCAGCTTTGCACGCAAACGCCGAAGATTAAAGAAAAGTGCTTTTTGCGAAGAACTAGTTCCCCCTCGAACGATTGACCAATTTCGCAAAATATAATCTTGAATAGAAGCGCGTATCCACCACGTTGCATACGTTGAAAAACGCACTTCCCGATCAGGTTCAAAACGTGCAGCTGCTTCCAATAGTCCCACATACCCTTCTTGTACCAAATCCCCCAATGGCATTTTGAAACGTTTAAAGCGGTTAGCAATAGCAATCACTAAACGCATATGAGCTGCTGCAATTTGATGCATGGCATCATCATCACGTTTGTCTTTCCACCGCAGAGCCAAATCATGCTCTTTTTGTCGTTCAAGATAAGGCGCTTGCATAGCAGAACGCATCATATTACGTCCTAAGCTTTTGTCTGCATCGCTATAATTTTTGCTGCTTTTATAAACAGCATTTGAAAGATTACCCATAATAACCCCTTGCGATTAAAATTATCAAAATTGATTTGGCAACGACATCATTGTTCTTTGCTTAAAAAGAACGCAAAAGTTGTTAACTTCTGTATCCACTACTTTAACGTGTATTTTTATAATCGCAATTGTTTTTTTTTACTGTCATGGTAAAATTTCTTGTCATAAGACACAATTTCACCTGCAAAATGCCTTTACAATATGCCTTTTAGCCTATGAAATATTTGAAAAAACTTTCTCTTCACTTTTCATGACAAAACAGCAAAAAAAATAAAATGATCATGTAAAACAAAAGCTGTTTATTAATAACCGGTTCTTTTTCCTTTTAAATTGAAGAATTTATTTATGCTTTCATCTTTACAATACAACTAATAAGTGTAATTTGCAAATATAAAGCATCCAAACTGAATGAAAACTGAATAAAAAAAGAATCATCCAAGTTTTAAAGGCGCAAAAAGAAACAGCAAAAAACGACAAGAGTGATTGAAGAAAACGCAACAAACATGTTAAAGAAAAAGAAGCATTATGAAATTGTCGCAAAAAGCTTTTGACCAATTTCGCACTGAGAAAGAAAATGATCATGGATAGCAAGATTGTTCAACAGGATGAAATTCTTCAAGATGATATTCTCATTGAAAAACACGGAAGGGGTAAATTTGAAGGTTTTCGTTTTTATGCCAACAAAAACAGTACCGATCAAATAGCTGAGAAGCAAATTTCAACAGAGAATGAAAATTTGATTCTTGCTTTTTCCAAACGTGCAACACGTTTTTGTGCTTGTGCAAATGGAGATTTTACCCTCGGTTCTGATGGAATTGTGCGCTGGATTGGTCAGCCCGTAGGACAGCTTGTAGCAACAGAAGATTTTTTCAAACCAAAACTGATTGTTTTAGCAGATGAACAACTCACAGGAGAATCTCGCGATAACGTTGTGAAACGATTAGAACGCTTTGTCACCTTTCATTTTGAAACGACTTTAAAACCTCTATTTGATTTGCGTAATGCTGATAATTTAACGGTTTCGACAAACAATCTTGCTTTACAACTTTTTAACTCTTTAGGGATTTTACCACGCCGCGAAGTCTTAGACATTGTCAAAGAACTTGCGCAAGAATCACGTGCCGTGCTTCGGCGTCTAGGTGTGCGTTTTGGCGCTTTTCACATCTATGTTGCCGGAATGCTTAAACCTGCTCCGGTTCAAGCCATTACTCTCCTGTGGAATCTTCAAAATGCGGGACAAGATCAAACTGGTTTGGGTGAAATTTTGTCAGCATTATCTGCTGGTCGAACCTCTTTGATTGTTGACCCTACCTATAACCGCCAATTTTATCAATTAGCCGGCTACCGAATCTTAGGACAACGTGCTGTACGGATTGATATTTTAGAACGTCTCGCCAATCTCATCCGCCCCGCACTTCATTGGAAACAAGGAAGTGATCCCAAACCCGATGGCGCCTATGATGGCAAAAGTTTTTTTGTTACACCAGCCATGATGTCCATTCTTGGGGCTAATGGAAACGATATGGAAGAAATCCTCAAAGGACTTGGTTATCAATCGTACAGCATAAGCAATACTGTTTTTGAACAAAATCTCCTTGCACACCAAGCCTCTTCCCCTATCAATGAGACAATGCAAGATGTTCCCGCAGCAGAATGCGTTGGCAGTCAATGGAAAACAATAAGCGATTCAGAAACAACACAAGAAGAAGAAAATACCTCATACCCAAATACTTTATCCTCTGGTATTGAAAAACATCCCCATAAAACCAATCGTTTACCGGCGGCTGAACCTGTTGGGAATTTTGCCAAAACCCCTCTCCCTACAGAAGAAGATAAAGTTATTTTACTATGGCATTATAGACATCAATTTCATCACCACGCGCAAAAAAAACGTGATAAATTAGGAAATAAGTGGCAAAATAAATCGAAGAGCGCTGTAAAAAAAGGGGAACACACAAATGAAAATTCCCCTCAAGAAGCGCTATCACAAACAAAACGCTCTCATAAGTTCCACAAATCCCAAGGCAAACATGCAAATCATAAGCCTTTTCAAAAAGAAAAGCGCCTTAATCCTGATTCACCTTTTGCAAAACTAGCTATACTACGCGATCAACTCACCAATCATAAAAACACGCACACACTTTCCTCTAAAGAGAATTAAAATAACAAATGGAGTTTGATCTTGACCCACGTAGTAACCGACAACTGCATTCACTGCAAATATACGGATTGCGTTGAAGTCTGCCCTGTTGATTGTTTTTATGAAGGGGAAAACATGCTTGTTATCCACCCAGACGAATGCATCGATTGTGGTGTTTGTGTGCCAGAATGCCCAGCAGAAGCGATTTTACCTGATACAGAACCAGGATTAGAAAAGTGGTTAGAACTTAATCTTCATTATGCAGACAAATGGCCTAATCTAACCACCCAAAAAGATCCTCTTCCTCAAGCAAAAGAAATGGATGGCGTTCCAAATAAATTAGAAAAGTATTTTTCAGAAAATCCAGGAAGCGGCAAAGAGTAATGATACAGTGTACACCCTCCTCCTCCAACAATTGAAAGACTTCTCTTGTAAAAATAAAAAAATCCTTAAGCGAAATGATTGATTCTTTGGAAGTTTGATGTTAATGTTATTTTAACATGATCATCTTTCTAAGTATTTTTCTTTGCTTTTTATAGTAAAGCGATGTATTTTTTTTGGATTTAAAAGTACTCGGCTTTTATGCTCGCTTAATTGGTACAATATACTTGGTTAAAGAAAACTCAACCCTCAGGTTTATAACCTGTTTTCCGATACATTTGTTGATCATAAGGGAGTAAACTAAAATTATGGCATCCCAACATGGAACGTCTTCCAAGACCAAAGAATTTGCAACCTCTGAATATATCGTCTACCCTACGCATGGAGTAGGACAAATTATAGCGATTGAAGATCAAGAAGTTGCAGGACATAAATTAAAACTTTTTGTCATTCATTTCGCGAAAGATAAGATGGATGTCAAAGTCCCCATTGCAAAAGCCCTTTCCGTTGGAATGCGTAAATTATCTGCTAGTGATTCTGTCGACCGCGCCTTAAAAGTTTTACGTGGAAAAGCACGCGTTAAACGAACCATGTGGTCACGTCGTGCGCAAGAATATGATGCTAAAATCAACTCAGGAGATCTTATTTGTATCGCCGAAGTGGTCCGTGATCTTTTCCGCTCTAATCTACAGCCTGAACAATCTTACTCTGAGCGCCAACTTTATACAGCTGCTCTTGAAAGAATGGCCCGCGAAATTGCGGTTATTAATAGTCTTTCTGAAACAGAAGCTATCAATCTCATAGAGATGCATCTCTCCAACAAACCGAAACGCGAATTTAAAACTGAGAGAGAAGAAACAGATGAAAGCAGTAAAGCTGTCTACGCTGCATAACACACTCTTTCATCATAATGAGATATTTTGATAAAACCAGCTTTTGCTGGTTTTATTTTTTTAACATCCTCTCTGCCCTTAAGGACAAAGTTTCTTAACCTGCGCCAACCTATAAACAATCTAACTTTTCGACAAATTCCTTCTCCCTATTTGCTTGCTTCATAGATAACAAATTGATTAATCATCATAATCTAGCATTATTCATATTAAATTAGAATCTTGAGTATCGTAAGATTTCTCATTTCAAATTTCTCTCATGTTGAATCAATCAAAATCACTTGCTTTTCGGTCGCAAGCGGAGCTGATCTGTGAGTAAAAACTGTACAAAAAGAGCTAGTAGAACCGTCTCAAGCACCAAAGGATATACCAACATTGGAATCTGGCAAGATGTGTAAGGATGCGGGCTTGCTTTTTCATTAAGCGTAAAGATCATAGTGCCGTTTATACACTGCACCGAAACTTTACCATTTACCCTTCTACAAAACCATTATAACATTCAAAAACGCCGTCATAAAATGGATGCAACAAATATTTCTTTTAAAAAAAACGCGTGACAGTACAACATAAGCATATTTTGTCTTGGGCGCTCTATTTTGCATGAGAAGCATTCCCCATTAAAGAACGCGATAAACAAAAGCATGAAATAAACCATTATCTCCATTCTGTAACAGGCATTCCAAATACTTTTGAAAGTTTGTAAAGCTAACTTAAAAAAATAACAATACAAATGAGCGTTGATATTGCCCCTTGCAACTTCATATTTTTCCAAAATGAGGTTATATTCTCATTTCAGAGATTACGAGATATACGCAATATTCTTACTCCAATCGGACATACAAAATCTAAAACGATTCATAGAACTCTTAAAAGTCTTAACCTCTGTTTTAAACAGACCGCTAAAGATTAGATATTGATGAACAGATAACAAAAAAATCACAAACTTAGGTAAGCAACACCATAAAACCATTCATAAACCAGCGATGAACTGGAGAGTCATACCGGCTTTGATAAAATACCTCGCTCAACCCCATACATAAAACATCTGGTTCTAAGTTTACTTATTTTTACAAGCTGTTCGTAACAAATCCCTTATATTCACAAAAATAAGAAAAAATATATGGACAATTCTTAGTTCAAAAATATAAAAAGAAAGCGTGATATTCATAGAAAAGTCTCATGTGCCTTTATCATCAAAAGCACTAAAGATTATTGAATGTGTACACCTTCTGTCTTGTAACGGTTTTCTCTTTTCTGCTTATAAGAAAACACCCTGGTATCAGCATACACTAACCCCCAATATTACAAAAATCCTTACATTTGAAAGTATTCATTATAGACATTTTGTCCTTTCTTATAGAGTTTTTACCCACATACCAGCCCCACTTATGACCGAAAAGCAAGTGATTGCCATTGATTCAACATGAGCGAAATTTGAAATGAGAAAATCCTACGATAGATCTTTCATTCAAGACGCAAAAAAAACGAATGATCTTTATAAATCAATGTGATGTAAATCTCTATTTTTTTATGGGGAATCACATGTCACAATATAAGCCTATAGACAAACCATTGCCTTAAATATTCTCATAAAAAACACCGGTATGCTTAAAGCCTTACATGGGTCAACCACCTTAAACGACGATATTTTACGGTTTAATAGGATTCCCTCTACAGTCAATAAAAATTAAGTGCGATACAAAATGATTCCATTCCTGACCTAACTTATATCAATACCCCAGCTCTTAACGAAATCATCATAAAAGACACTGACACAAGCAATCCTTTATAGCCTCTCAAAAAAACAAAAAAATCATCTCCCACAATAGAATCATTTTTCTATGGCCAAGCCTTACACATGTTCTCAAGAAAAAGCGAAAATACACGCTCCAAACGTGCATTCACTCATGAATCAAAAGAAGTTTACTACTGGAAAAGAGATAAAACGCTAAAGTTTTAACCACTAAAACGGAACGCCCGCGATACATTCCCGTTTTCAAATCAATGTGATAAGGGCGACACAAGGAGACCTCAACATCCACCTTAAAGCGAAAATGCACGCCACAAACGTGCATTCACTCATGAATCAAAAGAAGTTTACTACTGGAAAAGAGATAAAACGCTAAAGTTTTAACCACTAAAACGGAACGCCCGCGATACATTCCCGTTTTCAAATCAATGTGATGAGGACGACGTAATTCACCAGAATTTTTATCTTCGATATAAGTCGGCGCCTTCAGAGCATCAGCCGAACGGCGCATGCCCCTCTTCGCTGGAGAGGTTTTTCGTTTAGGTACAGCCATAAAAAGACACTCCAAATCCATTAAAACAGAAAAAGCAATGTCAAAAATGACAATGCTTCATTTAAAAACACCATAAAATTTTAAGATGTTATACACTGATAAACAAGAAGAAGCAATGTCAAAATGCTCCTCCTCTTACCAAAAATGACCTTCTTTTTATCAAAAATGATGTCAAAATGATCAAATGAATATCAAAAACACCGCAAAATTTGAAAATTTTATACGCCAATGAAAGCATTCTCATAAGACCTTCATTCAATTTTTATTTGGCTTAAAAAGGGATTTGCACATACAATAGAGATCCGGATAAAAAGAGAAATTGATTTTTAATAAAAAACGACGCCAATTTATGAAAACAAGAAAAAGCGACAACATTTCTCTTTAAAACTTCGTAATTTCATTTTTGTAAAAACAAAGGAAGCAAGAATGCACGAATTTACTACCCTTCTTGCAAAACATGGACACACCGTTGAAAAGCGGCTTGATACCCTGTTAAGTGATCAAATCCAAAATGGTGAAATTTCACGCCCTAAAAACTTAATCAAAGCCATGCGCTATGGCGTGCTGAACGGTGGAAAACGCCTGCGTCCTTTTCTTGTGATTCAAAGCGCTGCACTTTTTGATATCCCTGTAGAACATTCTCTTGATGTTGCATGTGCCTTAGAATGTATCCATTGTTATTCGCTCATTCATGATGATCTTCCCGCTATGGATAACGATATACTCCGGCGTGGAAAACCCACCGTCCATATAGCATTTGACGAAGCAACAGCAATTCTAGCAGGCAATGCTCTCTTAACATTTGCCTTTGAAATCATTGCCCATAAAGCCAGTACTTTATCTACAGACATTAGAATCAAACTGATCACGTCTCTTGCACAATCGGCAGGACTTGGCGGTATGTTAGGTGGACAAATGCTGGATCTTGCAGCTGAAAAAAAACCGCAAGGAAGTAGTGACATCATCACTCTACAACACATGAAAACAGCAGCCTTGATAAGCTTTGCTTGCCAAGCAGGCGCCATCATTGGCAATGCATCTAAAGAATTAACCGAAAAGCTTACTGATTTTGGTACCTATCTTGGTTTAGCCTTTCAATTAACCGATGACCTTCTTGATGTCACCGCCAACACGCAAACCCTAGGAAAAACTGCTGGGAAAGATGAAACGGCACAAAAAGCAACTTTTGTTCATCTTTATGGCATTGAAGAAACCCAAAAAAAGCGAGATACACTCATCAGTAAAGCAGAAGCATTCTTACATCCTTTTGGCGCTAAAGCACTCCCCCTCCAACAAGCAGCACACTTTAGTGCAATACGCAAAAATTAAACTTCATCTGCTCCATTGCACATAGTGTAAAACATCACCTTTGTTGAATGCATAATAGACTTTTCAAAGAAACGTTACCATTAATCTCCATTATAGTCCTTATCATGAAATGGGTGCGACAAATCTTGAGAGGGATTTCATTAAAACAAACCGCGTGAATTTATAACACAAGTGCATTCTGGGCATTTCATTTTGCATGAAAAATACCTTCCTTTAAAGAATGAACGAAAAAAAATGTGAAACAATGCGTAATCACCATGCTTTAAAAGATATTACCGTGGATGCTTTAAAGCCGAATAAAAACGATCAAAAAGAAGAAAACTCGTTTTCTCCTTCATGTCTTTAATCTTCTAACGATAAGGCAAAAAATAAACAGGATAAGTATCAAACAAGGCATTTTATAAACCCGTAAAAAACAATAAAAGAAGTACAATGCCCTAAGTAAATGCCCTCAGTAGAGAATCGTAATTTTTATGCCTTTCCACGCTATCTTGTTATAGAAGATCAAATATGGTTACATTCTGTAAATTCACTCGTGTATTGCTTACTCTCTAAAAACACTTTTACAAAAGTACTCGTTGTTTAGTTCAAGCATCATTTTTTTGAAGCCCGTATTTAAAATATCAGAAAAAAATGAACACAATGGCTATTTTGATTTTTATGCCACCCTCAAAGAACAAAGTTTTTTAACCCAATCTGCTCTGTAAACAGTCTAGATTCTTAACCGAGTAAGTTCCTCTAGCTTTCCACGCATGCGATTCACTTAAACTAAAGACTCGATAAACAAGACTTAAGAATATTCACCATGCAATTTTTAAAATATTTAATGTGTCAAACAGGCGACCTTCACCACCCCTCAAATGACAGTGTATTACGGCATAATAGGCTAAATAAAGTCATCAATTTCAATAGAACGAAAGACCAAAGCAGTATTATTACTGATCTCTCTTTTCTTCGCAAAAAAGCTACAAATAATTTATTTATAATGATAATTCAGCGTTATTCATATTGAATTAGAACTCTGAATACCGTAGGATTTTTTCATTTCAATCTGTGTATGTTGAATCAATCAAAATCATTTGCTTGCACCTCACAAACGGAGAAAGCCGCGTGGGGAAAAACATCAAAGAACGGATTAAAAAATACCTCTTATGAATCGTCTCAAGAGCCAAGAGCTGTAGCAACATTAGGGGACAGCAAAGTGAATGATAGTGTCGGCGCGCTCCTTCAAAAGTAGAAACATTTTTACAAAACTATGGAATAATTTCAATTTAATAATAATCACGATCACTGTAGAACTTTAATTCGTCACGCTCTTTATCTCGTTTATTCAATTCATCGCATAAAAAGAGAATTGATAAGATTAAACAGAGAATGATCATTGAAACAGAAAGATAAAAAAGGCCTTATTATTAATATAATAGCGCAATTTAATTTATAATAAGTACTTTTTTCAAGCTAAGTGTAAATTTCCTCCTTTAAGTGAAATTTTCTTATTAAGATGAAGAGCATCATTGTAAGTGAACCTATGCCTGTTGCCAAAGCTGGAAAATGCGTCCATCTTTTGAAGACATAACAAAAAACATGCAACATGGCTAAGAAAATATCGTGACGATCAATAGAGTATCATAGCCATTTAATATCCTTCGAGAGAATTTTGCCCATTACCCATTAAATGTCATTTGTAAGTTTTTCTTGGTTTCATCATGTCATATATCGTATTGAGCTCTATACAAAAACCCGCTATTTATTTAGTGTTTTCATTATGACAAGCTTCCATACTAGACACAAAGTCAATAACTTGTGTTATTGAGCTAATGCCATTTCCGCTTGAAGAATTAAGAAATTTTTTCGCATAATCAATCATGGGATCCGTAGAGTTCATAGACATATTATATGCCCAAATAAAATTGTTTTCTCTCCAATTATAGTCATAACGCAAACTGCTTATGACATTAGGAAACATTGCCCATGACATCTCCTCATTATAATTCACCGCGCAATAAATTAACAAAGCGTCCACATAAAACAATAAGTCTGTGATGATGCCATATAATATCAAATTTGAGCGCTATATTCTGATAACCACGGCTATATACGAAGTTTCTTGCTTGCTCTTGTTTTTGAAAATGTTCAAAAGCCTCTTATTTTCCATTTATCTATTCTTCGTAAAGTTTATTGTACTGCTCTAGACTATCCACGCGAGTACATCCCAACAATACCAATACAGAGACCACAACCAAAGAGAAAATACTCAAAAATGAGAATGAAAGATGCCGTTATCTCAACAAGATCATTCATATTTTAAAGGAAACAGAAATAAAACGCGTTAGATATATCAACAATAAAATCGGTCATGAGGAAAGCCTTTTTGAACAGGCTAAAATTGTCCGACTGCTTAATGAGCTCTAATGAGATAAAGTGTTACCAGCAAGTAACCAATGAAAATGGGAAAACTGCTCCATCACCATTCCTTAATAAGCATATAATCCAGCACAATCATTTTCTTTATCAGCGTCCAATCTTGTCAGCAACTCTTGGTGCAATATTCATGAGAAGCATTTTTATTTTTTTAATGATTGTGATGCCACGCCCATTTATAACGTACAAGCAGATGACTTTGATTGCTTCAACATACATAGATTTGAAATAAGAATAACGGATAACATTCTGCTTTCCCATTCAACATGCAAAAACAATGATGCGCCTTAATAAATAAAAGCCTTGATCCACTATAAACCCCATGAAACACACGTGAAATACGTTACTATTTTCACTGAGATTTCTTTAGGGCTCCTTCTAAAAAAAACATTGCCAACAGATAAACCAATAAATAGATACCCAAAATATAAACGAGTGAGAAAAAGCCAAATATATCGACCATATACGCACTCATGTAAAAAAATACCAATAAGCTAAATCTCCCAACAGTTGACAAGAAAGATTCATATGTAGCCCTGAAATGATCACTAATACTATCGTGCAAAACAACTTCTACACGCAGATATGTATACTTAATTAAGTAAAAAATCATACAGACTAAAATAACAGCAATTTCTTTTTTCGGCTCAAAGAAAACCACTGTAAAAATCAGTGAACCCAAAAGAAACAGCAATAAAATAAAATTCACTCTTTCACTTAGTTTTGTAAAGAGAAAACTAGCCAAGAGCTGAGAGAGCAATATCAGTGAAAATGTCACACCAAGATCAAAATAAGTGACATTAATATTATGATCTTTAAATATCCACTGCCAATACTGCGAGAATATATTGAAAAAGATCAGTGAAAAATAAAAGCATAAAGAGATATAAGGAACTTTAATAAAAATAGACAACATCTCTTTAGCATCATAAATGAGAGAATTCGCTTTATTTGTTTTTTTCTCTCCCTTCAGGTCATCAAGAAAAAACAAACCAAATAGTGTTGTCATCAACATTAAAAACGCCGCGATATACCATATATATTGGCTAGAATAATCAGCAAAATATGCGCCAATTAAACTGAATATAAACATGCCGATGTAATTATATTGAGAGCTCGCTCCCAGCACTTTTTTAGTCGATGTCACTTTTGCTTTTGCATATTGAACAAGTAAAGCATTATAAGCCCCAGCAATCAATGTCAGCGATAAGGCATTAAAAGATTCTGCCAAAAGAAAACCATAAAAGCTTGTAGAAAATCCCATGAGACATAGCCATGTAGCAGCAAAAGCCGCTGCCAAAACGATCGATATTTTATAACTTTTTCTATCGGCAAAATATCCCAGAGGAATGTCTGTAACCATCATAATAAAAGCCTGAAACGACTTAATGATCCCGATATCAATAAGAGTTAGCCCTTTTTCAAGCATATAAAATACAATAAAGGCACCTGTTAAAATTCTTATACCGTTAAACAAAAATCCAAACGCTAATATATTTGTCATCTATTCCCCAATAACGCCACGAAAGGTGTCAATACATCCTTTTATATAAAGATAAAAGCTTAAATTTTATGACAAATATGGCAATAGCCGCTATGCGGATCTCCAATCCTATCAATTTGATATCCTGAAAATTTCTGGAAATAATGTCACGTTTAGTTTGCTATTGGATCTGTTTGAAAACAGTATTATCAAGGAGAAATGCTTGAAACCAATGAAGAAGCGCCTCAATTTATGAATAATCATCTTGTTCTCAACATGCAACCACAATGAAGACTGATATTGATTTACAAGCAAAAACACAGCCTTTAATGAAGAAAAAATGCACTCCAAGAATTTATTTCAACCCTGTCCAAAGCGTGTATGAATATAATCACTCAAAAGCGCTTCAAATTCTTCAGCAATGTGATCACCCCGCAAAGTTTTTACCTTTTGTCCCTCAATAAAAACAGGTGCCGCAGGACTTTCCCCCACTCCAGGCAAAGAGATTCCAATATCCGCATGTTTTGACTCCCCCGGTCCATTGACGATACATCCCATCACGGCAACCTTCAAACTTTCAACGCCAGGGTATTTTTCACGCCAAATAGGCATATTTTTGTATAAATCTGCTTCAATTTTTTGCGCCAATTGTTGAAAGACCGTTGAGGTTGTGCGCCCACAACCAGGACAAGCCGCAACCACGGGCAAAAATTGCCGAAAACCCATCACTTGCAAAAGTTCTTGCCCCACCTTTACTTCTCGTGTCCGATCACCACCAGGTTTTGGTGTTAAGGAAATTCGTATCGTATCGCCAATACCTTGCTGTAATAAAATACCCAAAGCCACCGAAGAAGCAACAACGCCCTTTGTTCCCATCCCAGCTTCCGTTAATCCCAAATGAAGAGCATAATCACAACGTGCCGCCAAGGTGGTATAGACAGCAATAAGATCTTGAACATCACTCACTTTAGCAGAAAGAATAATTTTATCACGTCCCAATCCCATCTCTTCAGCCCAAAGAGCCGATTGCAGAGCAGACTGCACAACAGTTTCCCGCATCACTTCAGCAACCGATAAAGGATTTTCTTGCTGTGCATTTTCATTCATAAGCCGTGTTAACAACGCATTATCAAGAGAGCCCCAATTCACGCCAATGCGAATAGGTTTATGATACCGACAAGCAATCTCAATAATTTCTGCAAATTGACGATCTTTTTTTGCGCCAAAACCAACATTTCCAGGATTGATGCGATATTTTGCAAGCGCCTCAGCACACGCAGGATGCTCAGATAAAAGCTTGTGTCCAATATAATGAAAATCCCCAACCAATGGTACAAAAAATCCTAACCTCTCCAATCGCTCCCGTATTTTTGGTACAGCTGCCGCCGCTTCATCACGATCAACAGTAATCCGAACCAATTGTGAACCAGCTTGCCAAAGAGCAGCCACTTGAGCAACAGTTGCATCAACATCAGCCGTATCCGTATTGGTCATTGACTGTACAACTATCGGGCTCTGCCCCCCAACGATCACATCACCAACAGCAACACCAATAGACCGACGACGCTCAAGTGGTTTAGATAAAAAATAGGTCGTACTCATCAAGTCCTCAAATTTTTAAAACCTGCGCTATCAATCATCATTTACATTGACTTCCTCCGCGCTTCAAAGGACGAAAATTACACCGCCCCCCAATCTTAACAGATTACTCTCAAAAGGTTCCACCTACTAACCACTGATGCAATTCAACTCATAGGTGCGATTCATCCTATAGACGCACCGGATAAGTTTTACTACTTCTGTTCAAGTTTATACTTCTACACTTGGGTGATTCAAAAAGAAACCGAAACCAAACAGAGACAATACTGTATTTTTAAGTTGCATGCCGATACCGTACATCCACGTCATCGCAAAACGTGTTTTACAACACAACAGATAACGCCTATCAAAGCGCAATTTTTAAAAATTGCATGAAAGACACCGCCAAATTAATCCAACACATTGATTTATAATAATCTATTTTTTACAAATTTGAATAGAAAACCCAAATATCGTAAGATTTTCTCATTTTAAATCTTCTTAATTGAATCAATCAATACCACTTCTCCTAAAGCCGCAAGAGAACATGTAGATAAAAATTCTTTATAAACTATTTCAAGTGCTAAAAGCTATCCCAACACTTTAAACAAACAAAAAAATGAAGATACCGACTTACATCTTTATGAAATAAAGATGATAGAATGAATTCTACACCATTTTGTAAAATTTTTTACCTCACATCCTTAACAAACACCATCATGAAATGAACTCGAGCACATTAAGAAATTCCTCATTAAACCCAAACTCTTAATTCTCATCTCACCCACGCGCGGCATTATCAATGCAACCTTTCAATTTTCAAGCCGTTATAGCAAAACCCCAAACACAATTCCAACTGTCACGCAACAATTTAACACATGAAGGAGTCAATAAATGTGTCTATTTTCACCCAACGCCAAAAATGCTAAAATTAAAAAACGTATAGCACAATTAAAAAGAGAGCTGGTCCCCGTAAATCATTGGAGTTCTCAAAATGATAGCTTTGAAAACATTTCTGAGCTGTTTAACACATGGAAACAAAAAGGCCGTCACGCGCTTTATCACCTCAACGAACATGCTACAGAATTAAAGAAAAAAGCGAAAGAAAATCCTAAAAAAACCCTCGCACTAGCAGCAGGAGTCGTTTTAGTAAGCTTCTTGCTGATCCGTAAAAATTAACAACACAACCAACAACCTTCCCTTTTAATGCCCGACTCAAAGCGGGCATTTTTTATAGTTTACAAAATATAAAATTTACGTCTTTCCCCCTAACTTTACACTTTCCTCCAAAAGATAAGTTTTCATCCATCCCGCCAGTCTATTATCCAATTTTCTATCTGGCAGTCCCCTACCCCTGTCCTCAAAACACGCGGTGACACCACACTTCAAAGGACAGTGTTGTGAGAAATTATAAGAAAATTTTTCAACATTGCATCCATCCCGCTACTGAGTTAGTTCAAAAGAAATGGAAGTGAGTAAAGATGCATGCGCTTTAATATTCTAAGGAACATTAATTGACATCATGATATAGAAGTATAAGAAGCCTAAGAGCTTTAAAAGATGTATTATAAAAAACCAAACGAAATCTTCCAATGTGAATACCCATTTGCTATAAGTAAATGACACAAGAATTAAACTGAAAAAACCCAAAATTTATCCTCCAGAATCGACCCGCTGCGAAGTATCCACATACGTAACCACAGACATCCCAGGAATGAGTTTTTCAATCCCTTCCTGCCCAGGATCTAAAGCAATCCGTACTGAAATACGTTGCGCAATTTTGATAAAATTACCAATTGTCGTATCCGTTTTTAACAATGAAAATTCTGAACCTGTAGCAGGTGCAAAACGAACCACACGCCCTGTTAACTTTTTGTTGTTCAATGCATCAACAGAAAAAACAACCGGTTGTCCCACACGCATCTGAGAAAGTTGCGTTTCCTTATAATTAGCAATAATCCAAATGTCATCAGAAATAACAGAGACCAATTGCGTACCCGGCATAACATATTGCCCTACCCTAGCGCCAACCAATCCAATATAGCCTGTTCTAGGAGATAAAATCTTTGTGTGATCGAGATTAAGTTTTGCCAACTCAACACTCACCTTTGCTCCCGCAACTTCTGACTGTAAACTTTGTTTTTCAAGATTTAATTGTTTTTGCAATTGTCGTTTTGTTTCTAGGGCTGCCAAGAGTTGTGAAAGAGGGCGAGAAACAGAAACTGCCGCATCACCAAAGCCTAACTTTTTACTATCAGAAACAACATTAGAGAATGCTCGTGAACGCGCTAATTCCGCTTCTGCAGCATTAACTTCTCCCTGTAAAATCTGAGCTTGCAATTCAATACTTGCCAGTTTTGCATTTTTTGAATCGAGAACAGCCTGTGCCCGTGCAAGCTGCTGACGAAAAAGAGAATCATCAAGCTCAAAAAGCAGCATTCCTTTTTCAACGCGTTGATAATCTTGCACATAAATCCGTGCGATCACCCCAGAGATCTGTGAACTAACCAGAGTAACATTTCCCTTAATGGAAGCATTATCCGTTATTTGAATGTTACTCACAAAAGGAGGAAGTCTCCAAGCCCACAAAATCAGCAAAACCCCCGTAATACCCGATAGGAATGCAACAATCGTAGCTTTTGACCGTAATGTTTTTATCATTTTTTGCACCCCTCTTCTATGACATTACTCTACTTTTCTAATGCACGCAAAGAGCATGACTTAACAATCATTGTGGCAAGAAAAATAACGAATACAACCATTGAAATATAAAAATAAAGCCGAAAAACGTCATCATAAGCAAAAATATTTGCTGTTAACTTAAATTTCTCTATCAACATAGAAGTACCCTGCTCACTTCTCAAGCCATTGGGAACAGAAACACCATAAGAAGGCGAAAATAAAGTATTCATCTCACCAGAAATAAGCGGATCAGTAATAATAATATTTTGTGTTAAGGACTCAAAGTTCTTATGGGCAAAATAAAACTGAAGGCTGCCAAAAAAAGCCGATCCCATCAATCCCCCTGTCACTTGCGTTAGCAAAAAAACAGCAATAAAACTTAAAACGTAACGCGGTCCTCGCTCACCAGCGATCACAAACCCTTTGAAAAGAGCAGGAGGCAAAAAAAGTGCATAACTAAAACTCACCAACCCTTGGCTCAACATCATATCTTGTGGGCGCGTTAAATGGTTTACATGACTATCTAAATAAGCTCCCAACGCCAAACAACCCAAAGACAACAAATAAAAATAATCTTCACGCCCTGCCCGTAAAAAAAAGACACAAACAGCCCCCCCTAACAGAATCCCTAATGTCACCGCAAGATACATGGGCGCCATCTCACGATTAAGCAAACCAAAAAGATTAAAAAAACCTACGGGCAAATTTGACCGCTCTAACAAAAAAACATGAAAGATCAATAAAATAAAAACAGATTGGACCATTTCTTTACTGAAAATCCAACGTAAATCAATCAACGGTTTTTCTCTATTAAGCTCAATAATAATAGCAATAGCCAACGAGAAAATAGCAAGTGCAAGCCCCCAACCAATCCATGGTGCTTCATACCACCAATACAATATGCCAACAGACATAATCACGGCATTTAATCCAAGACCAAGAGCAATCAAACCATAACTTATCCAATCTAACTTTTGAATAACCTTACTGCGGACAACAGGCGTTAGAGGCAAAGTATAGATACAGACCAAGCTGATGAGAACCAACCCCATTTCCAGAGCGGAAAGACTGGAAAAGCCACCATTTTCCAGCAAATCAGGAGAAATCAAACGTGATAAAGGCGCCGCTAAAGCCGCATTCATATAATTCAAACTAAGACCAATAGTAAACTTCTTTGCTGGAGCAAAAGCCTCCATCATATAAAGCAGCGCAAGCGAAGCCAAAGGCGCAGCAGCAATCCCAGCAAAAAAGCGAATAATCAATGCAGAACGCAAATCCGTAACAAAGAGTTGCAACACGCAAACCAAAACGAAGCCAAGGATTGATAATTCAGCAAAAGCACGCAACCCAAATTGATAGCGGATTTTGATCAACATAATCGCTACACTCACATTTGGCGCCATATAAGCCGCTACCAACCATGTTGTCTCGGTTAAAGTTGCGTGAAAATCACCCGTAAGATGGACAATGTTAGACTGAACAATATTAGCCCCTAAACCATAAGCCCATTGCAAAATAAGAGAAGCAAAAATATAAACAAAACATTTTGGCAAAGGTCCTGCAAAAATACGACCAGGACGAGGAAAAGGTTTTCCACCCCTTTTAGCAAACACAACCGTACTCTTTTTTCCGCTCATGTCACCTTTTTCCTGTATACGCTGCTACGCTTCTATCAACACAGCACCATCAGCTGACAATTGCTGGAAAAAAGCCTCTATTTTATGATTATCCTCATCTCTTGTCCCCCCTTCTAATGTCGCTTGGACCTGCAAAATCCGCTGTTCCAATACATCAAAAGAAAGATGCTCTACAGCCACAACGTGCTCTACCAATAAAGAGCAGCCCGAAAAGGTAATATTTGCAACGCCCCCGCATACAGCAAATAATTTTTCACCCAAAGAGGTGCGAACACGCACACTACCCAACACAATGCTTGCCACCAATGGCGCATGATGCGCCATAACTGTCAAAGAACCTGAGGCTGAAGGAAGAACAACAGACACTACCTGCTCTGAAAACACAATTTTTTCAGGCGATACAAGCTCAAATAAAAAATGCTCTTCTCTATTGTTTTCCACAAAAGTCTCCACAATACCCGATATAAGGACTCTCTGTTTTCTTCAACGACTTATCCTTTTTAACGAAAAACATCCATGACAGTTTTCTCTTGAACAAGAAGCTTCTCACTAAGACGCCTCCGCCATAAGACGCTTTCCTTTTTCAAGTGCTTCATCAATCGAACCAACCATATAAAAAGCAGCTTCTGGCAAATCATCATAATCGCCAGCACAAAGACCTTTAAAGCCTTTGATTGTCTCTTCTAAAGGAACGAGTTTCCCTGGCGAACCAGTAAAGGCCTCCGCAACATGGAAAGGTTGCGAAAGAAAACGTTCAATTTTACGCGCCCGTCCCACCAGCAATTTGTCATCTTCAGAAAGTTCATCCATTCCAAGAATAGCAATAATATCCTGAAGCGCTCTATAACGTTGTAAAATGGTTTGCACTTGACAAGCAACAGTGTAATGCTCTTCCCCTACAATCAATGGATCTAACATACGCGAGAAAGAGTCAAGCGGATCAACCGCCGGATAAATTCCCTTTTCCGCAATAGAGCGCGAAAGAACAGTTGTTGCATCCAAATGGGTAAAAGATGCCGCAGGTGCCGGATCAGTCAAGTCATCAGCCGGAACATAAATAGCCTGCACAGAGGTAATAGAGCCTGTTTTCGTACTGGTAATACGCTCTTGCAAAGCCCCCATATCTGTTGCCAAAGTTGGTTGATAGCCCACAGCAGAAGGGATACGTCCTAAAAGCGCTGACACTTCAGCACCAGCTTGCGTGAAACGGAAAATATTATCCACGAAGAAAAGAACGTCTTGTCCTTCATCACGGAAACTTTCTGCAATTGTCAATCCTGAAAGAGCCACACGCGCACGCGCTCCTGGTGGTTCATTCATTTGCCCGTAAACAAGGGCACACTTTGACCCTTCCGTTGAACCATTATTCTCTTTTGGATTCACATTCACGCGGCTTTCGATCATTTCATAATAAAGATCATTTCCTTCACGTGTACGTTCTCCCACACCAGCAAATACAGAATAGCCACCATGTGCCTTTGCAATATTGTTTATAAGCTCCATAATGAGAACAGTTTTTCCAACACCAGCACCACCAAACAAGCCAATTTTACCTCCTTTAGAATAAGGAGCTAACAAATCCACAACTTTAATACCGGTGACGAGAATTTCTGAAATGGTTGATTGCTCAACATATGCAGGTGCCTCTTGGTGAATCGAACGCGTTTTGGTTGCAGTAATTGGTCCCACATTATCCACCGGCTCTCCAATCACATTCATAATACGTCCCAATGTTGCTTCTCCTACAGGAACGCTAATTTGCATGCCTGTATCCACAACCTTTTGGCCACGCGCCAACCCATCGGTTGTATCCATAGCAATCGTACGCACAGTATTTTCACCCAAATGCTGCGCAACTTCTAATACCAAGCGATTGCCTAAATTGTCTGTTTCTAATGCATTAAGAATATTTGGCAATTCACCTTCAAATTGCACATCAACGACAGCACCAATAACCTGCTTGATCTCACCAACAGCGCCTTTTGCACGCTCTTCTTTTTTTGCGGATGCATCTTTTTTTACAGGTGTCTCTTTAGCTGCACTACGCGCAGGCGCAGAGGAAGCCTTTACATCCGCTGAAGCCTTTACATCCACTTGAGACTTCGAAGCGGCTTTTTTCACGCCGGAACGAGCAGCTGATTTCTTTTTTTCACCTTTTTCTATTCCTTTGCTTGAGGTTACTGCTTTTACCATCAATCCTTACCTTTTCCATTTAAAGCGCTTCAGCGCCCGCAATAATTTCGATCAGTTCTGTCGTAATCTGTGCCTGACGTTGACGATTATAAGCTACCGTCAATTTATTAATCATTTCACCCGCATTGCGCGATGCATTGTCCATAGCTGTCATCTTGGCACCCATCTCACCAGCAACATTTTCTAGCAAAGCCCGAAAGATTTGCACCGAAAGATTGCGTGGCACAAGCGCCTCTAAAAGAGAAGCCGCATCAGGTTCATACTCATAAACAATTGATTGTGAACCTTTGCTATGATCGGTTTGCTCCTCAACATCTATTGCCTCAATAGCTGCTTTTGGAGCAATCATCGGAATCAAGCCAAAAGCTGTTGGACGCTGATTAATCACAGAAATAAATTCAGAATAAAACAGCGTACAAACATCGAAAGCGCCTTCATTGAATAAATCAACAATCCGTTGACTAATCATCACCGCCTCTGCAAAACCAATGCGCTTTACAGCATGCAAATCGATATGATCAATTATCAAACCTTTGTAATCACGCGATAAAATATCCGCACCTTTTTTGCCCACAGTGATAATTTTCACTATTTTACCAGATGCCAACAATGCCTTAATCTGTTCACGTGCACGACGAGCGATTTGCACATTAAAAGCACCACACAAACCGCGCTCAGCAGTACACACCACCAAGAGATGCACATCATCTCGCCCCGTACCACGCATAAGAGCAGGCGCATCAACACCATCTACATCAGCAGCAACACTGGTCAAAATATCAGCCATCTTCTTCGCATAAGGACGCGCAGACTGCGCTGCCTCTTGAGCACGATGCAACCTTGCCGCTGCAACCATCTGCATAGCTTTGGTGATCTTTTGTGTTGCTTTAACCGAAGCGATACGGTCTCTAAGATCTTTTAGTGAGGCCATTCAAGCATTCCATCAATTCATCACGAGAAATTTTTCGCATAAGTATTAAGAACAGTTATCAACTTGTCTTTCAGCTCGTCTGTTATTTGCTTTTGCTCAGCAATTGCCTTTAAGAGATCTTGATAATCACTACGCAAAAGCACCAAAAGTCCCTGCTCAAACCGCGCAACATCAGAAACCGCCAAAGCATCAAGATAGCCATTCACACCCGCGAAAATAACCACCACTTGTTCTTCTGTTTTGAGTGGAGAAAATTGTGGCTGCTTCAACAACTCTGTCAAGCGCGCACCCCGATTCAACAGACGCTGGGTTGACGCATCCAAATCAGAGCCAAACTGCGCAAAAGCTGCCATTTCACGATATTGCGCCAATTCACCTTTAATCGAGCCAGCAACTTGCTTCATCGCCTTAATTTGTGCGGCAGAACCAACACGAGACACAGAAAGACCAACATTTACAGCAGGACGAATTCCTTGATAAAATAAATTAGTCTCTAGAAAAATTTGCCCATCAGTAATCGAAATCACATTTGTAGGAATATAGGCAGAAACATCATTTGCTTGCGTTTCAATAACCGGCAAAGCTGTCAGTGACCCAGATCCATTTTCCGCATTCAACTTCGCAGCCCGCTCTAAAAGACGCGAATGAAGATAGAAAACGTCTCCCGGATAAGCTTCACGACCTGGAGGACGACGCAACAAAAGAGACATCTGACGATACGCCACCGCCTGTTTTGACAAGTCATCATAACCGATCAAAGCATGTTGCCCATTATCACGGAAATACTCACCCATAGCACATCCAGCAAGAGGTGCAATAAATTGCAGTGGTGCTGGATCAGAAGCGGTCGCTGCAACAATAATAGAATATTCCAACGCTCCACGTTCTTCTAAAACTTTAACAAATTGTGCCACCGTCGAACGTTTTTGACCGATAGCCACATAAATACAATAAACTTTGTCTTGCTCTCGTCCAGCCCCTTTTTCATGAAAAGGTTTTTGGTTTAAAAATGTATCGAGCAAAATTGCTGTTTTTCCTGTTTGGCGATCACCAATCACCAATTCACGCTGCCCCCGTCCAATAGGAATAAGTGCGTCAATCGCTTTCAATCCGGTCGACATCGGTTCATGCACTGACTGACGCGGAATAATTCCAGGAGCCTTAACATCGACACGACGACGCTCCGTTGCTTTAATGGGCCCCTTACCATCTATAGGGTTTCCCAACGCATCAACCACACGCCCCAGCAAAGCGGGCCCCACAGGAACATCGACGATAGCGCCTAACCGCTTTACACAATCACCTTCACGAATATCGCGATCTGAGCCAAAAATGACCACACCAACATTATCAACTTCCAAATTGAGGGCCATACCACGCACACCGTTTGGAAAAGCAACCATTTCCCCTGCTTGGACATTATCCAAACCATAAACGCGAGCGATACCATCCCCTACAGAGAGAACCCAACCAATTTCTGAAACCTCAGCCTTTTGGTCAAAGTTTTTGATTTGCTCTTTTAGAATTTTTGAAATTTCAGATGGTCTAATATCCATCAGCTGACCTCTTTTTTCAATGAAAGCTTAAGCGAAGACAATTTTGTGAGAAGAGACGTATCAATTTGAGACGACCCCACACGAACGATTAATCCACCAAGAATTGTTGGATCCACAATGCTGTGTAGCAAAACTTTTCCTCCAACGACACCTTCCAAAGCCTCACACAACTCTTGTCTTTGTTGAGAACTTAAGGGGCGCGCAGAAATAATTTGCGCAGTCACCTGCCTACGAGCGCGCGCAACACAACGCTGAAAAGCATGTAAAATACCAAATACGGCACTAAGCCTACGGTTTGTTGCAATAACGCGTAAAAAATTACCAATAATCTGACCTGCGTTTTTATCAGCAAATTGGATGTTTGCACAAACAGATTGCATCACCTTAATTTGCTCTTTAACTGAAAAGAATGGACTAAGCACAAAGCGTTTTAAATCTTTATTTTGCTCCAAAACAAGCAAAAGATCTTCCACTGCCTTTTCAACCTTTTCAACGTTTCCAGCTTCTTGAACGCAATCAAAAAGCGCTTGCGCATAGCGTTGATCTACCAACGGCAGCGGTATGAGAGAAAATGAATCCGACACGAAATACCGCCTCTTTCCCTTGAGCGACTCTCTGATAGTTATCAGATGAAATGAAACAGACATTCTCAATCTTAAGAATCTTCTTCTTAAAACCTAGAACAAAAACCTCTTGGTTTCTAGCATAGACATAGCCGACTCGCAACACCACAAATCGCTGCTTTTTAAAAATTTTAATAAAATATTCAAAATATTTTTGAAAAGAATTTTTTTTAGATATACAGGATGGCATCACAGTTTTTTTATGCCTCTTTTTGACATTCTCTGAGCGATTTTTTCACTCTCTTTGATTTTGCTTCAAATGCTCTTGCCACTATAACAAAACACTTCTTCTCTAAAAATCACTCCCTTTATCACCTCAAGACCTTCAACAAGATGCGACTGCGACTAAAAAAGTCTATTCTTTTAAACTGATAAGAAAGAAAAAATAATGAATATCCTCCTAAAAACTAAAGAAAAAATTGATCTTTTTTCTTCAAATACCCACACCTTTTAAAAAAATTCACCAAGTATATTTTCTTGTAAACACACTCTTTAAGCATACAATGCATTGATTTATAATGATAATGTATCATTTTTCATACCAGATGAGCCCCAAACATCGAAAGATTCTCTTATTTCAAATCTTTCTATCAAAATCACTCCCTTGCTCCATCACAAACAAAAGAGGAAATGATTAAAGAAAAAACACCTCGTATAAACGCTCTCAAGTACCAAGAGCTTTCGTAATCCTAAAAGCTAAATAATAAATGGCGCCATTTTATACCTTTATGAAATAAAGATAGGGAGCCTTAATGCGTTTTTTTCATTCATGAAAGCTTTTACATTCTACACTCGAAAAACATCGTAAAATGAATCCGAGCATGCTGAGAAACATTTGCTTAAACAAGCATATGAATACAGTAATACAATAGATGTTCTGTAATATTCCGTTTTGGGCGTTCTGCTTTACATGAAGCTTTACATGAAGAATGTGCCCCCATTAGAGAACGAAAGTAACAAAAGCGTGAAGCAATGGATAATCTCCATTTCACGACAGCGTCCATAAATGCTATAATGATAACTCCATTGAGCAGCCTCATCTTTACACTTATGAAAGAACAAGCCGGCACCATCACATACTTTGCCATCTCCCAATTTTACGACAGCCCTTAACACTTGAAATGATGAGGTATTTCAGTCCTTTCTTATATAGTTTCACCCGACACAAGCTCCCCCATCTGTAACATGCAAACGAATGGTTTTGATTGATCAATATAAACAGATTTGAAATAAGAGAATCCTACAATAGTTGAAATTCTAAAGCGAATAACGGCATATTATCACTATAAATCAATATGTTATTATTTATAAAATTATAATTATGGGCGCTTTTGAAAATTCTAGAGCCATAAATAAGGACGACAACGATAAATGCTCATTTTAACCTTTACGCTCCCAAATGAGTCTATGTTCTCGTCAAAGATAAATAAAATAGATATATGCAATACTCTCGCCCTAATCTAGCATACAAAAGCAGATACGACTCGTATAGCACTAATACATCTTATGAATGCTGCTTCATAAGTTTTTAAGGTCAAACAACATCAAAAACACGACCTTCATTAAGCCTACATAGCTTCACTTTATAATGGCACTATATTGCACTGATTTTAGAAAAAGCATAGATCAATATCAATTTGAACCCGTATAAATTTGGATATTTTTGGTGTATTTACAAGCATTTTCAGCCCCTATAATCAGCCATTATAAAAAAATCCGCCTATCAAAAGGATACTGTCCCTAAAACAAAAAAGGAGTAAAAGCCAAAATGATAGCGCCCTCAAATAAAAGAGACGCTTCTGCTGGTTCCATAACAAAGATATTTTTTCCCGTGGCTCTGCTTAATGCAATGCACATGTATCATATTCTGCTGCTTGGATGCTTATTCTGAATAGATAGTATTAAAGTAAAGCACCTTAAGCTAAAGGGACCTTCACTTTATGCGAGACTGGTTTTAGAAAAAACTTTGCGGATCAATATCAATTTGAACCCGAACGGAACTGGGCATTTTGGGTATACCGCTAAGCATTGCACGTATAAACCCTTGTATATCAAAAGAGCGCTGTCCTTGCAGCAAAAGCCGAAAACGATAACGCCCCCGAACCAGAGCCAAAGGCGCTTCTGCTGGTCCCATAACCGAGATATTTTTCTCCCGTGGCGCTGCTTGGCGCAATGCGCGCGCATAATGTTCTGCTGCTTGGCGCTGTTGTGCAGATACAATCAAAGAGGCAAGCCGCCCATAGGGAGGCAAATGATAATGCTGACGCGCTGCAATCTCACGTGTGTAAAAATCTTCTGGCTGGCATGAAAGTAAGGCTTTGATGACCGGATGATCTGGTTGATAAGTTTGCAATAATCCTAAACTTTCCAATCCCACACGCCCTGCTCTTCCGGTAACTTGAGAAAGCAGCTGGTAGGTACGTTCACTTGCGCGTAAATCGCCATTGGCAAGACCAAGATCAGCATCAATAACGCCAACCAAAGAGAGCTTGGGAAAATGATGTCCTTTAGCGACCAACTGTGTTCCAATAATAATGTCCACATCGCCATTTGCAATGGCTTGTAATTCGCTTCGCAATTGCCCAATCCCTCCTTTGAGATCTGTTGAAAGAATCAATGATCGCGCTTGAGGAAAAAGCATTTGTGTTTCTTCTGCAATTCTTTCCACACCCGGTCCACAAGCCACGAGATGATCTAATGTCCCGCATTCAGGACAGGCTTGAGGAAGTGGTTCATGATATCCACAATGATGACATTTCAATTGCCCTTGCGCACGATGTTCGACCAACCAACTTGAACAATCAGTACAATGAAAACGATGTCCGCAAATTCGGCATAAAGTTAAAGGTGCATAACCACGACGATTAAGAAAAAGAAGAGCTTGTTCGCCCTTATCAAGCGTTTGTTTTAAAGCCCTTTCAAGAGCAAAGGAAATAAAGCGCCCCTTTTGCACCCCTCCTTGGCGCATATCAACCACCCGCAACTGTGGAAGTGCTACTTCTTTAAAACGGGAAGGTAAATGCACCTTTTGATAACGCCCTTTTAAAACATTGGCTTGGCTTTCAATCGACGGTGTAGCTGAAGATAAAATAACAGGAAAATGCTCAAAAGAACCCCGTGCAACAGCCATATCACGCGCATGGTAAAAAATGCGCTCTTCTTGTTTATAAGCGCTATCATGTTCTTCATCGACAACAATCAAGCCAAGCTCATGAAAGGGAAGAAAAAGCGCTGAACGAGCCCCCGCAACGACACGCACCCGCCCTTCTGCAACTTGCCGCCAGACACGTTCTCTACGACGTGGCGTCAAATCAGAATGCCATTCCGCTGCCGCAGCTCCAAAGCGTGCATAAAAACGATCTAAAAACTGCTGTGTTAAAGCAATTTCCGGCAATAAAATTAAAACCTGCTTGCCCCCTTTGAAGGCTTGAGCAACCGCTTCAAAATAAACCTCTGTCTTTCCTGATCCCGTAACACCATCAAGCAAAAAAACTTGAAACTGAGAAGATAAAACACCTTCTCGCAACATTGTTGCTGCTTCATTTTGCGCTCCCTGCAACTGAGGGGGACAAAAGTCAGGATCAGGCATTGCCACAAGATCAGGAGCAGGAACTATAACATCTTCAAAAACCCCTAACGCTTTTAAACCTTCAACAACAGAAACCGAAGTTCCAGCCGCATGCGCAAGACCAGAACGTGTCCATATCTTCTCATTACGCACCAATTCCAAAACCCGTAATCGCGCTGGTGTGAGACGTTCTACATTTCCACCACAATATCGCAAACCCAACATCTGTGCTTCCGGCTCTAAAGCAGCCGGTACAGACAAAACCAATCGCGCCACAAGACCGAAAGGCGCCATTGTATAGCGACTGACAAAACGCAAAAATGTGATCATTTCTGCCTTTAATGGGGGACAATCAAAAACATGAAGCAGAGAGCGTAATTTTTCACACGCCACCAAACCAGACCTTTGCCCATCTGCTGTCTTCTCTCCGACATCCACAACAAAACCGCAAAGCTCACGCCCCATCACCGGAACCCGAACAAAGGAACCAACGTTCACCTCCATAGAAGATGGAACTTTATAACTATAAGCGTGAGCAACAGGAAGAGGAACCAATACGGATACAATCTCTTCCTCTATCACATTTGAATGCATCTTTTAAACCAATCTACGACCTCTTGAGCACCAACAGGTCTACACCTTATCTTTAAACACTCTTATAAAATTCATTGCGGGATTCAATCTCTCCCCCTATCACAACACTTTTCTCACAAAAATTCTTTTTAATATTCATTTCATCACCAAAGTGCCAATAAAAGAACCAATCTCATCCTCTATAACAAAAAACTCTATAGCAAAAAAACCAGCGCCATTCTTCTGTGCAAATAAAGCTCATCACTATAAGCATTCAACATGATATTGTAAGTGCGCTCTTCAACAAAGCTATCCCATAGTGTAACTTCTTCCCAACACACACGTTTATTTTTTTACCACCTTATATCTCAATTTATCTTCAACAAACTGATTTATAAAGATATAATCATCATTTTACCTATTGTAATAAAAACCCTCAATACGATGAATTTTTCTCATTTCAAACCCATCGAGGAACATTTGTAAATCCTTATTGATGAGAGAGTCTCCCATGATTTTAATTACAGGGAGAATAATATTGCAAATGGAACCGTTACAATATTCACCTTGGCTTTGTGCCAAAACGTGGAAACACGTGCGTACATCTTTCAGCTTGATTGAGAATCAAGCAACAATACAAGCAGCACAAAAGCGTACTGTTGAAGAATGGGTAACACAGAATAAATCAATGTATTGACCATAAAAAACACTTCATGTGTAAAATTTTACATGCCTTCTTCAATGGTGTTTTACGATAAAATAAATCCATTCGCTTCTATTAAAAATGAGGTTAAACCTACCCCCTGAAAAAGGGAGGTATCTTATGATGCACTCTCAAATATCAAGAGCAATCGCAAATAGGAAATGAGCAAAGTGTGTGATAATGCTAGCTTATTTTCATAAGTATAAAAATACCGCTACGCAAAGATTCCAATACGCAAAAATGTTGGTACGCAATGAACTCTATGCCTTATCACGAGCAACGATATAAAATAGGTATAGAAACAATAAGTAATATTTCTTTACTGAAAACGAGTACATGGTTAACATCATAGCATTCTTGTTCTTTACACAGAGATTAATTCTTTCTCTTGCTTTTGCAGTCAACAATAGCGCATAACAAAAAATAGGATAAAAGCTAAAAAGAAGAGGTTAGATATGAAATTTTTTGTGGATAGCGCCAATATCGAAGAAATCCAAGAGTTACAGAATTTAAGCCTTGTTGATGGTGTCACCACCAATCCCTCTCTTATCCTAAAATCAGGACGCAATATTCTTGATGTTACAAAAGAAATTTGTGCTCTCATTAGCGGGCCTGTTTCTGCTGAAGTTGCAGCAACGGAATTTGAAAACATCATGAAAGAAGCGGCTGTTTTAGCAAAGATTGCCGACAATATTTGTATCAAGCTTCCTTTAACACTCGATGGATTAAAAGCCTGTAAAGCCCTCACAAAAGAAGGACTAAAAACAAATCTCACACTTTGCTTTTCTGCCAATCAAGCCTTACTTGCAGCCAAAGCAGGCGCGACATTTGTTTCGCCTTTTATTGGTAGACTTGATGATTGCGGAAATGATGGAAGTGAACTGCTTCATGAAATTCGCACAATTTATGATAACTATAACTTTGAAACACAAATCCTAGCCGCTTCAATCCGCACCGTTAATCATGTCAAAGAAGCAGCACTCAGTGGTGCTGACGTTGCAACAGTTCCACCAGCAATCTTAAAAGCACTGGTCAAACACCCTCTCACTGATAAAGGGTTGCAAATATTTCTCAACGACTGGAAAAAAACAGGACAAAATATTGCTTAATATCTAGAATTTTTATTGGAAAGATCTTTTGAAAGTAACAAAAAAATCTGTTCAGCCAACTCTTCAGCAACACGTTTTTTTGCATCTTCTTCTGCTTGCATCGTTGCATATTCTTGACGAAGTCGGTCAAAAGATGCATTCATCATTGCTGTTCCTTTTGCAACAAGAGTATTTTTCATATCCTGCAAAGTGTAAGAAGCTCTGCTCATAACAGTTCCAACAGAAGGTCGTCCTTTTCGTTTTTTCTCGAAATCAACCTCTATCTGCATAGATTCTCTTGTAGATACGGATATCTGCAATGCCAATCGATAAGCAGGTAGAGAAGGTTTACCACCATTTCCATACAAAAGAAACAGCAGATGATTGCGCACCATTTGACCAAAACGATCCGAAGGCTCTTCCACAACAATAGAGGCAAGCTTTTGCGCAAGCCCCAAAGAAGCTTGCCCAGAAACAGGATTCCTATAGGAAGCAGAATTCATTGTCATTGCACTCTGCAACTCTTGACGATAAAGCGGTTCAACTTTGCATCCACACAACAGTGTGAATACACCAGCTAAAACGACAAGAATCAAACTTTTAAAAAACGACATTTACAATCCTTTGTGGAACAATAATGATTTTTTTCACAGGCTTTTCAACCAGCTGTGCCTTTACAAAATCTAAAGCCAAAACCGCTTCTTTAATCATCGTTTCATTTGCTGTTGCTGCAACGCTCACCTCACCGCGTTTTTTACCATTAATTTGTACTGGCAAAGTATAGCATTCCGCAACGGTTAACGCACTGTCATAAACAGGCCAAGCAAGCGCAGACATTAAAGTTTTCCCCCCTAAAGCAGCATGACATTCTTCTGCTAAATGAGGCATCATCGGTGCAATCATGGCAAGAAAAAAATCCATGGCTTGACGTAAAGAAGCTTTCATTTCATCGTCAACACTTGCTATTTTGTTGAGCAACGGTGCCATAATATTCAAGAATTCATAAAGGCGTGCAATAGCCCGATTAAAAGCAAATTTTTCCAAATCATCTTCTACAGCGCAAAGCGTACGATGTGCAGCCTTTGAGAGTTCCAAAGCCGCCCCCTGATGCCCTGCACAAGGCGCCACATCCTTTAAAACAGAAGCACTCAAAGCTACACAACGCCAAACACGCTGTACAAAGCGATGAGCTCCTTCAACACCAGATTCTGTCCAGATGACATCCCGATCAGGGGGAGAATCTGACAACACAAACCAACGCACAGTATCAGCGCCATAGGATGCGATAATATCATCAGGATCAACGACATTCTTTTTGGATTTCGACATTTTTTCAATCGAACCAATCATCACTTCACTTTGATCAGTCAATTTATAAGCCTGTCGTTTTCCATCCTTTTCAACAATGGAAATTTCTGCTGGAGAAACCCACCCTTGATCATCCCGATAGGTTTCATGAACCACCATACCTTGGGTAAAAAGCCCCTTAAAAGGCTCATCAACAGTCACATGACCGATCAATTTCATGGCACGCATAAAAAAGCGTGCATAAAGAAGATGCAAAATGGCATGCTCAATTCCACCAATATATTGTTGCACAGGCAACCATTCAGAGATTGCTTGTTTGTCGACAGGTTCCTGCGCAAAAGGGGCCGTAAAGCGTGCATAATACCAAGAAGAGTCAACAAATGTATCCATGGTATCGGTTTCACGTTTGGCAGGTTGACCACAGGAAGGACAAGTAACATTCTGCCAGGTTCCATGCCGTGCAAGAGGATTTCCAGGTTGATCAAAAGTAACATCATCAGGTAACACAACCGGTAAATCGGTGCGCGGCACAGGAATCACTCCACAAGATGTACAATGGATCATCGGAATGGGGCACCCCCAATAACGCTGCCGCGAAATCCCCCAATCACGCAGACGAAATTGCACTGTTTTTTTCCCTTGCGGTTGCCCATTGAGCATTTGTTTCTCAAGCCTTTTGGCTGCTTCTTCAAAAGCTTGTTTAGGTGTCAAACCATCCAAAAAGCTGGAATTGATCATCACACCATCACCCGTATAAGCTGTTTCAGCAATGACAAGATCTTCTGCTTGCTCTCCTTTTGGCAAAACCACTGGTTTTATTGGAAGATCATATTTACGCGCAAAATCGAAATCTCTCTGATCATGAGCCGGACAACCAAAAACAACCCCTGTTCCATAATCCATAAGCACAAAATTCGCGATATAAACAGGAATATGTACTGTTGAATCAAAAGGATGAACTGCCAAAAGGGGCGTAAGAAATCCTTGTTTTTCAGCTGTTTCAAGTGCTGCCGTTGTCGTTCCACCACACCGACAGTTTTCGATAAAAGCACTCAACGCTTTATCTTTCTTTGCCAAAGCTTGTGCAATGGGATGGTCAACAGACAGAGCTAAAAAAGAGGCGCCAAAAAGTGTATCAGGACGTGTTGAATAACAAACAACCTCATTAAACATCTCACAAACATCATCAACACCACTTGCATCATCAACACCACTTGTTGCCTTTAAAGCCCAACGAATCAGTAAACCTTGCGATTTTCCAATCCAATTTTTTTGCATAGTGCGAACTTTTTCAGGCCACTGCTCCAGCTCTTCAAGCCCAGCCAAGAGCTCTTCACTAAAGTCGCTAATTTTGAAAAACCACTGTGTCAATTCACGCTGTTCCACCAACGCACCAGAACGCCATCCCCGCCCATCAACAACCTGCTCATTTGCCAAAACGGTGTGGTCAACAGGATCCCAATTCACCTTAGCCACTTTACGCGCAACCAACCCCTTTTGATAGAAATCAAGGAACAACATTTGTTGACGATGGTAATATTCCACATCACAAGTCGCAAATTCACGCGTCCAATCTAGTGAGAGCCCTAATTGCTTTAATTGCCCGCGCATCACAGCAATATTCTGATAGGTCCAAGTTTTAGGATGCACTTTACTTTGCAGAGCAGCATTTTCAGCCGGCATACCAAAAGCATCCCAGCCCATAGGATGAAGCACATTAAAACCCTTTGCCCTTTTATAGCGTGCCACCACATCCCCCATGGCATAATTGCGCACATGCCCCATGTGAATGCGGCCTGACGGATAAGGAAACATTTCTAAAACATAATATTTTTCACGAGCATCTTCTTGAACAGTCTGAAAAATTTTCTTTTCATCCCAAATTTCTTGCCATTTTTTTTCTCTCGCACGTGGATTATAGCGTTCGCCTATATTATAATGTTCAATCGTCATTCCCATTATACTCTTTTAATAAAACAGAACCAAAAACTTGTTTTATTATGCTTGACCATGGATTAACCTCATCGTCAACATTTTCGTGAAATATTTCCCTAAGTATTTTATAAAACTTTTAAAAAAACGACCAACTCTTGAACAAAAAAGGTAAAACACAAAAATATGAATACACAAACGCCCCTCGATGCCCCTTCCATTGAAGCATGGCAAAACCTTCAAAAAGACATTGCTGAAACATGTCAAGAGTTACAACGCCCTGTAGAAGAAATTGAACTTATCGCTGTTTCAAAAACTGTTCCTGCCACTGATATACGTCCCCTTTTACAAGCAGGCCAATCTTTGTTTGCAGAAAACCGCGTACAAGAAGCAGCACAAAAATGGCCTGCTTTACGTCAACAATTTGAAAATATTAAACTTCATCTCATCGGTCCCTTACAATCAAATAAAGCCGCCGAAGCTATCAAAATTTTTGATGTCATTCAAACGGTTGATCGTGAAAAAATAGCCAAAATTTTATCCGAAGAAATGCAAAAACAAAAAAGGCATCTTCCTTGCTATGTTCAGGTTAACATTGGCTTAGAACCGCAAAAAAGTGGTGTTGCACCACAAGAAGCGACATCTTTTGTCAACCAATGCAAAAACAACTATGGACTTGATATCATCGGTCTTATGGGCATCCCCCCTGTCAATGAAAACCCCGGCCCCTATTTCGCACTGTTAGCAAAATTAGCAAAACAAGCAGGTCTTCCAAAGCTTTCCATGGGTATGTCCAGTGACTTCAAAACCGCTCTACAGTTTGGCTCTAACGTCCTTCGCATTGGCTCTACTTTATTTGGAAAACGCCCTGTGTAAAGCAATTTCCTCTCATATAAATTCATTCCCCCTTCATATAAACTCCCATTGAAAATTCTACGAACAAGCCAAAAACAGCAGAAATGAGAAAAAATATTTCCTTCAATATCAATAAAAGAGCAATTCTAGCAAAAAAGATTCCAGTCCCTCTTTCATCCTGTTAGCAAAATAAGCAAAAAGCTGGTCTTCTCAAATTTCTCACCGGCACATCCACAACACATACAATAGCTTCAAGATAGCAACGTAAAAAATAAATCCTTATATAAAGGCAAAATGATAAGAGGGGCGTTGCGCATGAATGAAAAAACTGTCGCAAAATCACCAATTGCAAAAGAATATTCAATACGATTATCGCAATGATTTCCATTAAAAACCACGAATTCTCTTAACTTCTCCAACACGCGTAAACAATTTCCCCACATGCCAATGGCGTAAAGCAGGCAAAAAGAGGCTTATGGCTGCATAATACAGTAACAAAACTCTTTCATGTAAGTCACTTGAGCAAAATAAACATCTCAAATGCTCAATAGAGCACCAAGAGCCGCGCTAAACAACATGAATAGCAATCCTATAAGATCACAACGATAGCATAGAGACTTTCTATGCTCTACAAAGCGTAAATACAGTCAATATCCGCCTGAAAAATAAAAGAACGAATCCCGTGCATATGCGCATAATACATGCATGCAAAACAATGGCAATGAAACCGATCCCAATAACGATATTTCTTTATCATTATTCCTTTGTGGATTTCTTAAACAAAGAGAAAAACTTCAACTTTTAATATACGCAATTTTTCTAAATTTAAACTTTAATTAAGAAAAAATATGGTGTCATTTCTTATATTTTAAAAACTTATAATTAATATTATTATCTTTTTAAGAAAAAAATTCATATATACATAATTTATATATTATTTATACAGTATTTTTATTGTTATTTTTAAAGTTTATCTTTGACATTTCTCTAAAAATACGTGATAGCCATTTGAAATGTATCATTGTGATGCTACTTTTACTGTAGATAATTAAGAATAATTAATATGTTTGGTTCATTCAACACATTCGGTCATATGGCGACAAAGCATTCTTTTGGTCATTCGCACAATTCAAGACCTACTCATGGAAATGCATTTAGTCCTGGTGCTTTTATGTCTCACATGAATGCACGTGGCAGCGAAGTAGGAGTTCCGGCAGGAGTAGTTGGTGCAATTCAAGGTGGTATAACTGGGGGACCAGTGGGTGCATTTACAGGTGGAATGGGAGCTTTGTCATTGGGATACATAGGAGATGCTGCTTGGGGCTTTATAGAAAAAGGTCGTGAGTGTTGGTTCTAATTTATAGAGAATAGCTACAAAGATATCTCTGAAGATAAATAATTCTGTAAATATATTCGAAAGAATATACCAAAATTAAATATCTACATCTGTGGATAAAATAGTTTTCGGAGATATCTATTGTGAATCACATCTTATAATCAGGATTTTGTTATAATGAATATTCTTTATGAAATCATAAGACTGTTTTGCATTCTCATTGTATTCATCCCTATATATGCTATTGGTTTTAAAAAAATTGGTGGTTACAGTTGGAAAGTATCTATAAAAACAACATTATATACAGTAATTCTGTTCATTATTTCTGATAGTTTATGTAGATATTTTGGTTTATATTAATCTTTATCGGATGAGTTCCAAGTACACTGAATAAAGTAGCGATGGTGCTATTAATGAGAAATTATGATTTATAATGACAGATTTTACTCATAAAATTATTGAATCGCTTATAGCAACATTTTTTTGGTTTAATATATCTTTTTTATTATAATTTTATTTCTTATAGTTGGAAAGATTCTCTAAAAAATCATTATTAATAAGCTGTATATTCTTTCTTATTAGTCTTTTATTTAACTATATTGGTTTATATCAAATTATAAGTAATATTTTATAATGTATATTTTTAAATATTAATATTATATAGATACATATTTACAAATATGTATATTTAAGATAGCATTCAACGCTGTATGTTACAATCGCAACTTTTATGAAGGTACTTATAATGGATCTTATGGATCTTATGACTATTAGTGATACTATTCTTCTTATTTATTTTTTTGGTTTCATTTCTGTTTGGTGTATTTTGTAAATATAAAGTTGATAATTTAAAAGATATAATATTAAAAGCATTACACTAAAATTATTATTTATACATAATAATTTTTTATATTGTATTTTATACAAATACAATAGGTGATTGCGAAATTATTCGCCGTATTAATTATATCTATTACTATATTTATTTTTTTTAGAAAAAATTTTGTTACATTTAGAAAATATCATAACGGCATTATAGTCAGTTATTATGTTCTTTATTTCTAATAACTTATTTATATATTTGTGTTTATATTAATTAAAAAACAGTCAAATCGATAAATTACCCAGCATGTTTATAACACTGCTTTAAAGATAGTTAACTTGATTTTTTCCTTTCCCTAAAAAACAAGCAAGAATTAATTTTAGATTTTCAATGCGTTCCTAGCCTTAAGTGGATCTTGAAGAAACATTTGTCCTTGCTCCCAATACCATTTCCTAGTACAATCAGTGAATGGCATAACGCAAAACACTAAGTGTCAGTATTTTACATTTATGGAAGTAATAAATCTGTAGTGTGGCAATATTCGCCCTTCGAAAATGACTTTATAAATAATGCCGATAATCTACGAATCCCCATCTCCTTTTAACTTTTATATGAATTTGTTTTTAAAATTTAATTTCTTATCGGCACATAAAGAGCTCTCTCTACAACAATACGATCTTTTTGTATTTCTATACAATTTACAGCTCTTTATGACGATATACTTTGTCACACGTTACCCCCTAAAACAGCATAAAAAAGCTCTCTTAAAATATAAACGTAAAGACAAACACAGATGATTTTAAAAATTGACTATTCTAATCTTTGTCATTTAGTCTAACCTCGCAATGAAAAGCTTTTGGAAAACTCTGCCAAAAATATAAACATACGAAAGTATAGAGGCAAATTTTTCCAAACAATAAATTAAAAGAGGGACACATGACTGAAAAAATTTATCCAATATCAGAAGAAATCAAAAAAAATGCGCTTATCAATGAGGAGACCTATCAACAATGGTATCAAGAAAGCGTCAATGATCCAGAAAGCTTCTGGGCAAAACATGGAAAATGCATTGAATGGTTTAAACCTTATACAAAAGTAAAAAACACTTCCTTTAATGGAGATGTATCAATAAAATGGTACGAAGATGGAATAACAAATGTTGCCTATAACTGCATTGATCGCCACCTGAAAACCCATGGAGAAAAAATCGCGCTTATTTGGGAAGGAGATAATCCTTATCATGATAAAAAAATAACCTATAACGAGCTTTATGAACATGTTTGTCGTTTTGCTAATCTTTTGAAAAGTCGTGGTATTAAAAAAGACGATAAAGTAACCATTTATCTCCCCATGATTCCCGAAGCAGCCTATGCTATGCTCGCGTGTGCCCGCATTGGTGCCGTTCATTCGGTTATCTTTGCTGGCTTTTCTGCTGAGGCAATAGCAGGACGCCTTGTTGACTGCGAATCAACCTTCATCATTACCGCTGATCAAGGCTTGCGTGGCAGCAAACGGATCAACTTAAAAGACAATGTTGATCATGCTATTGAGATAGCAGCGCGCCAAAACGTGCATGTGGACCAAGTCATGGTTATACGGCGGACTTGTGGACCCATTCAATGGATAGAGGGACGTGATTTTTGGTACCACGAAGAGATAGCTCATGCCAAAACAGACTGCCCACCAGAACCAATGAACGCTGAAGATCCGCTTTTTATTCTTTATACTTCAGGCTCCACCGGCAAACCCAAAGGTGTTTTGCATACTACAGCGGGCTATCTCGTTTATGCCGCAATGACACATCAATACGTTTTTGATTATCACCCTGATGAAATTTACTGGTGTACAGCTGATATTGGTTGGATTACCGGTCATTCTTACTTGGTTTATGGACCTTTATGCAATGGTGCGACCACTTTAATGTTTGAAGGCACACCAACCTTTCCTGATAAAGGAAGATTTTGGGAAATTGTCGACAAGCATCAAGTCAATACACTCTATACCGCACCAACAGCTATCCGCACCTTAATGGGAGCAGGAAATTCGTTTGTTGAACACTCAAACAGGACATCGTTGCGTCTTTTAGGCACGGTAGGAGAACCGATTAACCCAGAAGCATGGGAATGGTTTTATCATACAGTTGGAAATGACCGTTGTCCGATTCTCGATACATGGTGGCAAACAGAAACAGGAGGGCATATGATCACGCCCTTGCCTGGTGCAACCCCCCTCAAAGCAGGATCAGCCACACGTCCTTTTTTTGGTGTTCAACCCCAAATTGTTGATGCTCAAGGCAATATTTTAGAAGGTGAAGCAGAAGGCAATCTTTGTATCAGTGATTCATGGCCAGGACAAATGCGCACGCTTTATAAAGATCATGAGCGCTTTATTCAAACTTATTTTTCCTCCTATAAAGGAAGATATTTTACAGGCGATGGTTGTAGGCGTGATAGTGACGGCTATTACTGGATTACAGGGCGGGTTGATGACATTCTCAATGTCTCGGGGCACAGGTTAGGAACTGCTGAAATTGAATCAGCCCTCGTTTCTCATCCCGCTGTATCAGAAGCAGCCATTGTGGGTTACCCGCATCCCATTAAAGGACAAGGAATTTATAGTTTTATCACCTTAATGGAAGGGACGGCTCCAAATGAAGAGTTACAAGAAGAGCTTATTAAACATGTGAGAAAGGAAATAGGATCCATTGCCATATTGGATAAAATTCAATTTTCCCCACAGCTTCCCAAAACGCGATCAGGAAAAATTATGAGACGTATTTTACGAAAAATCGCCGAAAACGATTTTGATACTCTCGGAGATATCTCAACTCTTGCCGAACCACAAGTTGTTGAAGATCTTATTGCCAACCGACAAAATTAAAGAAACCACGAAGAAACACAACATACGGTGGTTTTTGTTTTTCTGCTAAAATTATCCTAGCATTGTTACGAAAACCACCCATGAGAATAAAAAAACAAAACAATTCATGGGAAGCTCAACAACTCTAACAACAAACGCCTTTCTTCATAACAAATAAGAAACAATAGAAGAAAAAACTTCACGGTTGGAAGATGCTAAGATTGGAATATAAATGCGAATAGGAATAAGAAAGTGAGATAAAAAGAGCAACATAGCTTTTTAAAATCACCCAGTACCCACTCAATGCAAAAAAGCCTCTGAGAAAGAAGGAAAAATAGTTCTGATGTTTATGCTAGAATCACTTTGAAATTCCTGCTAAAATCATAGATAAAGCTAAAAAGAGAAAGTATAAGTGATAATATTCTTGAGCAAAAATATTTATCTATAACGAGGGTGTGTAAAAAATATTGAAAACCATGAAATCTAAAATAACCAAGCTTACAACAAAAATCTAAAGTAATGAAAGTAAGAGTTCTTAGAATAAATGATGCAATATAAAATCAGGAGTAATAATAAAAAGTGATTCATTTTGAAAATGTCGGTCTACGCTATGGAATGGGACCTGAGGTCCTTCGTGATATTAGCTTTCATATTCCTCCTGGATCATTTCAATTTCTCACTGGCGCCTCTGGAGCAGGGAAGACGTCGTTAATGCGTCTTATGTTTTTGGCAATCAAACCCACCCGCGGTCATATTGATTTATTTGGAACAGACACAGCGTTACTCAAACGACAAGAGCTCCCTGCGCTGCGACAACGTATCGGTGTTGTTTTTCAAGATTTTCGTTTACTCGACCACATGACCACTTATGAAAATGTCTCCTTACCTTTACGCATTAAAGGACAAGAAGAGGCAACCTATCGCAGTGAAGTGGAAGATCTTCTCTGTTGGGTAGGTCTTGGAGATCATATTCATGTTTTACCACCAGTTCTTTCCGGCGGAGAAAAACAAAGGGTAGCCATTGCACGCGCGCTCATTGATCAACCTGAAATTCTACTTGCCGATGAACCTACCGGAAATGTCGATCCGCCCTTGGCAAAACGCCTACTCCGTTTGTTTATTGAATTAAATCGTTTTGGAACAGCTGTTATCATTGCTACCCATGATATTGCCTTAATGGAACAAGTTGCAGCACGGCGTATGCTTCTCCATAACGGACGGATGACGATTCATGAATAAGTCTTTCCCCATTTTTACAAGCAATAAAAAAAATACAACAGCGATTATTCCCAGTGGTAATATTTCTGGAAAAGCACTGGTTGCCGTGATTGCTATTATGACATTTCTTTCAAGCCTCACCTTAATCGGTGTTGATTTAGTCCAACGTGCCGCCCAAAATTGGAGTAATCAGATTAGCTATGAAGCAACAATACAAATACGCCCCATGGACAATGTTGATATCAATAAAGCACTCCGTGATGCCGTACAATTGGTTAAAACATTTTCTGGTGTACAAGATGCAAAAATTGTTGACCAAAAAGCTACAGAAAAATTACTGGAACCATGGCTTGGAACAGGCTTTAATGTCAATGAACTGCCCCTTCCCCGTCTTATCATTGTGACCCTGAAAGAGGATGAGAAAATCAATTTTGCAGCCATTAATCACGCCATTAAAACCCAAATTCCAGGAGGTCAATTTGATGATCACCGTGTTTGGGTCCATCGTTTTGCAACCATGGCACACACCACTGTTTTCATCGGTTTTTCAATTTTAGCATTGGTTCTAGGCTCTCTTATTCTTACCATCATTTTTACCACCCGCAATGCATTGGCAGAAAATGCGCATATTATCAATGTCTTATATTTCCTTGGTACTGAAACTCTTTTCATTGCCCGCCAATTTGACTGGCATTTTTTTAAAACTGCGCTGCGTGGTGCTTTATATGGTGGTCTCACAAGCATATTTCTGTTTTTAGCCTTTTGTCTCTGGACGAATTATAACTTGGGAAGAGTGGAAGCTAGCCAAGTAACAGCTTTGTTTGGACATATTTCCATAAGTTCCATTCCTTACGGAAAAATCATTTTTCTTATTATTTTCGTTTCTTTTCTTACCACTCTTACAAACCGCATGACTATTTTAGCGCAACTGAAAAAAATCGATCAATGTGAAAATGGTTTATTTTAATTTTATGACTTACCACTCCTACCATTCCAACTCGTTGAGGCAAAACAATTTAGAACGTCCTCTTCCAAAACCACCCCACTATCGTTGGTCTGTGTGCTTTTTATTTCGCTATTTTCCACCGACAACACTTACTCTTGCAATCATTGTTTTCATTTTCTGGGGCGGTTTTATTGTTTTTTCTGAAAAAACTGAACGACTTTCTCCCCCAAAGCCTCTCCCCAAAGCTGATGCCATCATTGTGCTTACAGGCGGAGAAAACCGAATAGAGACAGGAATCCATCTCTTACAAAAGGGGCTTGGTTCACGACTCCTTATCAGTGGCGTAAACACCACAACCAATCTGAAAGGTTTCATGCATAACAGGCATATTACCCCACGGCTTGTCTCATGTTGTATTGACATTGGGCATCAAGCGATTAACACCCAAGGGAACGCCAAAGAAAGTGCTGCTTGGATCAAAAAACACCACTATAAAACCCTTTATATCGTCACCCATGATTACCATATGTGGCGCTCAATGCGAGAACTTAAGTATTTAATGCCTGATATCCATTTCATTGCTTATCCTGTTAAAAAGAGCAATGCTGAAAGCGCAATACAACAGATCAATCAAATCCGCATTCTCATATTCCAATATATTAAAACGCTCCAAGTCTATATCAGAACCGCATTCTAATCTTTATCCTTCTGACTTTTTTAAAAACCTTGCCATCTTCTGACCGCTTCATACCGTTCTTTCCATAGCCTTCCACACGAGGTTGCTTCTATAAAAGCTCGACAGAGCTACCCTCATATAACACAGAATACCCCAATACACGTATCACTGTATTGCACATTCACCCAAGACATCTCTCACATCCCAAACATATCTCACAGCACGGGATCTGTACATGCCATCTCAATATATAAGCTCTTGTAAATAGAGCGCCCAGACAACTATAAGATCTCCCGACTTGTTATAGAGATCTATTTATACCACCCTCTTTACGCTTCATAAAAAATGCAAACCACCCCATCCTATATTTTACCGCCCCCAATATTACGATAGCTCTTACACCACTTGGGATGATTGGTAAGAGACATGCTTTCGCCTTTTTTAAACACGAGCATACCAACCTCGTATGACATGAAAAGAAGTAATTTTAATAGATTTAAAATAAGAAAATTTATGATACTTAGATTTCTCATTCAACAGAGAGAAGGTTAAACTATCATTATAAACCAATATATTAGTAACAATCTCTTCATTCAACAAAGCATCTTCATAAGAGCATTTTAGATCACAGATAGGAATAAGCTCAAAACGCACACCACCACGAACATCCCACACTTTTTATCGCAATCTTTTTTGAAATCATTTCCCACTAAAAACACTTTTTGTTTGGCTGCCTCCCCAAAAAAGAACGAAAATTTTTAAACTCTAGCGATCTGTAAACAATAACAATCCAGCTTCTTGTCTAATGCGTTCTCCCTGTTCACTTCCAATCACCCCCGCTCAAAGGACGATGATTCCCATCAGCAACGGTTTGTAAACAATCCTACTTCTCTGGGAAAGTTCCTCTCAGCTTCCCCATTTATATGGTTTACTCACATAAGGCTCAACGAACAAGCTCTGCTTAAAGCTATTCATCACTGTCGCTAAAGCGCATGCGTCATCATTTTATCCGTCTACTACCTAAGATGTTTTATCACATACAACATATTGATTTATAAGGAAAGTTTATACGCTACAACTTGAATGAGATCTCTCAATATCATCAGATTCTCTCATTTTAAATCTATTCTCTGTTGAATCAATCAAAACCATTTTCTTGCACATCACAAGGGAAGAGAGCTTGCGTGGCGTAAAACTGTACAAAAAAGACATGCCTCTTATGGACTTGTCTCAAGTGCCAAAAACTGTCGCAATACCCACGAGCTGGCAAAGTGTATGATAGTGCCAGTTTGTTACGACACAGCGCTGTTTTACGTCACAATGGATAACTGAACATTTTCAGTTTCTCTCACTTCCAATTTTGGAAGACTGCGCACAATTTTCATTGTTTCCAAGCTTACCGTAATAACCCGCTGAAACAATTCCAGAGGATAGGCCGGATTACCCACCGTTTCAACAGCATAGCGATTAGCATCATTCACAATCCCACTCGCTTTATCCGTTTTGACAATCTGGCGCTCCATAACCCATTCAAGAGCAGACCTGCCATTGACTACATAATCATAAGCTTCAAGAGGAATATTCTGCATCGTGATATGCGCATTATAAATCACTGTGCTTTTATCAATAGCGCCACGCTTACCAGCAAATTTCATCGCTTCAACACGATAGAAACTCTTCTCATCAGAAATCATCCAAGTTCTTGGATCACCCTGTTTATAGGTAACAGGATAGGGCTCAACCTCTTCATAATTCATATGCAAATCACCAAGATTTCGCCCCGCTGTTACAAAAGCCCAAAAATCCTCTACTTTTTTAACTGTTGGGATACGTGGCAATTGTTTAGACAAATTATGCGCATAACGTGCACGATAATCCTCAGAATGCAAAATCCCATAAACATAATAAAACAAATCATCCTTTGTTATCATTTCACCAGGATATGCTGCCTTAAAATATACCAACCCTTCATCTGTGAGTGCATCACGCCGCTGCAAACCAATTTCTTTGCTTTCCTCTGCAAAATTTGCAAACAAATAAACCTGATCTTCCTCTTTACCTCCTAAGGATGCAGCATCTTCATAAACATATCGTGGAAAACATTGACTACCACCATCCATCATATTTAAATCCGGTAAATCTTTAGTCATCAGAGCAGAAAAACCACTCCTTGCTCCCAACCCTGTAATTTGTACGACCCTATTTTCAACCGCTTTCCCCATCGGAAAGATACGCGGCATTTGGTACACTCTTTCATTGAAAGTACGGTTATAATAAAGCCATTGTTGCATGAAAGGACGATAAAGACTTTTAATAAAACATGTTTCCTCAAATTTAAAAGCTTTTCCTCTTATCAGTTCTTGTTTAATATTATGACTCCAACTAATCTTTCTGACATCTGAATTTACAAAATCGTTTACAGCATTCACACGCACCTTACGATCAGTATGTGAATAAGCATTATTAAAACGTTCCACTTCATTATTATAGAAAGTAATCATATTGCTCATATTTTTTGCTAAAGCTTCACGGCTTGAATTATATGCCCATGCATCACGATTAGTCGCAATACCAAGAGAAAAATTTTCAAAAAGCTTTTTATCACTGCCCTTCTTATCACCTAAGGCTAAAAATTTTTCAAAATCACTGTTGCGTTGATCCAGCCAATCACCGTGCTCATCTGGTGTAATCATCTGCCAGCCTTGTTCACGCTTGATACCGCCAACACTACCTAACCGCTGAAGTTTAGATAATTTCTCTTTTGTCGTGAGATTATCACCAATATCGTAATAGTGAATTTTACAATGCTCCGTAACATTTGGATTTTTAACAAATAATGTCACAGCAATACCTGTCATGCTTCCACTGCCGAAAACATTTTGCCCTTCTTGAGCACGCCCTTTGCTCATCATATTTTTGCGAATATCACCCCGCAAATTGAGAACATAAATGCTCGAAAATTCTTCACTCAATTTTTTTCTGAGTCCATCCATTGCTAATTTTTCAACATAACCAGAACCAGTTACAAAACCAATAACACCACAGTCTTTTATGCGATCACTTGCCCAGCGAATGGCACGAATATAACTATCATAAAGCATTTGCATAAGGCTTGCACTGGATTGAGCAGCATAAGTTTCACGGATACGACAATCCAATTTAGGATAGCCAATATTTTGTGCATTGTCGTTTTCACTTTTTTGTCCAAAAGAATAAGGGGGATTGCCAACAATAACACGAATATCCAGTTCCTTCTGGCGTGATCGACGTGTGCTGTTATCCACCAGCAAATCACTGATCAGGTCCTTTTCTTGCTCATAAAGCTGGAATGTATCGGTTAAACAAATTCCCTCAAACGGAACATAATCGCCCCCCATCAGACCATGATAGGTCGTCTCAATATTAATGGCTGCAATATAATAGGCTAAAAGCACAATTTCATTGGCATGAATTTCATGACAAAATTTATGCTTCATCTCCTCTGGCTTTATCAGACCCGATTGTAAAAGCCGCGTGATAAAAGTCCCCGTTCCTGTAAAGGGATCCATGATATGCACACCAGATGAGCCAAGTGTTTGCCCAAATTCTTGCTCTAAGACATCATTGACAGAGTGCAAAATAAAATCCACAACCTCAACGGGGGTATAAACAATGCCTAGTTTTTCTACAGTACGTGGAAAAGCATAACGAAAAAACTTATCATAAAGCTCTACAATCAACCTCTGTTTTGCTTTTGGATCCGTAATGCCACTGGCGCGTAATTTTACACTTGCATAAAATTTCTCAAGATCTTTAGATTCCTTATCAAGGTTTGCCTCATCAAGCACATCAAGCATACGCTGCATAGCACGCGAGACAGGATTCTCACGTGTGAACTGATACCCTTCAAACAACACCTGAAAGACAGGACGCGTGATAATATGCTGTGCCAACATCTCAATCGCATCAGCCTCTGTAACAGCATCATTTAAATCATCACGCAGTTCTGCTACAAACCTGTCAAAGGCTTGACGCGCCTCAGTATTTGGCTCTGCCAGAATACCTGTTAAACGCGTGATATGATTCTTAGCAATTTCAGCAATGTTGCTCGCCCAATCTTCCCAATAATCACGTGTCCCACATTTCTTGACGATCTTTGCCAAAATCGCACGAGAAATTTCATCCACCGGGAAAGAAAACTCCTTGTTTAGCTGATTTGTACGAGTTAAATCATATTCCGGTGCTCCAATTCCCGCTCGTGCAGGCTGTGAGCGTAGTGGAAGATTGTCTACAACAGCTGTAACAGCCTGTAACTCAGTGCTCTGTGTGACACCAATAATCTCAATCACATTGCTAATATCTTGGCTCAGCGATGCCTTATTAATCGTCGCATCAAAACGATCATCATGCGCACGCAAAGCATTTAAAATTTGCCAAACAACCCGATATTTATCATTGTTGTTCAAAGCCTGTTCCACTGGAATCCCAGAGGGAATACCAATTGGCAAAATGACATACCCCATCTTTTTGCCCTCAGACCGACGCATCACCCGCCCAACCGCTTGCACAACATCAATCTGGCTCTTACGTGGATTTAAAAACATGATCGCATCCAGAGCCGGAACATCCACCCCCTCAGACAAACACCGTGCATTGGTCAAAATACGACAAACATCCTCACCACTATCAGCTTTCAGCCAATCAAGTAATGCACCACGATCCTTCGCATTGAAAGTGCCATCAACATGCTCAATTTCACACTTCAGAAAGTGCTCATTTTCCGTATCCTCTTTCGTATAATCAAGATATTCTCTAACAACCGCAGAAAATTCATCACACACCAGTTTAGAACTTTCAATAGTCTTGCAAAACGCCAAAGCACGACGCATGGGGTGTGGATCCGCACCAACATCAGCCTTCAGATCTTGTTTTGTCAGCGCCTTATAACAACCAATAATCTTCGTTGCATCATCAAGAACAAGTGAAGACTGGTCATCACTAAGACGCTTCTGAACAGCGGAACTGACCAATTTTTCATCCATTGCTAAGACAATAACCTTATAATCCGTTAAAAGATCATTTTGTACTGCCCAAGAAAACCCCCGATAAAAAAGTGTTTTACCAAAAAGCTTTTCATCATCCATCGAAGCAAGAACAACATTGGCTTCATTCGCGCGACTTTTTGCGTTATCACCAAAAATACGTGGTGTCGCTGTCATATAAAGGCGCTTCTTGGCACGAATAACATCATTAGAATGCACCTTAACAAAATTGGATTCATCCTCTCCAACCAGCGTTGCCCCTGTTGTACGGTGCGCTTCATCACAAATAATAAGATCAAATGTTGGCAAACCATACTTTTTCTGAGCATCCGCAACCACTTGAATGGATTGATAGGTTGCAAACACAACGGTCATCCTATCTGCAACACTCTTACCCGCCTGTTCTGCAAGTTTAGCAGCATCGGTTGTCGCCGGAAAAGCAAGATCAAACACATCAATTTCAGCAACATCATCACTATTTTTACGACGCTTTCCCACTTGTGTATCTGAACAGACAGCAAAGGATCTCAATCCGATTTCTGCATCCGTTGTCCATTCACGGACCGTCTGTGACATCAGTGCCAAGGAAGGAACAAGAAACAGAACAAACTTGCCTTCACCCGCTAAATCCTCAGCAATTTTAAGACTGGTAAATGTCTTACCAGTACCACAAGCCATAATAAGCTTACCCCGATCTGCTTGAGCAAGCCCAGCACGCACATCACGCAACGCATCCTGCTGATGTGGACGGATTTTCTTTTTATCCTCCAACACAACTTTGCCCTGGGCTGCAAAAGTTTCCCAACGGATCGGACTTTGTTGTATATCGGAAAGATTAATCCGTATAACAGGAATATCCTGCCCCCGTATCATTGTTTCAGCGTTATCACTCCAAGCACTTTCAGTGCTATCTATAATAACACGCCGCTTAAATGGAGCTTTCCCTGATGCCGAAATAAAACTATCAATATCTGCTTTTCTAATCCGATATGATGCATCATAAAATTTACATTGGATTGCTGCAAAACCCTCTTCATTACGAATCTTTGCCACAAGATCGATGCCAGTATCATGACCATCCCAATCATTTTCACGAGCCCAATCTTTAAAGGTTTGAACCTTTTCATAACACCCAAACTGAAGAGGATCATGTGTCAGATAAGCAAGAGCAAAACGCTCAAAATATGTACCTTTGTCCCGTTCGGTACGCGCTTCGTCACGATATGTCTGTAAAAGCGATTGCAGCGTCATGCTTCCCCCCAATGAAAAATACTTTCAATTATCGAGTCTAGCCAAATTGGTCAATGCCTATTATTTCCCCCAAAAGACTTTAGATAACTCGATTTACTGAATGAACCAATATTTATAATGGAATATGTACTAAACAAAACAAATGAATAAAGTTTTACTTATCAACAAAAGAATAGAATCTGCTCTTCCCACATCCCTGATAAATATCATGTAATCACGCACAAGAATGTAGAGATTTGCTTCATTATTTTGGTGAGCTTTTTTTGATATTTATCTATTGAAAATAGTTTAAGCTCATATTCAGGAGGTGCTAAACGCAATAAAAGTATATCATAAAACCAATAATCAGCTATACCAATACACATAATAATGAATACAGCAATTAACATTCCCAGCAACATGAGCCCATAAGTGTATTCATCTCGTTCTCCCTACAAAACTGGAGCTTCGTAAAAACCTATATCTCCGTCGCATAAAGCCATAAAGAATCTTAAAACCAAACGTTACCAATACCAACGCCCCTCCCTTTGCCATACAATTTGTGAGAAAAAACAGGGTAACGAATAAACAAAAGGAAAAGAAAAACTATAGAAGACCAACTCGCCTCGTATACCCGTTCATTTTTGGGATATAAGCTGCTTTTCGTTTAAACTTGCTTCTTTTTTATCTTGTTTATTAACAGATATACACTCCCCTTTCCCCTCTTACTTTTAGGTTAAAATCCTAAAGTTATCGCGCCTTGTATTTTGTATAGCTATAAAAATACAAGGGAAATTTATTCATGATACGTTGTGCCGTAAAACTTCATCCTTTAACGTTATATAAAGCACGCTTCACTTAACGAATAAAGCGTTTTCTAAAATAGAACAGCAAATAATGCTAAACTTTTCCCATCCATGTTTCGCTTCATAAACGCTTCTTCCAAGTGGAAAACATCACAACAAACATGCCCTACAATTGATAAAGCTTAATCGCGTGAAAGAGCGACAACAGGGTCAAGCCGTGAAGCTTGCCGCGCTGGAGAAAAACCAAAACAGATTCCAATGAGGGTTGAAAAAGTAAGGGATAAAATGATCGAATCAATCGTATAAACCAAGTGGATAGGCGCTTTAAACAGAAGAAATAAACCACCGATAGAAAGCCCAAGCAAGATCCCCAAACCACCACCAATGACACAAACCAACACCGCTTCAATGAGAAACTGCTGCAAAATATCACTTTGGCGTGCACCAACTGCCATACGCACACCAATTTCATTGATCCGCTCAGAAACGGTGACCAGCATAATATTCATCACCCCAATACCACCCACAATCAGGGAAATAGCTGCAATTGAAGAAATTAAAAGTGTTAAGATATGTGTACTTTCCATGATACGTTCACGAAAGAATTCTGAATTTCTAATGAAAAAATCTTCTCCACCATGCCGCATAATGAGAAAACGTTTCACCATGTTTTCCGCTAAATGTGAATCGACATCATCAGCAATCCTAACGGTAATCGCACGAACTTCTGTTGTGCCAAGAAAACGCGTTTGCACTGTTGTATAGGGCAAATAAAGCTGTAATGTATTTGATGTATTTCCATTTGCGTTATTTTGCGAATCAACAACACCAATAATGCGCGCTGGAACATTACCCACAAGCACCACTTTGCCAAGGGGGCTCTCATGGCTATGGGGAAAAAGAACAGACAATGCTTCTTTCTCAATCACGAGATCAACCGCCCGATCATGCACACTTTTTTGATCAAAAAACTGTCCTTTGAAAACTTTAAGCCCCTGTGTCTGAAAGAATTGTTCTCCCACCCCCACAATGACGGCATTGACTTCAACTGCACCAAAACGCACTTTCGAACTTGTTGAAATCTGAGGCGTTACACCAGAAACATAAGGTAACCCAGACAAGGCTTCTGCATCAGCTTCAACAAGAGTTGTTATTTTCTCTGCTTGTGGATCAGAAAAACTTTTGCCAGGTAAAATTGTTAATGTATTAGCACCCAAGCTTTTAAAATTTTCCAAAATTTTCTCTCGTGTACCATTTCCCAAAGCCACCATAGCAATAATCGCCCCAATACCGATAATCACCCCAAGCATTGTTAAAAAAGTTCGCATTCGATGTGCATTCATTGCCAACAAAGCCATAATAAATGCCTCACGAAACCGCTCAACAAAAGACCGAAAAGAGCCAAGCTGTTGTTTAACTTTTAGTTTCTGTTTTTCATAAAAAGATTGACTATCCGTTTTTATTTTTGCCCCCGCTGCTCTTTTCTTTGCAACCTTTGTCATACTGTCAGCAATAATTTCTCCATCACTGATTTCGATAATACGCTCTGCTCTTTTGGCCACCTGCATATCGTGAGTTACAATGATAATAGTACGACCTTCTTGATGAAGCTCATCCAAAATACGCAACACTTCCTGTCCACTCTGTTTATCCAGTGCACCAGTTGGCTCATCGGCAAGAATAACCTCCGCATTATTCATCAACGCTCGAGCAATAGACACCCGTTGTTGCTGACCACCTGAGAGTTGATTTGGACGATGATTCACCCGATCACCCATGCCCAAGCGCGTTAAAAGATCTTGTGCACGCTTTTTCCTTGCTTCCACAGCACATCCTGCATAAATAGCCGGAATTTCAACATTCCCAAGAGCTGTCAACTCATTCAACAAATGATAACGCTGGAAAATAAAACCAAAATGATTGCGCCGCAAAGCCGATAATTCATCAGCTGAAAGAGAAGCTGTTTCTTTCCCTGCAATCCAATAACGACCAGAAGTTGCCCGATCAAGACAACCTAAAATATTCATCAATGTGGATTTTCCTGAACCAGAAGCTCCCACAATCGCTACCATTTCACCGCGCTTAATGGTAAGATTGATGTCCTTCAAAACAGTAACAAATGTTTCGCCCGCTGGAAATTTACGTACAATATTTTCCAACACAAGGACAGCATCTGCTTGGTTTGTGTTCATGGTTTAAATCTCGTCTTCACTATGCACGTCAGAAGGTTCTGGCATCACCCCATCAGGCGAGCCAGTGATAACGACATCACCCTCATTAAGTCCTGAAACAATCTCTGCCATCACCTTATTATTCAATCCAACGCTCACCTGTTTAGTAACCACCTTGTTTCCCCCCTCCAAAACAGAAACCCATGCCTTATGCTCTTTTGTCTCATCGCGTAAAGCATCGCTTGGAACCAACAAGACATTTTGAGCACGCCCTAAGATAATATGAACTTGAGCAGTCATATAGGTTCGCAAAAAATTGTCCGCATTATCAACATGTAGAATTCCGTTATAATAAATAGCTGATGAGATTAAAGCACTAGACCCCCCTACCATACCAGGGTTAATACTCACATCAGCACGAATTGCTTCAGGAGCCGGCTCTATCTTTTCTAAAACGCCCTCATAACGACGCTGCGAATTCCCTAAAACTGTAAAATAAAGTGGTTGTCCAGCCTGAATTTTAAGAACATCAGCTTCTGAGATTTGCGCCTTGATCGTCATCTTTGACAAATCGCCCAAAATAACAATTGTTGGCGCCGACTGAACCGCATTCACGTTCTGTCCTTCTTCCACAACTGTTGCCAAAACCGTTCCCGCTGAAGGGGCAATGATGCGTGTATAACCTAAATTGACCTCTGCACTATCCACATCAATTTGTGCTTGCACAATCTGCTGTTGAAGTTGAGCAATTTGCGCCTCACGTATTTTTACTTGTGTCGCAGCATCATCGAGATTAGCCCGTGAAACCGCACGTGACTCGATCATTTTTTTCTGACGTGCTAAATTTTTCTGCGCAAGAGAAAGATGGGCTTCTTGTTCTACCAAACTCGCATAATAGTGAGATAATGCTGCTTTTTTTCTTTTTAAATCATTTTCTTGATCTGTAGGATCAATTTCTGCCAAGAGATCGCCTTCTTTCACAACACTCCCAGGAGAAACGCGCATTGATACCACACGCCCTGTTGCACGCGCACCAACAGCCACCAACCGATAAGGACGTACAAGACCAGAAGCTAAAACACTTTCCTCAATATCCCCACGCTTCACCACCGCTGTTATATAAGTTGGGCTAGATGTTCCAAAAACAACAGAACGCAACCATAAAAACAAGAGAAGAAGGAATATGGCAGTTAAAAAGAAGGAAAGTTTTTTGTGTTTTGTAATGAAATTTTTGAGTAGACTTTTTTTCATTTCCCTACCTTTGCACGCGAACGAGGTGCACCATCAACGACTTCCGGACGTGATACATCAACAACGCCATCCCAGCCCCCCCCCAATGCTTTCATCAACGTGATATATTGCGTAACCAAAGAAACACGGCTATCTTTAAGTGCCATTTGTGCAGAATAATAAGAGCGATCAGCGTTTAACAATTCAAGAAAACTGGTATTTCCATTCTCAAAAAGGCTCCGTGAAAGTTTTAAGGAATGAAGAGAAGCTTTATTCGCAACGATTAGCTTTTCTAAGCGTTGATGTTCTTTAGTTAATCTTACCAGCGCATTTTCTACATCTTCTAAAGCTCCCAACACAGCAGCCCGATAAGTAATAAAAGCTTGATCACGTTGTGCACGCGCAACAGCAATAGAAGCCTCAACCTGACCTCCATTAAAAAGAGGTAAACGAAGACCAGGTCCAAAAGACCAGCCAATCGTTGAATTTTTCCATAACTGATCAATCGCCGTTGCGGCTGTCGAAATATTACCTGTTAAAGTAAGTGATGGATAGCGATCTGCTTCACGCTGACCAATCCGCGCTGTTGCTTGCGCGTATTGACGCTCTGCCCGTCGCAAATCCGGACGTGTTAACAAAATATCGGCTGGAATTCCTGCTGGTATCGGCCAGCGTGGTTGTGGAATCTTTGCATGTTTAGCATTTTTTTGTAAAAGATCCTTCAATGCCGTAGGCACACGACCAGTTAAGACAGAAAGGCGATGAACGCTCATTGCTAAATTCGCTTCCATCTGTGATATATCCGCTTCTGTATTTGCCATTTGCGCTTGCGCATTTGAAACATCAAGCTCAGAAACATCACCAGCTGTTAATCTAGCGCGCATCAATTCATAGGTTTTACGCTGTGATACAGCAATTTGTCGCACAATCAACAACTTCTGTTGCCAACCACGCATTTGTACATAATTTGTTGCCACATCTCCTAACAATATCACCATGGTAGCGCGCATATCTTCCACAGCCGCATCAAGACCATAACGCGCTGCTTCAACCGCTCGTTTATGCCCACCAAAAAAATCAAGCTCCCAGCTTGCATCAAAACCACTATGATATTGGTTTAACAATGCATCAGACTGTCCAGAATGACTACGGGTTCCTGAAATTGAATTGGACACATTTGGCAAAAGAGTTCCTACAACCTGTCCTAAACCCGCACGCGCCTCACGTACCCGAGCTTTGGCAACAGCAACATTATTATTTCCAGAAATCGCATAATCCATTAACGCATCTAGAACGGGGTCATTCAAACGCCGCCACCATCCGGCAAGCGCAACTGACTGCCCAGACGCCTGTGCAGATTTTTCTCCCCAAACTGCTGGAACACGAAAAGATGTTTTCTGGTAATTAGGACCAACCATACATCCTGACAAAAGCAAACACAAAAAGATACTAGAAAGTAATCCACGAGAAGCGCCCCTTTTGAGATTTCTGATATACATCTAGTCTCCCGCATTCTTTCAGAATCATTATTTAATATTAATACTTTATTTACTTCTTATTTCAAACTTAACGTGAAAAATCAAATACAGTTTGCACAGGAATATGATCTGAAGGACGTTCCCATCCGCGTGCATCACGAAAAATCGAAAGATCTACAACAAAAGGTGTTAAATCAGGAGAAGACCAAACATGATCAAGCCGCCGCCCATAATCGGTAAATGCCCAATCGCGTGCACGATAACTCCACCATGTGTAAAGCTTGGTAGGAACAGGGATATGTAACCGCATCAGATCAACCCATCCACCTTGACAGCATAAAGCTTTTAAACGCTCGGTTTCAATGGGAGTATGGCTTACAACCTTCAACAATTTCTGATGAGACCAAACATCCTCTGCCAAAGGAGCAATATTTAAATCGCCCACCAAAAGAGAAGAAAGACCATCTCCTTGATCCGCACATACGGAGGACATTTCTTCTAAAAAATCAAGCTTATGCCGAAATTTTTCATTCACATCAGCATCAGGAATATCTCCCCCAGCAGGAACATAAAAATTATGAATCCGCAAGCTTCTCCCATGGGCTTCCACAATAACTGAGATATAGCGACAATCTTGGTTTTGGCAAAAGAAACGCTTTTCTACCTTTTTAAAAGGCAACCGAGAAACAATAGCCACCCCGTTATAAGATTTTTGTCCACTCAATGCGATATGCTTATAACCCGCCGCTTCAAAAGCCTCCACTGGAAATAAAGCATCTGGACATTTTGTTTCCTGTAGACACAAAACATCTGCGGAAAAGAGTTCCAAATACTGAAAAACCTGTGCAAGACGCAAACGAATAGAATTAATATTCCAAGTTGCAATACGAAAGAACATCCATTTCAATCCCAATGAAATAACACAGCACTATTTCTTTGAAGGAAGTGTAAACATTCCATTAGCGAAGCGGACGTCCGTCCGCACATTCATAATCTGCACAGTAGTTTCCAAATTTTGTTGGTCAACAATTGTCCACTGGCGCAAAGCAGAGCCTTTAGAATCAAAAACCATCCTTATTTGCCCTGCCCCAATCGTTTTATCACGCAGAACAATCGTCACAGCCCCTGGATCTTCGCGAAATGCCAACAAGCGCCCAGAAGATACATCAATTTTATCACCCAACAGAAACTTCATTGGCGTTTGCGAAAGTTGTGAAAAATTCCAAGTATTCAAAGCCCGATTGTTAATACCTACAAATTGACCATCTGCAATAATCTGTAAGGGCATTTTTTTGTAAATGAAACGAATTTTCCCTGGACGCTCTAGGTAAAATGTCCCCTGAGACATTTTCCCCTTTGGACTAAACTGAATAAAATCACCTGTCATTGTTTTGATTGCCGCAAAGTGATTTACAACATTTTGCGCCTTTATCACTTTATTAGACGCTTGCGAAAAAACAGGAAAAGTTAAACACCAAAAGATAATAATTCCCACCAACCCAAAGACTCTTCTTTGCGACAAAAAAGACGTTTTCATAAAAAAATGCTCCCAAGCAATACTTAATTGACTTTATAATTTATAACTTAAGTAATCAACGATGAATAAATACCCTTCTTTATAAGATAACGATATTGTTTGAAAAAACTATCAAAAGATTTTTAAAAGTATTCTTCTTCGACCGTCCCCAAAACTTTCCGCTTACCCATATCATTTGCTGGACTAATAATGCCTTCTCCTTCCATCCTTTCAATCAATGTTGCGGCACAATTATAACCAATACCTAAACGGCGTTGAATATAAGAAGTCGAAGCCTTACTGTTCACGAAGTACAACTGCCACAGCTTGACTATAGGAATCATCTTCTAAAGAAAAAGCTAAAGAAACATCCTTCTTTATTTCTTGCGGTATCGTTTCCAAATAATTAGTCTGCGTTTAAGTTTCCGAAAGCATCCAAATTTCCCGTTTTTCTGCTGATTTTCTAAACGCATAATATATTCTTTCCCACCCCTAATCTGTGAAGCAACATAAATTATAGTCAATACATAACGGATTAAGTACTAAACATATTGCTCACGCACCTGAAAACTCTTTTAAGTGGCAAAAATGCTTTTTTGACTTCCTTCCAATCCAAAAGAATAAAAATTTTCACCCGAACCAGTCTGTAAACAGTTTGGAGTTTAGCAGATTTCACTTGGCTTCCCACCCCATATGATTCATTTATATAAGGCTCGACAGATAAGCCTTGCCCTCAATATTTAGAGCGCACTAAAAAAAACACTTAAATATCAAGCCTTACATGCTTTTATACCCCTACATTCGCAATGACATTATTTTATACCAAGATATTGATTTATAATAATTTATCTTTTTAACTTAAATCATAACGCCAAATACAGGAAGGTTCTCTCATCACATACTTTCTCATATCGAATCAATTGAAATCATTTTCTTGCACGTTACAAGCAAGGTTGGTGTGTGGATAAAAATTATATAAGATAAAGAATCCCCTTATAAAGAGTCTCAAGTGCCAAGGAGCTATCGCAAATCGAGAGCTGGTGTATGAAAATGCAGAATTTCTACGATAAAGTGGGATAAACACTTGTTTTATAAGATATTATAAAAACAACTATAAAGATTTTTCAAAAGCGTTCTTCTTCGGCAGGCACTAAAATTTCTCGTTTCCCTGCGTGATTTGCTGGACTAATGATACCTTCTTCTTCCATCCTCTCAATCAATGTCGCAGCACGGTTATAACCAATGCCTAAACGGCGTTGAATATAAGAGGTCGAAGCCTTACGATCACGAAGCACAATAGCAACAGCTTGACTATAGGGATCATCTTCTGAAGGAGAAGCCAAAGAAACATCAGCACCATCCTCTTCAACTTCTTGCGTAATTGTTTCCAAATAATCAGGTCGTGCTTGCGCTTTGAGATGCGCAACAACCTGCTCCACTTCATCATCCGCAACAAAAGGACCATGCACACGTTGAACACGTCCTCCTCCCATCATAAAAAGCATATCTCCTTGTCCCAATAATTGCTCAGCCCCCTGTTCACCTAAAATTGTTCGGCTATCGATTTTTGAACTCACCGAAAAAGAAATACGTGTAGGAAAATTGGCTTTAATCGTTCCAGTAATAACATCGACGGAAGGACGCTGTGTCGCCATAATTACATGGATACCGGCAGCACGTGCCATTTGTGCCAAGCGTTGAACCGCGCCTTCAATGTCTTTACCAGCAACCATCATCAAATCAGCCATTTCATCAATAATAACAACAATATAGGGCATAGGACTAAAATCAAGCGTTTCCGTTTCATAAAGAGGCTCACCAGTTTCATGATCAAAGCCCACTTGAATTGTCCGCGCCATTGTCTCTCCCTGACTTGCTGCTTCCCTAAGACGTGCATTAAACCCATCAATATTACGAACGCCCAGTTTTGACATTTTACTATAGCGCTCTTCCATTTCACGAACAGCCCACTTTAAAGCAATCACGGCTTTTTTAGGATCTGTCACCACGGGCGTTAATAAATGAGGAATGCCATCATAAACCGAAAGCTCAAGCATTTTCGGGTCCACCATAATGAGACGACATTGTTCAGGTGTCATCCGATAAAGCAATGATAAAATCATTGTATTGATAGCAACAGACTTTCCCGATCCTGTTGTCCCAGCAACCAAAAGATGGGGCATTTTTGCTAAATCTGCAATAACAGCTTCCCCCCCGATTGTCTTACCCAAAGCAAGCCCTAATTTTGCTTTGCTTTCAATAAATTCTTGCGCCTGCAACATTTCTCGTAAATAAACCATCTCACGCTTTGTATTGGGCAATTCTATTCCAATCACATTACGCCCTGGAACCACCGCAACACGCGCCGAAATCGCACGCATCGAGCGTGCAATATCATCTGCCAAACCAATAATACGGGAAGACTTAATGCCGGCAGCCGGTTCAAATTCATACAAAGTTACCACCGGTCCAGGACAAGCATCAATAATTTGCCCCTTGACTCCAAAATCTAACAAAACCCCTTCAAGTTCCTGAGAATTTGCTCTTAAAACAGCAGGAGAAAGTTTTGCATCCCTAACAGACGGTGGTGGAACCGAAAGATAATCTACAAGAGGAAGAACAAAACCACCATTTGAAGAAGCTGTTAAAGACTTTCGATTTTTAACAGGAGAAACATAGGCTTTATTTTGATTTTCCTCACACTTTACTTTTTCACCCAAAAAAGTTGGCTCAATCCGATCAAATGACTTTCCTTGCCCCTTACTCTGAAAACGGCTTTTGAAACAGAACAAACGAAAGAAACGCGCTTGTAAAAAATAAAAAAGATGTAAAAGAGCGCCAAAAGTTGTCGCAAAAAAACCATGATTTTCACGATCATCCTCTGCAGCATATTCCGTATCTTCTTCCAATTCAAAAACTGGATTAACAATTGCGTCTTTTGGAATGCTTTTTTCTTTTCTTTTCTTTGTTCGACGCCGCCATATCACATTGCCAGCAAAAGCAGCAGTGAAAAAACCTAAAAGAATAAAAACAACACTAAAAAACACCGTGTAAAGAGGAGAAAGAAAGAGAGGAAAGACTGAAGAAGCAACACTTAAAGCTTTATCTCCTAAAACCCCTCCCAATCCCATTGGCAATGGCCAATAAGTAAAAGAAGCAACAGGTGACATAAGGGCAAAAGCAATTAAAAAACAAATTGTTGATAGCACCCATAAAAAAAAGCGCAAAGTCAAATTGTAGATATTCTTTTGCGCCAACAAGAGAAAAGACCAAAATAATGGCGGCAACAAAACAGCAAGACTTGCCAAGCCAAAAAACTGCATAATAAAATCTGAAAAAATTGCCCCCATCCACCCCATAAGGTTTGTAACCTCATTTGTACTTGCATGGGTTAAAGATGGGTCCGCAACATTCCACGTCGCCAAAGCAAACACACAAAAAATAATAAAGCCCAAAAGCCCAAGCCCAATAAATACCCCTATCTGACGTAAAAACATCTCAATAAGACGCGAACCTTGAGAATTTCGCACTTCTAATGAATCATAAGGAGAAGAACTTCGGTGCATCTATCAATTCCAAATACAAAACTTTCATATTTTAAAGAGTTATAACTCCCTCTCTCTTACAAAAGGGTGAAGCTTAAACTCTGTGCCGATCTGTAAACAAAATAGCCTGTAAATAATCCGACTTCTTATCTAGCGCGTTCTACCTTCTAACCCACTTCATATATCACCACCTTAAGAGACTATCCTTCATAAGGCGCACAAAAAGATCTCCCTGAATATTTATCACAGGATCAACCAAAAAACACCTCATGTGTAAAGTTTTACATGGGTCCTATAGCACCTTCCTAAACAGATGATGTTTTTTACACTACATCATGATAACGGCAAAATATTAATACTGTTTTAACCATCACGAATGAACACAATTTTTTATCTATCATACTAACTAAATATCCCCCTTCAGGACAGGCATACTAAAGTACACTCATACAACTTAAAAAATATACGATCATCTTTGTTTATTTTTAGTTTTCTTTTTTATCAACCAAGTGTAAAAAGAATTGAAGAGGACATTCAAAACAGCTTATCCGATAAATCTGTAAAATGAATCACATAAATGATGAAGCAGAAGAACTCTCAAAAACCAATCTGTCATCAGATTGGCGCCAAAAAAGAACCTCGTTTTTGTAAAGCAGAAAGAAAAGTAAACGTTAAGATATTTTAGGCAATTTAAAAAGATATTCTTTTTAAAAGAAAGCAAACTGTAAACAATGGAAGAAATATTGTGTGTTCTAATCGCAATAAAGACGTAAAACCAAATAAAAAAATTAAATCTCATAAAACAAAACAATGTGATCTTCTCATTGCAGGGGGAGCGGCTGTCGGTTTAACCTTAGCGATAGCACTCAAGCAAACAGCCCCTAATCTGAAAATAAAAATCGTTGATGCTGCTCCACAAGAAGATACTCCTGCTTCTAACATACGAACCATTGCCCTTGCTGCTGCTTCTATTCGTATGTTAAAACAATTACAATGTTGGGAACCTATAAAACCCTATGCGCAACCCATTCATTCAATGATCATCACAGATACAAGCACAAGTGACCCTGTCAAACCCACTCTTTTAACCTTTGAAGGCGACATTAACCCTGGTGAGCCCTTTGCTGCTATGGTAGAGCAGAGAGAACTCATCAACACTTTAAAAAAACGTGTCAAAGATCTCAATATCCCTGTTATTGCAAACACGCGTGTCATTGATTTTCATCAAGAAGACCAACATAAAACCGTCACTTTAAATAATGAAGAGGTTTGGCAAACAAAATTGCTTATTGCAGCCGACGGAGCCCATTCGAAATTACGCCAAAAAGCAGGTCTTAAAAACTTTTCTCATCCCTATAAACAAACAGCAATCATCTGTACAGTTGAACATGAAAAACCCCATAATGGTCAAGCAATTCAACATTTTTTACCTGCCGGTCCTTTTGCTCTTCTCCCTCTCAAAGGCAACCGATCTGCCATTGTGTGGAATGAAGATCATAAAACTGCGCAATATTATCTCAAAGCTAATGCCCTTATTTTTGAAACAGAACTCGAAAGACGCATTGGCCATCGATTAGGCAAACTCTCTTGGAATGGCGAACGTCAAGCTTTTCCTTTGAGTCTTTCTTTAACACGTCAATGCGTTAAACCACGTTTTGCTCTCGTTGGCGATGCCGCCCATACCATCCACCCCATTGCAGGACAAGGACTCAATTTAGGATTACGCGATAGCGCTGCCCTCGCTGAAGTGATTATTGAAACAGCACGACTAGGTCTTGACATTGGCTCCCTCACTGCTTTAGAGCGCTATCAAAGCTGGAGACGTTTTGAAGTTGTCCGTATGGCTTTAAGCAATGATTGGCTTAATAAACTCTTTTCTAATGATAGCCTTCTTTTACGGATGCTCCGCGATACCGGCCTTGGTATTGTTAATCAAGCGCCAAAAATAAAAAAATACTTCATCCAAGAAGCTGCCGGACTCACTCCAAATGCCCCACGCCTTCTACACGGCTTCCCACTTTAAGCAAAAATTCATCCTATTTCACTTTTTTACAACCTTTGCCTCCCTCCTTCAAAGAACAAAAAATTCCTATCTCATCCAATCTGTTTACAAACCAGATTCCTGTCGAGTAATTTTCTCTTGACTTCCTCCTGCCATATTTCACTTAATATAAGACTCGACAAGCGAGATACATTCTAAGAATATTCACCACGCACTGAAAAAAAACATTTAATGTCTCAAAGAGGTTGCCTTATATCACCACACCTTAAAAGAAGCCATTTCACGTCATAACGAAATAAACAAGACCTTTTAGCACACAACATTTTATTTATAATAATAAATTCATTGTTCTCATATTGAGTGATAAATCTAACGATCATAAAATACCCTTAATTCAAATCTCTCTCATGTTGAAGCAATCAAAATCATTCACTTGCACATCACAAGCAGGAGTGTCGTATAAATAAAACAGCAATAAGAATCCTTACCCTCTCAAGTACTAAGGGCTTTAGTAACATTGGAGGTGAGTAAAGTGTATAATGGCGCCGGCTTATATTTTTTATTGAAATAAAAATGGTGGTGTACAAAATGGATTTTATGTAATCATAGGGACTTTTACGTTATACTATTCACGAGAAGCACCATAAAATAAGCTTAGTTGCATTGAAAAATTTTTCTTTTAAAAAAAGCACGTAAATTGGTAACACAACTGTATTCTGTTTGAGGTATTCTGTTCCTCAGACTAACCCTTTAACTTATTGTGGAATACCACACGATTTTAGAAAAAATATTCTAATATATAACAAAGTGTTCCGTACTCTATACCATCACACACAATTGTAAACTTGCATATCACCCCCCCCTATTTCACACCATAAAAGAAGATAAACCGCAATAGAAATGACTCAATCCTTTTATTTTCAAATAAGCTCTTTATTCATTATTCATAAATGCTCATAAATGAATTTTAATCACAAACGCTCAGAAATATGTCATAAATTCTATAAACCCCATAACAGCCATAAAAATTTTTCATTTCCTACACACTCACTCATCTCAACAAAACGAACGATAAATAAAGTAAATGCCTCATATATAATCTTACAGAAAAAAGACCAAACAAAATCTATAACATCAGACTTGTTCTACAGAACAATATTTCAAAAATATAACTATGCTAATTTATTAACTTATTAATTGATAAAATTATCATTTTACATATTAAGTGAAAATCCCCATGCAATAAATTATTCTCATTTCGACCACTTTTGTAAAGAGTCAATAAAACTATAAAAAGAAGTAAAATATCCCCCTCTCTCAAATGCCAAAAGCAATTACAATATTATAATCTGGCATCATCATTATGCTTGCCAGATTATAACAACAAGACCTTTTTCATTTAAATACATTTATTCATGCCCCCTATCATTTTATTTGATCACTCAATACTTTAATATATTCGTTCAGTATATCTATACAATCAAATTACCCAAAAGAGCATACTTCTTACATTTACATTCCTTGGTATTCCCTTATCTTGTAAATATCGCACACGTGTTATGTTACTTCAAGTTCATCAAGTGTATACCCATTCTCCAACCACTCTTTAATCCACTTAGGCCTACGTCCACGCCCATTCCATAATTCCCATTGGTTATTGGGATTTCTATAATGGCGCTCTTTGCTCACAAGATCAGCGATATCAATTCCATGGGCATTAGCAATTTCAAGAATTTTTCGTCGCGCATTTTGCTTTTCCTTTGCTTGCCGTTTTTTTAATTCCATATCGATTTGTGTACGCATCTCTTGTAGTTCATCAAAATTCATATTTTTGAGATCATTCACCTTAATTACTCCCCTTGCAAAAAAGAATTTTTTCTTGCCATATTTTAAACACAATTATAGACAATTTTCGTCTATTTATTATCGAAATTAAAATTACGATACATATATCACTTTGACGGAGATGTGCTTTGGACCACAAAGAACTGTTTATTGGTACATCAATTACCACCACTGCATCTTTTTTCAGTTCAATCGCTGGAACTACTAAATGCAGTGCTCAAACACCATCACACCTCTCTGACTCTCATGAATCAGTAGCCAAAAGTAAATATAAATCGTCACTCTATAAGTTATGGCAATACGCAACAAAGAACAAGCCCTCTCTGTATAATGATAGTGTGGTTCATTATGACAATAAAACCTCCCCTCATACACAACGGATTTTTACTTCGTATAAATTTTTTTTGAAAAGATTTTTGCAACTAGAAAATTATATAAAACAAGCAGCTTCAATACAGTATCAAAGATTATTATTTTTTAAAAGCAGCGCATTTTTTCGTGATTCCAATAATATTGGTTGGCGTAATGTGCTCTATTTTATTCCACACTTTTATCTTGTTGGTTGGATATTCGCATATATTAGAAATATTCTTAGAAGAGAACAAAACAGTAATCACAGGGAATATTCTACGCTAAACAATTTCGTTCTGCAAATTTATAAAATCAAAAGACAACGAAAAAACGCACCACAAAGAATTAGCATTTGTATTAATAAAATTTTTCATAATAAGGTGTATTGCTAATGATTGTTCCAGATTTCACATTTTTTGCTGCTGCATACATATCCAATACGCCTCCCATAACATTTTCAGTTATCGCCGAACAAGAAGCGCGGGACAATGTCTATATAACAGATGATAAAGATAACTTCTTCTATCAATCATCTCAGCTTAAGGAAACAATCGCAACAACTGAACAGTTTAGACAGAGCAAACATAATTTTAACATAATTTTAGGGCAAATTGGTGTTGGAAATGTGAAATTGTTTTCTCTTTTTGATGCATTTGGTTTTTGCAGAAATCTTACAGCTGTACAAAGCGCTTTAACTTACTGCTATGAACAAACAACATCAAAGTGCATCTTTGAAAAAGCGACTTTGCAATCTGTGCTAAATTTTTACAACACAGAAAACTCAAACCACACCTCTATACAGAAAGTTACTTCATATATTGGAGTAAAAGCTGCTGTACGAGGAAATGAAGATTTGCAGGAGCCTGTAAAGCTTAAAAAAGAAGAACCAGAACAGACAACTAACGTAGATTCTCTTCCTCCCTCTTCAAGAGGAGAGGAAGATGCATTTACACATAAAGAAAGTGGCACCAGCGATGCTTTTTCGGCTGAAAATTCTTCTTCATCGAGAGGCTCGCTAGAGTGACAACTGATATTTTCACGAAACCCTAGAATTTTGATAGGATATTATAATGAAAGGTAGATAAGAAAATGTTAAAGCTCTAATTAGTAAGATTGGACAAAATCTCTTCTAATTGAGGGCAAAGATAATGAAAATGATAGAACAAAACAGCGTTGATATAGCATTTAATCAAAAAGCAGCACGTGAGATTACAGTCGTGATGCTTTCAGAAAGAGAATGGTATTTTACGTTTATTTCCGATGATCCAATCACCGGAAAGCCAAATAAATATACGTTACTTACACAAAGAGGAAAACTAAGAACTTGGGCTGATCCAAAATATCTCTTTAAGTTTCTTCATGAACGAGGGGTCATTTGTGGGAGTTTTAATCTTAATCAGGATAAAGAACATGAAACAATTAAATATTCTTCACACAACAGCTCGTAATAAAATTGCTGCATTGTCTGCAGCTTTAACTGTGTTTTTTATGGGTAGTTCAGCTCATGCACAAGCCCAAGCAAACACTTTAACAAATGCATCGAAAGCTCTAACGGATTTACAGACAGATTTAAAAGTGATTATCCCTGTTGCTGCTGCCGTTATCCTCTTGTGCTTAGCAATTGGTTATGCAGGACGCTACATCGGAAAAGACACATTTGTACGGTGGGCAATCGGGGTTGTCATCGCAGGTTCTGCAACCCAACTTGTTACACTGCTATTTAAAACAACGTAATAATGGCATTAATTATAAATACAATATGTTTATTTATATAAAAATATTATCTAGATTTTAATAAGAGTGAAATATGCAAAAGTTAATTAGTGTTCAATCGAAAAGTAACAACAAAATCATCACAATTTCTGCAGCTATGGCTGCGTTCTTTATGAATAGTTCTGCTTATGCACAACAAGCAGCCGTTTTAAAAAATGCATCGACTGCTCTAACAGAGTTACAGGCAGACTTAAAAGTGATTATACCTATCGCTGCTGCCGTTATACTTTTATGTTTAGCAATTGGTTATGCAGGACGCTACATCGGAAAAGACACATTTGTACGGTGGGCAATCGGGGTTGTCATCGCAGG